>NZ_QMEX01000220.1 GCF_003284925.1 Mycolicibacter senuensis
GCCAGCACCGCCCGGTCGAGCCGGTCCAGCCCCAGCTCGTCGACGTCGTAAACGGCCAGCGCTGCCTTGGCCACGTCGCGGGTGATCACCCCGTCGGCGCGCACCTCGGCGTAGTCCCGCACCCGGCGCAGCAGCCGGTTGGCGATCCGCGGGGTGCCCCGCGAGCGCCGCGCAACCTCGGCGGCCGCTTCATCGCCGAGCTCGATGCCCAGGATCGTCGCCGATCGCGCCAACACCAGCTGCAGTTCGGCCGGCTCATAGAAATCCATGTGCGCGGTGAACCCGAACCGGTCCCGCAGCGGGCCGGTCAGCGCGCCGGATCGGGTGGTCGCCCCGACCAGCGTGAACGGCGCCACTTCCAGCGGGATCGACGTCGCCCCAGGGCCTTTGCCCACCACGACGTCGACCCGGAAATCCTCCATCGCCAGATACAGCATCTCCTCGGCGGGCCGGGCGATGCGGTGGATCTCGTCGATGAACAACACATCGTGCTCGACCAGATTCGACAACATCGCAGCCAGGTCGCCGGCACGTTCCAGCGCGGGCCCCGACGTCACCCGTAACGAACTGCCCAGTTCACCGGCGATGATCATCGCCAGCGACGTCTTTCCCAGCCCGGGCGGACCCGACAGCAGGATGTGATCCGGTGTGCCACCACGGTTCTTGGCGCCCTCGATCACCAGTTGCAACTGCTCGCGCACCCGGGGCTGGCCGATGAATTCGGCCAGGCTGCGCGGGCGCAGGCCCGCATCCACATCGCCCTCGCCGACCGTCAACGCCGGCGACACCTCGCGGTCATCAGCCGGGCCGGGTTTTTGCGGCGGTCCCAGCTTCGCCTCTCCCCCGTCGCGGCTCGCTGAACCGCTCACTTGGTCTTCCCCAGCCGGCTCAGCGCGGTGCGCAGCGCGTCGGACGTACTGGCGTCCGGGGACTCAGCCAGCACCTTGTCGATGGCGTCTTCAGCCTGCTTTGCCGCAAACCCCAGGCCGACAAGGGCTTCCACCACCGGTGCGCGCACCGCATGGCCGTTGAACACGGCCCCGTCGGGGGCCGCCACCGGTCCGATCTTGTCGCGCAGTTCCAGCACCAGGCGCTCGGCGCCACGTTTGCCGATCCCGGGCACCCGCGTCAGCGCCGTGACGTCGCCGTCGGCCAGCACCCGGCGCAGCGCGGCCGCGTCGTAGACCGCCAGCGCCGCCAGGGCGATCTTGGGCCCGATCCCCGACACCCCGATCAGCGTCAGAAACAGGTCCCGCGCGTCGGGGTCGGGGAACCCGTACAGCGTCATCGAGTCCTCGCGCACGATCATCGCGATGATCAACCGGGATTCGGTGCCGCGACGCAGCGTCGACAGCGTCGCCGGAGTGGCCATCACCTTGTAGCCGACCCCGGCCGCCTCGATCACCGCATGGTCGAGTGCGATGTCGATGACCTCGCCACGAACCGAAGCGATCATGCCCGGGCCGCCTTGAGCTTGGCGGCATAGCGGCGCCGTTGCTCGGCGGCCATTGCCTCGGCGGCGGCCATCCGCGCGATCATCGGGGCACGCCAGCAGTGGCAGATCGCCAGCGCCAGCGCGTCAGCCGCGTCGGCGGGTGTGGGCTTCTGCTGCAATCCGAGGATTCGGGTGACCATCGCCGTCACCTGCGCCTTGTCGGCCGAGCCGTTGCCGGTCACCGCGGCCTTGATCTCACTGGGCGTGTGGAAATGCACGTCGATGCCACGGCGGGCGGCCGCCAGTGCGATCACCCCGCCGGCCTGGGCGGTGCCCATCACCGTGGAGACGTTCTGCTGGGAGAACACCCGCTCGACGGCGACGACATCCGGGCGGTGCGTGTCCAGCCAGTGCTCGGCGGTATCACTGATCGTCAGCAGCCGCTGCGGCAGTGGCTGATCGGCCGGCGTGCGCACCACGTCGACGTCCAGGGCGACGACCTGGCGTCCGCTGCCGCCTTGCACCACCGACAACCCGCAGCGGGTCAGCCCGGGGTCGACACCCATCACCCGCACCGCCAGCTCCCTACCGTAGTGAACATCTGTTCGAACAGTAGCGGGTGCAGGCGACAGTCGCGGGCAGGACACGCGGGGCGGCAGCGGATCCGGCCGCCGTCACACCACCCGCAAACCCGCCGGGACGGCGGCCGGGTCGCGCCAGAACGCGTCGTTGACGAACCGCTTGAATAGGTCCGGGGGCAGGATGGTCTCGCGGGGCTGCGCCCTGACCTCACTGTGCACGGTGTGCAACCCCGGCGTGCCGGCCCGCTCGTCGAAGTCGGTGACGTCGTAGTCGATGTGGTCGAAGCTGTGCTCGAACATCGGCTCACCGATGAAGTCGTAGATGGCCCGCATGGTGCGGGCGGGGTCGGCGGTCAGCGTCTCGTACTGCACCACCAGCAGCCGGTCGCGCTGTGCGCCGAAACAGGCCTGTTTGAGCATGTCGTAGGCCGCGCCGACCATGCCGTCTTGTCCCACCACGCCGTTGGCGCGGGTGTAGACGGTGCCGCCGGGGTTGAAGCCGAAGATCGACGACGGCGTGAACACGTTGCGCTGGATCAGCCGTTCGATGCTGTCGACCACCCACGGCAACTCCCGCACGCAGGCGATCACCTTGGCATCCGGGAACAGCCGCGAGACCGCAGCCATCCAGCCGCACCACCCCCGGTTGGTATCGAAGACCACGTCGGCGGGGCAGTCGGCGTAGAAGCTGTCGAACAGCCCGTGCAGGATGCGCTCCCGCTTGGCGTCGTCGATGAACACCGAGAATTCGTTGCGGGCGCTCATCTCGCCGAGCAGGGCGCCGAACAATCCGGCCAGCGGGCCTGACATCCCGGCTTCGAATCGTGGGTTCTGCCGCAGCAGCGCGGCCAGCAGCGTCGAGCCCGACCGGGGCAGGCCCGAGATGAAATGAATCGTCGCCACCGGCGCTACTCGGACTCGAGGGCGGCCAGCACTTCATCGGACAGCTCGACGTTGGTCCAGACGTTCTGAACGTCGTCGCTGTCTTCGAGCGCCTCGACCAGCTTGAACACCTTGCGGGCGCCTTCGACGTCGACGGGGACGCTGACCGAAGGCTGGAAGCTGGCCTCGGCCGAGTCGTAGTCGATGCCGGCGTCGACCAGCGCGGTGCGCACCGCCACCAGATCGCCCGGCTCGGAGATCACCTCGAAGCTCTCGCCCAGGTCGTTGACGTCCTCGGCGCCGGCATCGAGCACCGCGGTCAGCACGTCGTCCTCGGTCAGGCCGTTCTTCTCCAGCGTGACCGTGCCCTTGCGGCTGAACAGGTAGGCGACCGAGCCCGGGTCGGCCATGGTGCCGCCGTTGCGGGTCATCGCCACGCGCACTTCGCTGGCGGCGCGGTTGCGGTTGTCGGTCAGGCACTCGATGAGCACCGCCACCCCGTTGGGTCCGTAGCCCTCGTAGGTGATGGTCTGGTAGTCCGCGCCGCCGGCTTCCTCACCGGCGCCGCGCTTGCGCGCCCGCTCGATGTTGTCGTTGGGAACCGAGTTCTTCTTGGCCTTCTGGATGGCGTCATACAACGTGGGGTTGCCCGACGGGTCACCGCCACCGACGCGCGCCGCGACCTCGATGTTCTTGATCAACCGGGCGAAGTTCTTGCCGCGGCGGGCGTCGATGACGGCCTTCTTGTGCTTGGTGGTGGCCCATTTGGAATGGCCGCTCATAGCCGTCCTACCTAACTGTGGCTGGAGAGAAGTCCGCCCGACAAGTCTACGGCCACGGCCTCGACGCTCCGGCACGAGCACCTTTGCGGGCGGTGCCGGCCGTTTACTATGAGCTGGGTCACAATTGCGTGGAGGTCTCGATGCCCGATACCCGCTCCACACGCCATGGCCGGGTCGCCGGCTTCACAACGACGGTCGGGGTGCTGGTCGCCGCCGGGTTGACCACGCTGGCCGGTGCGCCCGGCGCCCGCGCCGACGATGTCGACGTCGGTGCCTGGTTCGACCCGGACATGTGGTCTGCGGCCGCCGACACGGCGTTCCGGCAGCTGGTCGTCGACCCGATCCACGACGGCATCGAGGACTGGATCCACAGCGACCTCGGCCAGCAGATCGACACCGCCATCAACCAGATCTTCGGGCTGTATTTGATCGGCGACGGCGACGCGGGAACGGCGGCGAACCCCAACGGCGGCGCCG
>NZ_QMEX01000221.1 GCF_003284925.1 Mycolicibacter senuensis
GGCCGCTGCGGCCGCCGAGCCCGCATCGGCCGCTGCGGAGCCGGCCTCGTCCGCCACCGAGCCCGCGGCGGCTCCGGAGGCCGCCGCCCCGGCGGAGGCCCCCAACGAACAGCCCGCCGTGAAGGGCCTGGGAATCCAGCGCGGAGCACGACCGCCGGGCAAACGCTGAGATAACAAGTTGGGGCCGTGTGGGTGCACATACGGCCCCAACTTGTTTCTCGGGCAAATTTTGATTGGACAGCTATGGAACCATTGTCGACGTGACCGCTCACCAGTTGCCTCACCAGATGCCCTGGCCTGCCGTCGGCAGCCAGCTGCGGCAGCGGACGTTCGCGCAGTCGACCAAACTGCAGGACGTTCTCTACGAGATCCGCGGTCCGATCCACGCCCAGGCCGCCCGGATGGAGGCCGAGGGGCACCGCATCCTCAAGCTCAACATCGGCAACCCGGCGCCGTTCGGGTTCGAGGCGCCCGACGTGATCATGCGCGACATGATCCAGGCGTTGCCGGACGCACAGGGATATTCGGATTCGCAGGGCATCCTGCCGGCGCGGCGCGCGGTGGTCACCCGCTATGAACTGGTCGAGGGGTTCCCCCGCTTCGACGTCGACGACGTGTATCTGGGCAACGGGGTCTCCGAGCTGATCAGCATGGTGCTGCAGGCACTGCTGGACAACGGCGATCAGGTGCTGATCCCGGCTCCGGACTATCCGCTGTGGACGGCATCGACGTCGCTGGCCGGTGGAACGCCGGTGCACTATCTGTGCGACGAGACTCAGGGCTGGCAGCCCGACATCGCCGACATGGAATCGAAGATCACCGAGCGGACCAAGGCGCTGGTGGTGATCAACCCGAACAACCCGACCGGTGCCGTCTACGGGCGGGAGGTGCTCAGCCAGATCGCCGAGTTGGCCCGCAAGCATCAATTGCTGCTGCTGGCCGACGAGATCTACGACAAGATCCTCTACGACGACGCCGAGCACACGAATATGGCCGCCCTGGCGCCGGATCTGCTGTGCCTGACCTTCAACGGGTTGTCGAAGGCCTACCGGGTGGCCGGTTACCGGGCCGGCTGGGTGGCGATCACCGGCCCCAAGGAGCACGCGACCAGTTTCCTGGAGGGCATCAATCTGCTCGCCAACATGCGGCTGTGCCCGAATGTGCCGGCGCAGCACGCCATTCAGGTGGCATTGGGTGGCCATCAGAGCATCGACGATCTGGTACTGCCGGGCGGTCGACTGCTCGAACAACGTGATGTGGCCTGGAGCAAGCTCAATGAGATTCCCGGCGTCTCCTGCGTCAAGCCGAGGGGTGCGCTCTATGCGTTCCCGCGACTCGACCCGGAGGTCTACCCGATCCAGGACGACGAGCAACTGGTCTTGGATCTGCTGCTGCAGGAGAAGATCCTGGTGACTCAGGGCACCGGGTTCAACTGGCCCGCGCCGGACCATCTGCGCATCGTGACGCTGCCGTGGGCCCGCGAGTTGTCCGGCGCCATCGAACGGCTGGGCAACTTCTTGGCGGGCTACCGGCTGTAATAGGGCGGTTGCGGCGGCGGTGGCCAGCTCGGATCGGTGTTCCCATGCGGGTTGTTCTACCCCTGCCGCCGCCTTCTTGAAAGGTGTTCACCGCTTCTGGCTGGCGCAGCCTGCTGTCACCGGCGCTCCAGCAATCCCGACAGGTAATCGCCGTACCCGGACTTGCGCAGCGCATCGGCTCGGGTAGCGAGCTGGTCGTCGTCGATGAACCCCATCCGCCAGGCCACCTCCTCGGGAATGCCGATCTTGAGTCCCTGGCGACGCTCGATGGTGCGCACGTAGTCGCCGGCGTCCAGCAGCGAGTCGAACGTCCCGGTATCCAGCCAGGCGGTGCCGCGGGCCAGCGCCTGGACACTGAGCCGGCCCTGCTCGAGGTAGGCCTGGTTGATGTCGGTGATCTCGTATTCGCCACGCGCCGAAGGCTTTAGGCCCCTGGCGATCTCGACGACGTCGTTGTCGTAGAAGTACAGGCCCGGTATCGCGTAGTGGGATTTGGGGGTCGCCGGTTTCTCCTCCACCGACACCGCCGTCCCGTCGGCATCGAACTCGATCACGCCATAGGCTGACGGATCGGCCATCCAGTAGGCGAAAATGACAGCACCCGAGACAGCTTGGTGCCGACGCAGGCTGGTGCCGAGGCCGGGACCGTAGAAGATGTTGTCCCCCAACACCAGCGCGACCGACTCGGCGCCGATGTGGTCGGCGCCGATGACGAACGCCCGCGCCAGCCCGTCGGGCTGGTCCTGGACTGCGTAACTGATGTCGACCCCGAATGCGCTTCCGTCACCGAGTAATCGATGAAACGCCGCCGCGTCGTGGCCGGTGGTGATCACCTGGATGTCGCGGATACCAGCCAGCATCAAGGTGCACAGCGGGTAGTAGACCAGCGGTTTGTCATAGACCGGCAGCAACTGCTTGCTGACGCCCATCGTGATCGGATACAAGCGGGTGCCCGAGCCACCGGCCAGGATGATCCCGCGCATGCCGTCGAGCCTAACCGCCATCAGCGCAGGCTCAGTCGACCCGGTCGGCCTCGGTGAGATCCGTGGCGGCCAGCGCCGCATCCAGGCCGTCGTGACGGAACACCGCCGCAACCTGATCGCGCACCACCCGGAACGCGACCGCCTGGGCGGACCCGGCGCCGACGGGGGTCAATTCGGCCACCACGACGCCGCCGTGCACATACATCCGGCCGATGCCGGCGGTGATCTCGGCTTCGGCTGCCCATCGCCGCAACGCCTGATGGCCTTGCGCGGCGCCGTTCGCGTCGGCCACCTCGATGCCGTCGCTGGACAACTGCTCCAAGGTGTCGAGGTCGCCGGCGGCCAAAGCGTCATGCCAGGCGAGGACGGTTGCGATCTCCGATGTGCTCATGCCCTGCAAACTACCGTGCGGGATCGCCCTCAGAAGGCGGTGTGCTCGACCCACTCCTGCCACACCGTCGCGTCGCCGAATACCACGATGTCGGTGTCGGCCACCGGAACCCGGCTCATGATCGCCACAAAGAGGTCGCGGGCCGGACCCCGCAATGCCACCGACCCCTTGCCGTGCTCATGCGACCAGACGAGCGCGGCGGTGTCGGCAGACCGGCTGATGGTCCACTCGCCCGCCTGTCCCAGTCCGTCATCGGTGGCATGCAGGTGCACGGTCTGGCCGTCGGCCAGCGGCGGTTGCCCGTCGCGCCCGGCGCGTACCGTGATCAGGTCGAGAAACTCGGAGATGCCGTCGGCGGCCAACTCCGCCGGCAGGGCGAAATCGCCGCCCAGCGCCAGTGCGGCGTCGGCCCGGTGCACCGTCGCCTCGTGCAGCCGGCGGCGCACCCACCAGGACGCCGGTCGCGGCCCGAGGAACGTCCAGGCCGGGTGGTCGGGGCCGACCTGCGCGACCGCGTCCAGCACCCGTTGGGCGCCGTCGTTCAGCCAGCCGATGGCCGCGTCGGGGTCCGCCGGCGGCTTACCGTCGACGACGTCACGGGGATCCAGTGCGTGGTCCAATCGGTCGGCGACGATCTGCGCGGCCCACCGATGGCCCCGCCCGACATGGCGGAACAGCTGGGTCAGATTCCACTCCGGGCAGGTCGGGACCGCCAGCCCGGGATCACCGGCGCGGACCAGCTCGCCGAAAGCGCGGGTCTCATCGAGCAATGCTGCGGCGTAATCCACGCCGTCAGGCTAGTGGATTATCGGGGCGCTCAGAAGGGCCAGCCGCCCTTGCCGCCGCCACCACCTTTACCCCCGCCACCGAAGTCGGGGAACCACGAGCCGCCACCGCCGCCGCGAACGCCGCTGCCACCGCCACCCAGACCCGGCAGCCAGGGGTTGTTGCCGCCGCCGTTGGTGCCGACCCCGGGCAGCCACGGTGACGGGTTGCCGCCCTTGTTGCCGCCCTTGTTGCCGCCGCCGTTATCGCCCGGCAGCCACGACGGGTTGCCGCCCCCGTTGTTGCCCGGCAGCCACGACGGGTTGTCCTTCTTGTTGCCGCCCCCGTTGTTCCCGGGTAGCCACGACGGATTGTCGTTCTTCGGGGGATTCTGGGCGGGCGGCTTGAAGATCGGCGGCAACTCCGGCTGCTTCGGGGCCGGGGCCGCCGGCGACGGAATCTCGACCCGCGG
>NZ_QMEX01000222.1 GCF_003284925.1 Mycolicibacter senuensis
CAATGGCCGCAGCAGGGTTACCCGCCGGCGCAGCCCTACCCGCCGTATCAGCCCTACCCCGCACCCCCGCCGGCACCGGCGGCGCCGCCCGGCGAGGGCGACGGCCACCAGCGCGGCACTGAGAAGAACAGGTCCGAACCGCCGTCCGGCGACTGAGAGAGTGGGATCGGCGATGACCTCAACAGGTTTCGATCAAGCGCGCGCCGAAGCAGCGGTGCGCGAACTGCTGTACGCGGTCGGCGAAGATCCGGACCGCGCGGGTCTGGTCGACACCCCGGCGCGGGTGGCCCGGGCTTACCAGGAGATGTTCGCCGGGCTCTACACCGACCCGGACACGGTGCTGGAGACCACCTTCGACGAACAGCACGATGAAATGGTGCTGGTCAAGGAGATCCCGCTGTACTCGACCTGCGAGCACCACCTGGTCTCCTTTCACGGGGTCGCTCATGTCGGCTATATCCCCGGCGATGACGGCCGGATCACCGGCTTGTCCAAGCTGGCGCGGGTGGTGGACCTCTACGCCAAGCGGCCGCAGGTGCAGGAGCGGTTGACCGGGCAGGTCGCCGACGCCCTGATGCGCAAACTGAACCCACGCGGGGTCATCGTGGTGGTCGAGGCCGAGCACCTGTGCATGGCGATGCGGGGGGTGCGCAAGCCCGGTGCGATCACCACGACATCGGCGGTGCGCGGCCAGTTCAAGTCCGACAGCGCGTCGCGCGCCGAAGCCCTGGAACTCATCCGGCGCAAGTGAACCCGACATGCGTCCAGGTCGTCGGGGTGGTCAACGTCACCGCCGACTCGTTCTCCGACGGCGGGCGCTACCTGAATGCCGACCGTGCCGTGGCGCACGGTCTGGAACTGGTGGCCGAGGGGGCAGCGATCATCGACGTCGGGGGGGAATCGACCCGGCCCGGCGCGGTGCGCACCGATCCGCGGGCGGAAGCGCGACGGGTTGTTCCCGTCGTGAGAGAACTTGCGGCCCAGGGTATTACCGTCAGCATCGACACGATGAACGCAGCCGTCGCCCGGGCCGCACTGGACTGCGGAGCCGAGATCGTCAACGACGTCTCCGGAGGGCGGGCCGATCCGGCCATGGCGCCGCTGCTGGCCGCCTCGGGTGCCGGCTGGGTGCTGATGCACTGGCGCCCGGTCGATCCCGGGCATCCGCATCGCGTGCCGGGCTACCGCGACGTCGTCTCCGAGGTGCGCGCCGACCTGCTCGCCTCGGCCGATGCCGCGGTCGCCGCCGGTGTGGACCCCGCGAAGTTGATCATCGACCCCGGGCTGGGATTCGCCAAAACGGCGCAACACAATTGGGCCCTGTTGAAGGCGCTGCCAGAGCTGGTGGGCATCGGCATACCGGTGCTCGTGGGAGCGTCGCGCAAGCGATTTCTCGGTACGCTGCTGGCTGGAGCCGACGGTGCGCCGCGGCCGCCCGACGAGCGGGAGACCGCCACCGCGGTCGTCTCCGCGCTTGCCGGCCTGCACGGCGCCTGGGGCGTGCGAGTGCACGACGTGCGGGCCTCGGTCGACGCGCTCAGGGTCGTCGACGCCTGGACCGCAGCCGGGTTGCAAGGAGGCACCAGCGATGACTGACCGGATCGAATTGCGCGGGCTGAAGGTTCGCGGCAACCACGGCGTGTTCGCCCACGAGCGGGCCGACGGCCAGGACTTCATCGTTGACATCACCGTGTGGATGGACCTGTCGGTCGCGGCCGCCAGCGACGCGCTGGCCGACACCTACGACTACGGGGTACTGGCCCAGCGTGCCGCCGAGATCATCGCCGGGCCAGCCCGCGACCTCATCGAGACCGTGGCCGCCGAGATAGCCGACGAGGTCATGGCCGATGTGCGGGTGCAGGCGGTGGAAGTGACGCTGCACAAGCCGCACGCCCCGATCCCACTGACCTTTGCCGACGTCGCGGTGGTGGCGCGGCGATCACGGCGCGACCGGCGCGGGACCGTGGTCCCGGCATGACAGCGATGAGGAGGAGCGGCGCCGATGACTGAAGCGGTGCTTTCCATCGGGTCCAACCTGGGTGATCGGTTGGCCAGGTTGCAGTCGGCCGTCGACGGCTTCGGCACGGCGGTGCGCGAGGTGTCCGGGGTCTACGAGAGCGAAGCGTGGGGCGGGGTCGATCAGGGTCGCTTCCTCAACGCGGTGCTGATCGTCGAGGATCCGGCCGTCGACAAACACGGTTGGCTGCGCCGCGCCCAGGAACTGGAACAGGCGGCGGACCGGGTCCGTGGCGAACGCTGGGGCCCGCGGACCCTCGACGTCGACGTGATCAGCTGCCGCGAACAACCCGGGGGCGCGGAGCTGTTCTCCCGCGACGACGGGCTGACCCTGCCGCACCCGCTGGCGCATCTGCGCGCATTCGTCATGGTTCCGTGGCTTGCGGTCGAGCCGGAGGCGCAGCTGACGGTGGCCGGCCGGCAGTGCACGGTGGCGGGCCTGCTGGACGAACTGGAACCCGCCGACCGCACCTCGCTGCGGCTGACCGACCTGGTGCTGCAGCGCTGATGGGCCCGACCCGTAGTCGAGACGTCACCGCGGGTGTGGTCGCCGCCGCGGTGCTCAGCTACCTGGCGGTGACGCTGTTGTACCGATGGTTCCCGCCGATCACCGCGTGGACCGGGATATCGCTGCTGGTGGTCGCGATCGCCGAGGCGCTCTGGGGCCGGTATGTCCGGGAGAAGATCGATAACGGTCAGATCGGCGTCGGGCCCGGGTGGCTGCACCCGCTGGCGGTGGCGCGCACCGTGGTGGTCGCAAAGGCCTCGGCCTGGATGGGTGCGCTGGTGCTCGGCTTCTGGCTCGGCGTGCTGGGCTACCTGTTGCCGCGCCGCGCCGCGCTGCACGTCGCCGCCGAGGACACCGGAGGCGCGGTGGTCGCCGCGGTCAGTGCACTGGTACTGCTCATCGCCGCGCTGTGGTTGCAGAACTGCTGCAAGTCGCCGCACGACCCCGGACAGTCCGGGCAGCTGACCGGAGATCAGCCCGGCTGAGAATCGCCGGAGCAGGGCGACACGCGGAGTGACCTCGTGCAGGTACAGTCGGGCAATGCGTGTCGGCAACGATGCGGACGCGCTGGGGCGCCCCCGTCCGCACAGCGGCGAGGGGGACGAGGCGACGAGGTGGAGCGGCGCAGATGAATTCGGTCCTGTCCCGCGCCCCGGGTCGGCGCGGCGGTCGCAGGCCGGGCTGGACGCTGATGACGGCCTTGCTGATCTTCGCTATCGCGTCGAGTTCGGCATTGGTGTTCACCAGTCGGGTCGAACTGCTGAAGCTCGCGGTCATCGTGGCGCTGTGGGCAGCGGTCGCGGCGGCGTTCGTGTCGGTGATCTACCGGCGGCAGAGCGACGTCGACCAGGCCCGGGCCCGGGACCTGAAGCTGGTCTACGACCTGCAGCTGGACCGCGAGATCTCGGCGCGGCGCGAATACGAGCTGACGGTGGAGTCGCAGCTGCGCCGTGAGCTGGCGTCGGAGCTGCGGGCGCAGGCCGCCGACGAGGTCGCCGCGCTGCGCGCCGAGTTGGCCGCCCTGCGGACCAACCTGGAGATCCTGTTCGACTCCGACCTGAGTCACCGGCCGGCGCTGGAGACTGATTCCGCTGCGCGCACGACTATTCGGGCCTACAGCGACTGGGCCCGCTCGGGTGGGGAGGCCGTCGGTGCGCGCGACGCCCACGCCGCTGCGGCGTACTACCCCGAGGATCCCGTCACCCAAACCACCGATAGCCCGATCATCGACGTTCCGGAGGTGGGGATTCCGACGGGTGGAATCCCCACACCGGCGGCGCATCAGCCATATCAGCCATATCAGCCGCCCCAGCCGTCACAGACCTCGCAGCCGCCGCCTGCCGAGCCGACCTACCGCGGTTCGCATCGCCGGGCCGCCGAGGAGACCCCGCGCCGAGCCGCGGAGGATGGCGGCGCTCGCCGAGCCGCGGAGGAGGTTCCGCGTCACCCCGCGGAGGAGATCCAGCAGCCCGCGGGCCGTTGGGCGCAACCCCCGCAACCGTTCGTCCCGCCCGAGCCCCGCCGGGAAT
>NZ_QMEX01000223.1 GCF_003284925.1 Mycolicibacter senuensis
CCGCGCGTCGCCGCCCCGGCCGCGAGCACCAGCACGATCAGCGCGATCACCCGACCGGTCGCCGTATCCGCACCGGCACGCATCGAAGCGCCACTGGCCTGGGTGGCTCGCCGTCGCTGCGGCATGCCCAATACTGGCATGCCGTCGCGGCAGGCGGCCAGGATCGCCGATACCGCTCGGTCTGCCGCCCGGGCCCGGGCGCGGTCGGCTCAGCCGGATCTCTCGTCGTGCCCGCCGAACTGCTTGCGCATCGCCGAGAGCACTTTCGCGCCGAACTCGAACAGTTGCCGGGAGGCGAATCGCGCATACAGCGCGGTGGTGAGCACCGGGGCGGGAACACCCTCGTCGATGGCGGCGATCACGGTCCAGCGGCCTTCGCCGGAATCGGAGACGCGGCCGGCGAATTCCTCCAGCGCCGGGGATTTCTGCAGGGCCCCGGCGGTCAGGTCGAGCAGCCATGAGCCGATCACACTGCCCCGCCGCCAGACCTCGGTGACTTCGGGGATGTCGATGTCGTACTGGTAGAACTCGGGATGGCTCAGCGGCGCGGTCTCGGCGTCGCCGCGTTGGTCCTGTTTGCCGATGTTGGCATGGTGCAGGATATTCAGCCCCTCCGCGATCGAGGCCATCATCCCGTACTCGATGCCATTGTGGACCATCTTCACGAAGTGCCCTGCCCCCGATGGGCCGCAGTACAGGTAGCCGTTCTCGGCCTGGGCGACCTCACCGTCACGGCCCGGCGTGCGGGGCGCGGCGTCTACCCCAGGCGCGATGGTGGCAAATATCGGCTCGACATGGTCGAACGCACCGCGGTCACCGCCGACCATCAGACAGTAGCCCCGCTCGCGACCCCACACCCCGCCACTGGTGCCGCAGTCGAGTAGACGAATACCTTTGTCGGACAGCAGCTTCGAGTGTGCGATGTCGTCACGGTAGTAAGAGTTGCCGCCGTCGATCACGATGTCGCCGGCGCTGAGCGTGTCCGCGAGTTCCTCGATGACCCCGGTGGTGATCGAGCCGGCCGGCACCATCACCCACACCACCCGGGGCGCGGGTAGTTTCTCGACCAGCTCGGCCGTCGAGGACACCCCGGTGGCCTGGGTCTCGGCGGCCAGCGCGGCTACCACCTCGGGATTGTGGTCGTAGACGACGCATTCGTGGCCGTCATCGACCAGCCGCCTCACCAGGTTGGCGCCCATCCGCCCCAGGCCGATCATCCCCAACCGCATGTGTGTGCTCCTCTCATTGTGACCGGCCGTTCGCCGGCAACCAGGGCTGCTGCCAACTCCGGTGGCCACGCACCAGTGCCTGCGCGGCCTCCGGCCCCCACGAGCCACGCTCGTAGGGGTGGACCTCGCCGGGGTTTTCGAGCAACGGGGCCACGATCCGCCAGGTCTCCTCGATGCTGTCCTCTCGGGCGAACAGCCGGCGGTCGCCGACTATCGCGGCATGCAACAGCCGCTCATAGGGCTGGATCGGTTCCCCCAGATCGTGAGTGAAGGAAGAATCCAGGTGAACATCACGCCAGGCTTGAGCGTTCTGGTCGTCTTGGGCCACCAGTTGCAGCCGCAGCCCCGGATCCGGGTCGATGCGCAGCACGATCTGGTTACGTTGGGCCCTGTCCCGGTGCGGCATGAACGCCAGCGCCGGTACCCGGCGGGTGAACAGCCGAACCTCGGTGACTCGTTCGGGCAGTGCCTTGCCGGCGCGCAGGAAGATCGGGACACCCGCCCAGCGCCAGTTCTCGATCTGTAGGCGCAACGCCACGAAGGTCTCAGTCTGCGAGCCGTCGGCGACTCCGGGTACATCGCTGTAACCGCGGTACTGGCCCCGGACGTAGTGCACCGGGTCGGCCGCGGGCATCGCGCGGAACACCTCGGCCTTCTTGTCGTTGAGGTCGTCGTCACCGGGGCCGACCGGCGGCTCCATCGCGACCAGTGCCAGCACCTGTAGTAGGTGGTTCTGCACCACGTCGCGTAACGCGCCCACGGCGTCATAGAAGCCGCCGCGCTCCTCGACACCGAAGTTCTCGGCCATGGTGATGTGGATCTCGGCGATGCTGTGCCGATCCCACAGTTCGGCGAGCGTCGTGTTGGCGAACCGCAGGCACTCCAGGTCAGCGACCGGTTGCTTGCCCAGGAAGTGATCGACTCGCAGGATCTGGTCCTCCTGCAGCACCGCGCACATCCGGCTGTTGAGGTCGCGTGCGGAGGCCAGGTCGTGGCCGAACGGCTTTTCCACCGCCACCCGGGACCGCTGCAGCAGTCCGGCCCGACCGAGGTGTTCCACGATCGGGGCGAACAGCGACGGCGGCATCTCCAGGTAGTACAGGCACGGTTGATCGGTTCCGACCCGCTCGGCGAGCTGCTCGTAAAGTGCGGCATCGGTGACGTCGCCGGGCAGATAGGACAACCGCTCCGCCAGGCGGCGAAACACCGTCTCGTCGAACGGTTCGCCGCTGTGGCGGATCGCCTCGGCGGCCCGGTTGACCAGCTCATCGACCGTGATGTCGTCGCTGGCCACCCCGACGATGGGGCCGTCCAGCAGTTTGCGGCGCTCCAGGCGATACAGCGCGCGGAAGGTCATTTTGCGGGCCAGGTCTCCGGTTATCCCGAAGATCACCAACCGTTGCGAGTTCTCCTCAGCGCGTCCGCCCAAGTTCGGCACCTCCTGCCCGTTGCTACCCCGCCTGAAGCTAGTGCAACCGCCTGGAAGAACGCTGTCCGCCGACGACGCGTGGCGGACTCACGCCGTGCTCACCCGACCTGGGCGATCCCCGGCGGGAAGTACGGTCCAATGCCCCCGGTGTAGATGCCGGGCTGCCAGCCCCGCGCGCCCAGGCACAGCAGCGGCAGGCCGTCGGGCGACTGTGCGGCCGACTGCGGATTCGGGCAGGGCGAACCGATCTCCTGCACGCCGTAGAGGGGGTAGGAGATCTGCCAGAACCCGGTGTCCTTGGGCGGCCACTGGTTGGCGATGAAATGGCAGGCCAGCGCCTGGCCGTTGGGGCCGTGGCCGTAGATGTAGCGCTCCCAGCTGAAGCAGGCGTCGCCCTGCCGCTGTCCCTCGGCCATCCCCGGCACATCACCGGGGTAGGCGCCGGCGGCCGGTGCGACGCCGATGGCGGCTGCCCCCGCGGCTCCGGCGATGAAAGCAGCTGCAGCTAGTTCACGAATCATTCTTCAGCCCTCAGTCTGTCGATCCTGGCCAGCAGACGGCCCCGCGTGGCAGCCTAACGGGTGCCGGCGGCGCCTCATCGTGATTCCGCCGAATGGCGCCACCGCCCCGGGCCGCTAGAGTGCCGCAGATGACCGCGCAGGGACAGTTCGACGCATCGCACGGTCGGCTGCAACTCGGCACGGGGGTGGCCGGCCGCGCCGCGAGGATGGGGCATCGCCTCACGATCGCCATGGAGCGCTGGCAGGCGGTGGTTTCGTGGTCCGGCGAGCAGCCCACCGCCGCGACACTGACCGTCGAGGTCGATTCGCTGCGGGTGCTCGGCGGTGAGGGCGGCATGACGCCACTGACCGGTCCGGAGAAGGCGCTGATCCGCACCAATGCACGCAACTGCCTCGGGGCCGACAAGTACGGCCGGATCCGCTTCGAGAGCAGTGAGATCGAGGCGACCGACATGGGCTACCGGCTGACCGGATCCCTGGAGATTCGCGGTCGAACCAAGCCGTACGTCATCGACGTGCAGGTGACCGAGCTGGGGCCGCCGCATCAGCACCGCGGTTCGTGGCGAGTCGACGCTGACACCGTGGTTCGTCACAGCGACTTCGGGGTGCGGCGTTATTCGATGCTGATGGGGGCGATGCAAGTCGCCGACGAGGTGTCGGTTTCCTTCTCGGCGACCGTCTCGGCGGACGAGATCCGCGGGTCCTGACTCCGCGACCGGGACGACTCAGCGGCCGGGAAGGCGCGGAATACGCTCGCGGAACCGCTCCAGCAGCGACGCTCCGCTGTGCGGCGGCGGTGCCGGTGGTTCCGGGAGCACATCCGGCCCGTCCCACAGCGCG
>NZ_QMEX01000224.1 GCF_003284925.1 Mycolicibacter senuensis
AAACCGGCGTGAACGTCGGTGGCGAGATCGCCTGCGGCATCATCGGCGGCATCTTCGGCGTCTGCTAGACCCCGCCCGGGCGAACTAGCCCGGCACCACCAGCGCGGTAGCGACCGCCGCCAAACCCTCACCGCGGCCGGTCAGCCCGAGCCCGTCGGTGGTGGTCGCCGACACCGATACCGGTGCCCCCAGCAGCTCCGACAGCAGTTGTTGCGCCTCGGCGCGGCGCGGCCCCACCTTCGGCCGGTTCCCGATGACCTGCACCGCGGCATTGCCGACCGTGAATCCGCTGTCGCTGAGCAACCCGCGCACATGGTCGAGCATCACAGCCCCCGTTACCGCGGCCCAGCGTGGCTCGTCGACGCCGAACACCGTGCCCAGGTCCCCCAACCCTGCCGCCGACAGCAGCGCGTCACACAGCGCGTGTACGGCCACATCCCCGTCGGAGTGCCCGGCGCAGCCGTCGGCGTCGGGAAAGAGCAATCCCAGCAGCCAGCAGGGCCGCCCCGGGTCGATGGGATGCACATCGGTGGCCACCCCGACCCGCGGCAGCCCGCTCACCGGTTCAGCACCGCCTCGGCGAGCACCGCGTCCAACGCGGTGGTGATCTTGAAGGCCAGCGGGTCGCCGTCGACGATCTGGACCTGGCCGCCGATGTGCTCGACCATCGACGCGTCATCGGTGAACTGGGTGCCTGAGCCGGCCTGCTGATAGGCGCGCAACAGCAGGTCCGCGGCGAAGCCCTGCGGTGTCTGCACCGCTCGCAGCCCCGCTCGCTCCGGGGTTCCCAGCACCACCCCGTTGGCGTCGACCGCCTTGATGGTGTCGGGCACCGGCAGCGCGGGAACCACCGCCTGGTGCCCGCCGTGCAGCGCCTCGACCACCCGGACCACCAGTGCCACCGGAGTCAACGGTCGTGCGGCATCGTGGACCAATACGAAGTCGGGTTCGCCGGCGCTGGCCAGCGCCAGGCGAACCGAATCGACGCGGTTCTCGCCGCCGGCCACGACCATGGCTTTACTGCCTAGGATCAGTTTGGCCTCGTCGGTGCGGTCCGGCGGTACCGCGACCACCACTTGATCGACGACGCCGGATTCCCGCAAGACCGCCACGGTGCGCTCGACCAGAGTCTGCCCGCCGAGCAGAAAGAACGCCTTGGGAATCCCGGCGCCGAGTCGAACCCCCGAGCCCGCGGCCGGAACCACGGCAACTGTGCTTACCACCGATACTCCGGTGGTCAGGAGGCCGCGGCCAGCACCTCGTCGAGGATGGTCTCCGCCTTGGCATCGTCGGTGTTCTCGGCCAGGGCCAGTTCACCGACCAGGATCTGGCGCGCCTTGGCCAGCATCCGCTTCTCACCGGCGGACAGGCCGCGCTCCTGGTCGCGACGCCACAGGTCGCGAACCACTTCGGCCACCTTGTGCACGTCGCCGGAGGCGAGTTTTTCCAGGTTGGCCTTGTAACGACGCGACCAGTTGGTCGGCTCCTCGGTGTGCGGGGCGCGCAGGACCTGGAAGACCTTGTCGAGGCCCTCCTGCCCGACCACGTCGCGCACGCCAACATATTCTGCATTTTCAGCGGGAACTCGAACGGTGAGGTCGCCCTGCGCCACCTTCAGGACCAGATAGTCCTTCTGCTCGCCTTTGATGGTCCGGGTTTCAATCGCCTCGATTAACGCTGCACCGTGGTGTGGATATACGACGGTGTCTCCGACCTTAAAGATCATCTGATTTGAGCCCCTTTCGCTACCCCATCCTAACACGTCGCTCAGACACGGGACGAACAACGGTGCAGGTCAGGGGCATCGCAGCCCCGGGCGGGGGCTTGACAGCACGGTCAAACCATGCATGACGTGGACCACGATGGGCCGGTTCGGGGCGCTCGATCACGCCGCTGGGCACCCGCTCGCGCGAGCCCCAACCCTGAACTACCGCCGCTGTAAGCGTGCTACTACAGTGCATAGTCACAAACCGCCGCGCCGAGCAGGAGGCCTCAAGTGAACCGGTTCAACAGGGTCGTCACCGCGTTGGCCGTCGCCGCGGCACTCGCCGGTTGCGGTACCGGCCAGATCTCCCAGTCCGCCGACCAGGCGCCCGCAGTCAACGGCACCTCGGCGACCGTCGGGGATCTGGCACTGCGTGACGTGCGCATCCTGGCGGAGCAGGACGGTGACGCGCTGGAGGCCGGCCAGACGGTCGACCTGGTGTTCGTCGCCACCAACCAGTCGACGGACACCGGCGAGGAGCTCACCGGGATCAGCAGCTCGATCGGGAAGGTGTCGGTGGTCGGCGGCAGGTCGGTGCCCGCCGGCGGCGTCCTGGTGGTCAGCGCCCCGGCCGGCCCGGACCTGCCCACGGCGCCCGCCTCCAAGGCGCTGTCCGAGGTCAGCAACGCCAGCACCGCAGCGGCCACGGTGACGCTGGACAAGCCGATCTCCAACGGGCTGACCTACGACTTCACATTCGACTTCAAAAACGCGGGCCCGGTCCGCATGGCCGTGCCGATCTCGGCCGGCGTACTTTCGCACCACTGACCGACCGCGTCGCCGGCGCTCGCTGTCGGACCCAGCGGATACCGTCAGCGGGTGGCCAGAACCTCCAAGGCGCGTTCGCTGTATCGCTGTTCAGAGTGCGGGAACACCTGCGCGAAATGGCTGGGCCGCTGCCCCGAGTGCGGTAGTTGGGGCGGCATCGACCCGGTGGCGGAGTCGACGGCGCCGCCGAACGGTCTGCGGCCGGCCGCACCGGCCCGGCCCGCGGTCCCGATCAGCTCCATCGCGCCCGGCAGCGCGCGCCACCAGCAGACCGGTGTGGCCGAACTCGACCGGGTGCTCGGCGGCGGGGTGGTCTCCGGCTCGGTCACGTTGCTCGCCGGCGACCCGGGCGTGGGCAAGTCCACGCTGCTGCTCGAGGTCGCCCACCGTTGGGCGCTCGCGGGGCGGCGGGCACTGTACGTCTCCGGAGAAGAGTCCGGCGGGCAGATCCGGTTGCGTGCCGAACGCACCGGCTGCAGCCACGACGAGATCTACCTGGCCGCCGAGTCAGACCTGCAAACCGTGTTGGGCCACATCGAGGCGGTCCGGCCGACGCTGGTAGTGGTCGACTCGGTGCAGACCATCGCCGCCGCCGACACCGATGGGGTGGCCGGCGGGGTCACCCAGGTGCGTGCTGTCACGGCCGCGCTGACCGCGGCCGCCAAGGCCGGCGACGTGGCGCTGATCCTGGTCGGTCACGTCACCAAGGACGGTGCCATCGCCGGCCCGCGTTCGCTGGAACACCTCGTCGATGTGGTGCTGCATTTCGACGGCGACCGAAACTCGGTGCTGCGGATGGTGCGGGCCGTGAAGAACCGCTTCGGGGCCACCGACGAGGTGGGCTGTTTTCTGCTGCGCGACAGCGGCATCGAAGGGGTCGCCGACCCGTCCGGGCTGTTCCTGGAGCAGCGCAGCCAACCGGTGCCCGGCACCGCGATCACCGTCGCGCTGGACGGCAAACGGCCGTTGATCGGCGAGGTGCAGGCGCTGCTGGCGAACCCGGCCGGCGGGTCGCCGCGCCGGGCGGTCAGCGGCATCGACCACGCGCGCGCCGCCATGATCACCGCGGTGCTCGACAAGCACGCCAAGCTGCCGGTCGGGGCCGCCGACATCTACCTGTCCACGGTGGGCGGTATGCGATTGACCGATCCTTCCACGGATCTGGCCGTCGCCATCGCGCTGGCATCGGCCTACGCGGGGCTGCCGCTGCCGGCGACCACGGTGGTGGTCGGTGAGGTGGGCTTGGCCGGCGACCTGCGCCCGATCAGCGGGATGGACCGCCGGCTGGCCGAGGCGGC
>NZ_QMEX01000225.1 GCF_003284925.1 Mycolicibacter senuensis
GACGGTGTCCCAGGTGTGCGCGTTCTGCGCGCCGCCGTGCAGGAACACCACCCGCGGCGGCTCGGTTCCCCACCGCAGCGCGCTGACGGCTGCGGTCTGGATGCGCTGCACGGCCGGCAGCGGGCCGGTGACACCGGCTTGTTCGGCGTTGCCGGCCAGTAGGGCGAACTCGTCGCTCAGTTCCTCGCTCACACTGCAACCATGGCGTAGAAGTGCGAGTGGGTCACGCCCTCAGTGCAGAGTCGACTGCTAGCCGGTGATGAACTCTTCGAGCTGGGCGCGTGCGACGTCGTCGGGCAGCTGCTTGGGCGGGCTCTTCATCAGGTAGGCCGAGGCGGGGATGATCGGTCCGCCGATGCCGCGGTCCTTGGCGATCTTGGCCGCGCGCACTGCGTCGATGATGATGCCGGCCGAGTTCGGCGAGTCCCACACCTCGAGCTTGTACTCCAGGTTCAGCGGCGCGTCGCCGAAAGCGCGGCCCTCCAGCCGCACGTAGGCCCACTTGCGGTCATCGAGCCAGGCCACGTGGTCGGACGGACCGATGTGCACGTTCTTGTCCTCGACCTTGCCGGCCAGCGAGCCGGTCAGGTTGGAGGTGACGGCCTGGGTCTTGGAGACCTTCTTGGACTCCAGGCGCTCGCGCTCGAGCATGTTCTTGAAGTCCATGTTGCCGCCGACGTTGAGCTGGTAGGTGCGGTCCAGCGTGACGCCGCGGTCCTCGAACAGCTTGGCCATAACGCGGTGGGTGATGGTCGCGCCGACCTGGCTCTTGATGTCGTCGCCCACAACCGGCACGCCGGCGTCGGCGAACTTCTTGGCCCACACCGGGTCGGAGGCGATGAACACCGGCAGCGCGTTGACGAACGCGACCCCGGCGTCGATGGCGCACTGGGCGTAGAACTTGTCGGCCTCGTCGGACCCCACCGGCAGGTAGGACACCAGCACGTCGACCTTGGCCTCCTTGAGCACCGAGACCACGTCGACGGCGTCGGCGTCGGAGACCTCGATGGTGTCGGCGTAGTACTTGCCGATGCCGTCGAGGGTGGGACCGCGCTGCACCACCACGTTGGTCGGCGGCACGTCAGCGATCTTGATGGTGTTGTTCTCCGAGGCGAAGATGGCCTCGGACAGGTCGAAGCCGACCTTCTTGGCGTCCACGTCGAACGCGGCGACGAACTTCACATCGCGGACGTGATACGGACCGAATCGCACGTGCATCAGACCGGGCACCGTCGAACTGTCGTCGGCGTTCTGGTAGTACTGCACGCCCTGGACCAGCGAGGAGGCGCAGTTACCGACGCCGACAATGGCGACCCGCACATCCGTCGTTTGCTCAGTCATTTCCGACGTTCTCCTTCTTTGCTGTCACTGCTGACGTGCTGTTTGTGTTGTGCTGATTCCCGCGCCGGGCAGGGGTCAAGACTGTTCGGCGCGGCCCTGGGAGACGCGTTCGGCCGCGATCAACTCGTTGAGCCACTTGACCTCCCGCTCACTGGACTCCAGCCCGAGCTGGTGCAGTTGGCGGGTGTAGCGATCCAATGAGTTGCTGGCCCGCGTCACGGCGTTACGCAGACCCTCCCGGCGTTCCTCCACCTGCCGACGGCGGCCTTCCAGAATCCGCATCCGCGCCTCGGCGGGGGTGCGGTTGAAGAAGGCCAGGTGGACCCCGAAGCCGTCGTCGGTGTAGTTCTGCGGTCCGGTGTCGGCCACCAGCTCGGTGAAGCGCTGGCGGCCGGCGTCGGTCAGCCGGTAGACCCGTCGGGCCCGGCGTACCGGGGTGCCCGCCGGGGCGGCGTCCTCGGCGATCAACCCGGCCGCCTGCATGCGCCGCAGCGCCGGATACAGCGAGCCGTAGGAGAACGCCCGGAATGCGCCCAACAGACCGGTCAGCCGTTTCCGCAGCTCGTAGCCGTGCATCGGAGACTCGAGCAGCAAGCCCAGTATGGCAAGCTCAAGCACCGATTCACCTCCTGCAATGATTTGTGGCTACGACCGTTCGACGGTTCGGGCCATAGTATCGCGCCGATATAACAGAACCCAAGTGGCCTGATGTTCGCCCAACGTTCAGCGTCCCGACGGCACCTGTTCTGTTGCCGCCGGAGCTCTTGCTCGCGGAACTACACCGCTCGCCGGATCCGGCGGTCAGGACGGGTAATTGATGCGCTTGACCGATCCGTCGCCGGCGAACTCGATATAGCCGCCGCCGTAGTCGCTGGAGACGTAGACCGACAGCGACAGCGCCCCCGGCGTCGTCGGATCCCGGGCCGGGTCGACGATCAGATAGGTCGACTTGACGTCGCCGTCTTTGATCCCGAGCGTCTCGGGGGCCCCGCGCAGGATGCCGACCGCGGCCTTGACGTCGAAGCCGCTCAGGTCGACCAGCACGGCGTCACTGCTCTTGGCCGAACTGGACGGGTCGCCCCAGCCGCCCCGGTAGCTGTAATCCAGTTCGCGGCGATCCTCGGTGGGATCGGCCCGGGTCAGCGACGCGTAGTCCGGGTAGACGACCAGCCGGTAACCGAGGGTGTCACCGAACTTCCTACGGGCCTGTTCCAGCAGGCCGCTCAACCCGCCCAGCGAATGCAGCCGGCGCGGTGGGGTCAGCACCAGCGGGGCGACGCCGTCGGGCTTGGCGCCGGGGTCGGAGGTGAAGCTCAGCGGCGAACTCGTGTTGCCGTACACCCCCCACCCGATGCCCAGTCCCAGCAGCACCGCCGCGCCCAGTGCCGCCGCCGCCAGGGCGCGACCGCCGAATCCGGCGGGCTTGTTCAGCGCCGGCAGTTGCACGGGCGCGCTCGCGGTCTGCAGATCGGCGATCAGCGCGTGCAGGTCACCGAGCGTGACGGCGCGGGTGGCCGCACTGACGCGTTCCCGGTGCTCCTCGCTCGACAGCTGCCCCTCGGCCAGGGCGGCGTCCAGGATGCGGCAGACGTCGTCCCGGTCGCTGTCCTTCGCCCGGGTTCCGGAGGTCTGCCGTGTTGCCACGGCGACGATCGTAAGACTTCAGCGCGCTACGGCGAGGCCCGAATGCGCCGGTTGGTGCGGGATACGGGCGTTCATCACACCGGCCCGCGCGGACCCGACGTACTCTGGTCACCGTGCGATTGCAGCGACAGGTGGTGGACTACGCGCTCCGGCGCCGTTCCCTGCTGGCCGAGGTCTACTCCGGGCGCACCGGGGTCTCCGAGGTGTGCGACGCCAACCCGTATCTGCTCCGGGCGGCGAAGTTCCACGGCAAGCCCAGCGCGGTGGTCTGCCCGATCTGCCGCAAGGAGCAGCTCACCCTGGTGTCGTGGGTCTACGGCGACGACCTGGGAGCGGTGTCGGGTTCGGCGCGGTCCGCCGAGGAACTGGTCCTGCTGGCCACCCGTTACCCGGAGTTCTCGGTGCACGTGGTCGAGGTGTGCCGGACCTGCAGCTGGAATCATCTTGTGAAGTCGTATGTGCTGGGCCTCGCGCGCCCGCCGAAGGGATCCCGGGGACGGCGGACGGCACGCAGCGGAGCCCGTACCGCCAGTGAGTAAACACCACGACGACCGGCCGGACACTGGTTCGACCGGGTCTTCCGAAGTGGGTGCGCGCCGTGGGCCCCGGTCGCCGGATGACCGGCAGACCGCGATCATCCCCGCGGTCG
>NZ_QMEX01000226.1 GCF_003284925.1 Mycolicibacter senuensis
CGGGGCGGTCTGCTCGGGTCAGTGCCGCTCCGGCTGCGGCGGCCAGCTCACTGTCGTGCTGCGCCAGTTGGCGTTGCGCCTCCAGATCATCGACAGCCGGTGGGGCCGGAGCCGACCCGCACGCCGGCGCCGCCAAGGCGACCAGCGCGATCATCCCGGCTCCGCTCAGCAGGCGCCGCCGGTCGATGGCGGTCAGTGGGCCGGACACCTGAGTCATCCTGCCACCCCGGTGCCGCCGGACGGACGCGACATGGCCGGTGGCGGGGGCATAGGGCATGGCCGGTGCTTTTGCCGGTTTGCTGTGGGTGTGCACACCACGGCGTATCGTGGGTGGCTGGTTCCCGGTGCGCCTGGCGCGGGGGAACGCGACGACCGGACAACTCAAGATGAGGAGCTCGCCGTGGCCACCGGGCTACCATCGCAAACACAGGTGATCGAGCTGCTCGACGCTGAGTTCAGCCGTGCCGGATACGAGATCGAAGACGTCGTGGTCGATGACCGTGCCCCGCTGCCGCGGATCACCGTGGTCGCCGATGGCGACACCCCACTGGACCTTGACACTGCCGCGGCGTTGTCGCGCTCGGCGTCGGATTTGCTCGACGGCCTGTCCTTCGACGCCCGATACGTGCTCGAGGTCAGCTCACCCGGCGTGCAGCGGCCGCTGACCGCCCCCAAGCATTTCCGGCGTGCGCACGGTCGCAAGATCGAGGTGACCTTGGCCGATGAGACCGGCGTGACCGGCCGGGTGGCCGACGTCGACGACGACGTGGTGACCCTGGTGGTGCGCTCCGGGCGGGACTGGGAGCGGCGCCGGCTGCCGCTCAGCGACATCAAGCGCGCGGTGGTGCAGGTCGAGTTCGCCGCGCCGAGTGCACGTGAGTTGGAGTTGACGGGCCGGCAGGCCCCCGATGCGGGAACGGAGGCCGACCGATGAATATCGACATGGCGGCGCTGCACGCGATCGAGGCCGACAAGGGCATTCCGGTCGAGGTGGTGGTGGAGACCATCAAGTCGGCGCTGCTCACCGCCTACCGGCATACCGAAGGGCACCAGGCCGACGCAGTCATCGACGTCGACCGCAAGTCCGGCATGGTTCGCGTGCTGGCCCGCGAGACCGACGCCGACGGCAACGTCATCAGCGAATACGACGACACGCCCGAGGGCTTCGGTCGTATCGCGGCGACCACCGCCCGTCAGGTGATCCTGCAGCGGCTGCGCGACGCCGAGAACGAGAAGGCGTACGGCGAGTTCTCGGCGCGCGAGGGCGATATCGTCGCCGGCGTCGTCCAGCGCGACGCCCGGGAGAACGCCCGCGGCGTCGTTGTGGTGCGGCTGGGTACCGAGGCCAAAGGTTTCGACGGCGTCATCCGGCCTTCCGAGCAGGCGCCCGGCGAGGCCTACGAGCACGGCGACCGGCTGCGCTGTTATGTGATCGGCGTGACCCGCGGGCTGCGCGAACCGCGCATCGAGCTGTCGCGCACCCACCCGAACCTGGTACGCAAGCTGTTCGCCCTGGAAGTGCCCGAGATCGCCGACGGGTCGGTGGAGATCGTCGCGGTCGCCCGGGAGCCCGGGCACCGGTCCAAGATCGCGGTGGCTTCGGGAGTCCCCGGGCTCAACGCCAAGGGCGCCTGCATCGGCCCGATGGGCCAGCGGGTCCGCAACGTGATGAGCGAACTGGCCGGCGAGAAGATCGACATCATCGACTACGACGAGGACCCGGCGCGCTTTGTCGGCAACGCGTTGTCGCCGGCCAAGGTGATGTCGGTGACGGTGATCGACCAGGCGGCTCGGGCCGCCCGGGTGGTGGTCCCGGACTTCCAGCTGTCGCTGGCCATCGGCAAAGAGGGCCAGAACGCCCGGCTGGCGGCCCGGCTGACCGGCTGGCGCATCGATATCCGCAGCGACGCGCCGACCCACTCGGACAGCGAACCCGACCACGTTCCCGGATAAGCGTTCTTATCTGTCGCGCGCGTCAAAATCTGTGAATTCCTCGTGATATTTGCGCGGGTGGGACGTAGCGTTGATCCGCGCCCATAACTGAGCGTGAATCGTACGGGGGAGTTTTGCGATGAATTGTCGTCGATTTGTGCTTGCCATCGGTGCCTGTCTGGGTGCTGCGCTATCCGCCGGCCTCGCGGCCGCTGACACGCTCCCGCCCGGCACGGTGTCTCCGCCGGGGCCGCCCACCGACGTCACCGACTACACCGACCTCGCCCCTTACTTCACGTACCACCAATCCACCTGGCCATACAACGTCGCCGACGACAGCGGCAACATCGTCGGGACGTTCGGCGATACGCATACCAGCGTGACCGGGGGCATTCCCTTCCTGTTCGCCAGCGACGTGCGCGACGAGATCACCGATGGCACCGGTGCGGCCTCGGCGTGGACCGGAGCAGTGGACGACAACTTCGCACTGCAGACGATCGTCGGGATCTTGAGCTATTTCACGATCTACGGGAATCATTACATCCAGAATCCTGAGGGGATGTCCGATTACGTGACGCTCTTCAACTACACCTTTCCGCTTTTCGACACCTTCCCCGACGATCAGACTTCGGCGGCGGTAGCCACCGTGGCGCAGGCCGCCGGCGATACCTCAGACCTGACGGGTTCGTTGGGTTCGGACGCCGCCGACACCGGCTGGCTGGCGGATCTGAGCCAGTTGCTGGATATCGGCACCCTGTTCTGAGGTGCCGCCCGGCGGGCGGCGACCGGCTGTGCTGAGCGTGTTCGGACCGCCGCCGCCGTATGGGTAGACTGAGCCGTGATCCAGCGCGAGACTTCGACAGCCGCCTCGCGGACGCACCGCTCCCCGCAGGGACCGGTGCGCACGTGTGTCGGGTGCCGGAAACGCGAGTTGGCCGTCGAGTTGCTTCGGGTGGTCGCTGTGTCAGGGAACGGCAACGAGGCCGTGACCGTTGACCGGGTGGGCAACCTGCCGGGACGGGGCGCATGGCTGCATCCCGCACCGGCGTGCCTGCAAGCGGCGATCCGGCGACGAGCGTTCGCGCGCGCGCTGCGGATCAGCGGTTCCCCGGATGTGTCCGGGGTGGAGGAGTACTTCGATCAGCAGATCGGGCTCACCGCCCCGGCCAACAGAACAGGTAGCGAAGAACATGAGCACACCGTGAAGTCCCGATGACCATGCGTCATAGCTAAACCCGAGGCGCGGCCCACCACCGCTGTCGCCTCATAGACAGGAGATGTAGTGGCAAAGGCCCGCGTACACGAGTTGGCCAAGGAACTCGGTGTCACCAGCAAGGAAGTTCTCGCTCGGCTG
Organism: Mycolicibacter senuensis; assembly: GCF_003284925.1. Classification (GTDB taxonomy): domain Bacteria; phylum Actinomycetota; class Actinomycetes; order Mycobacteriales; family Mycobacteriaceae; genus Mycobacterium; species Mycobacterium algericum_A. Next base: position 3,287 of record NZ_QMEX01000226.1, read on the forward strand.
AGCGAGCAGGGCGAATTCGTCAAGTCGGCCTCGTCGACCGTGGAAGCGCCCGTCGCGCGGCGGCTGCGGGAGTCGTTCGGCGGTGGCAAGGCCGCCGCGAAGAGCGAAGAGCCGGCCAAGGCGCCCGCCAAGTCCGCCGCCTCGGCACCGCCGAAGGCTGCACCGGCGGCCGCCGCGGCCGTCAAGGCCCCGACTCCGGCAGCCCCCGCGGCCAAGCCGGCTGCTCCGCCGGCGCCCGCCGCCGAGGCCCCCGCGCCCGCGGCGCCGCCACCGG
>NZ_QMEX01000227.1 GCF_003284925.1 Mycolicibacter senuensis
GCGGCGGTGGTCGAGATCGGTGATCGCCGGGCGGCGATCGAGCACGCGGTGCGCTGGGCGCGGCACGGCGATGTGGTGCTCGTCGCCGGCAAGGGCCACGAAACCGGGCAGACCGCCGGGGGACGTACCCAGCCCTTCGACGACCGAATCGAGCTGGCCCAGGCGCTGGAAGCGCGCGAGCAGCACCGATGATCGCGCTGACCGTCGCGGAGATCGCCGAGATCGTGGGTGGCCGGCTCGCCGACATCTCACCGGAGCAGGCCGCGCGCACCGTGGTCAGTGGGACCGTGGAGTTCGACTCCCGCCGCATCACCGCGGGCTCGTTGTTCCTGGCTCTGCCCGGCGCGCGTGCCGACGGCCACGACCACGCGGCGTCGGCGGTGGCCGCCGGCGCGGTGGCGGTGCTGGCCGCTCGTCCGGTCGGGGTGCCGGCGATCGTGGTAGACCCCGGCCCGAAGGCCGCCAGCAGGTCCGGTGCGCTCGAGCACGACGACGCGGCCGGATCCGGGGCGACGGTGCTGGCCGCGCTGGCCAGACTCGCCGCCGCGGTGGCCGCCAGACTGGTCGCCGAGGGCCTGCGGATCATCGGTATCACCGGCTCGTCGGGCAAAACCTCCACCAAGGACCTGATCGCCACGGTGCTGGCGCCGCTCGGGCAGGTGGTGGCGCCGCCCGGATCGTTCAACAACGAACTGGGCCACCCGTGGACGGTGCTGCGGGCCGACCAGCACACCGACTTTCTGGTGCTGGAGCTATCCGCGCGACATCGCGGCAACATCGCCGAACTGGCCGCCATCGCCCCGCCGCAGCTGGCGGTGGTGCTCAACGTCGGCAGCGCGCACCTGGGCGAGTTCGGTTCCCGCGAGGCGATCGCGGAGACCAAAGCCGAACTCGTGCAAGCTGTTCCGGAGTCCGGCGTGGCGATCCTCAACGTCGACGATTCCGCGGTGGCCACGATGGCCGACAAGACGGCGGCGCGGGTCGTCCGGGTCAGCAGGGCGGCCCCGGCCGACGTGTGGGCCGATGACGTGGTCCTCGACGAGTTGGCCCGCCCGCGCTTCACGCTGCACACCGGGGACACCGCTATCGACATCGCCCTCGCGGTCCACGGCGACCATCAGGTCTCCAACGCCCTGTGCGCCGCCGCGGTCGCGCTGGAATGTGGCGCCACCGGCCAACAGGTGGCGGCCGCGCTGGCGGCGGCCGGCCCCGTCTCCGGGCACCGGATGCAGGTAACTACGCGCAGCGACGGGGTGACGGTGATCGACGACGCCTACAACGCCAACCCGGACTCCATGCGGGCGGCACTGCAGGCGCTGGCGGTCATCGCCCGCCAATCCGCCGCCCCGGGACGCAGCTGGGCGGTGCTCGGCGAGATGGCTGAGCTGGGCGAGGACGCGATATCTGAGCATGACCGCATCGGCCGGCTCGCGGTGCGCTTAGATGTGTCTCGTCTCATTGTCGTCGGCGTAGGGAGAGCAATGGGGGCGATGCACCACGGCGCGGTCATGGAGGGATCCTGGGGCGCCGAGGCCACTGCGGTTCCAGACGTCGATGCCGCCCTGGCCCTGCTGCGCGCCGAATTGCGGCCGGGTGACGTGGTGCTGGTCAAGGCGTCCAACGCCGCCGGACTGACGGCCCTGGCCGACGCGCTGGTCGGCGACGACCCGGGAGATCGCTGATGATCATGATCCTCGTCGCGGCCGGTGTCGCGCTGTTGGTCGCGATCCTGCTGACCCCGGTGCTAATCCGGGTGTTCACCAAGCAGGGCTTCGGTCAGGAGATCCGCGAGGACGGCCCGGCCAGCCATCAGCGCAAACGGGGCACGCCGTCGATGGGTGGCGTGGCCATCGTGGCCGGGATCTGGGCGGGCTACCTGACGGCTCAACTGGCCGGCCTGGTCTTCTACGGCACCGGACCGACGGCCTCCGGGCTACTGGTATTGGGACTGGCGACCGCGCTGGGCGGCGTCGGCTTCATCGACGACCTGATCAAGATCCGCCGGTCACGCAATCTCGGCCTGAACAAGACCGCCAAGACCGTCGGGCAGGTCACCGCGGCGACCCTGTTCGGCCTGCTGGTGCTCAACTTCCGCAACAGCTCCGGGTTGACCCCGGGCTCCCAGCAGCTGTCCTACGTGCGCGAGATCGCCACCGTCACACTGCCACCGGCGGTTTTCGTGTTGTTCGTCATCCTGATCGTCAGCGCCTGGTCCAACGCGGTCAACTTCACCGACGGCCTGGACGGTCTGGCCGCCGGATCCATGGCGATGGTCAGCGCCGCCTACGTGCTGATCACCGTGATGCAGCATCGCAACGCCTGCGCCACCGCGCCCGGACTGGGCTGTTACAACGTGCGCGACCCGCTGGACCTGGCGCTGATCGCCGCCGCCACCGCAGGCGCCTGCATCGGATTCCTGTGGTGGAACGCCGCGCCGGCGAAGATCTTCATGGGCGACACCGGGTCGCTGGCGCTGGGCGGGGTGATCGCCGGCATGTCGGTCACCACCCGCACCGAGATCCTCGCGGTGGTGCTCGGCGGGCTCTTCGTCGCCGAGATCACCTCGGTCGTCGTGCAGATCCTGGCGTTCCGCACCACCGGCCGCCGGGTGTTCCGGATGGCGCCGTTCCATCACCATTTCGAGCTGGCCGGCTGGGCCGAGACCACCGTGATCATCCGGTTCTGGCTGCTGACGGCGATCGCCTGCGGGTTGGGTGTCTCGATGTTCTACGGCGAGTGGTTCACCGCCGTCGGCGGCTGACATGCGCAGCGAGTTGTCCGCCGGGGCGCGGGTGCTGGTCGCCGGCGCCGGGGTGACCGGCCGGGCGGTGCTGAAGGCACTGGCGCCGCTGGGCCTGGACCTGACACTCTGCGACGACGACCCGGCAGCGTTGCGCGCCTACACCGGAGTCACCACGTGCAGCCCGGCCCAGGCCGGGTCCCAGATCGCCGACTACACCCTGGTGGTCACCAGCCCCGGGTTTGCGCCGAACACGCCGGTGCTGGCCGCGGCGGCCGAAGCCGGGGTGCCGATCTGGGGGGACGTGGAATTGGCCTGGCGCCTCGATGCGGCCGGCCACTACGGTCCGCCGCGGCGCTGGCTGGTGGTGACCGGCACCAACGGCAAGACCACCACGACCTCGATGCTGCACGCCATGCTGACCGCCGCGGGCCGGCGCGCCGCATTGTGCGGCAACATCGGCAGCCCGGTGCTCGATGTACTCGGCGAGCCTGCCGGCGGTTCAGCGAGGCTCGACGGAGGAGAGCGGAAGCTGGGACCGCCGCATGAATCCGACCTGCTGGCCGTGGAGCTGTCCAGCTTCCAGCTGCACTGGGCGCCGTCGCTGCGGCCGGAGGCCGGGGCGGTGCTCAACATCGCCGAAGACCACCTGGACTGGCACGGCAGCATGGCCGCCTACACCGCCGACAAGGCGCGGGCGCTGGCCGGCCGAGTGGCGGTGGTCGGCCTCGACGACGCCCGCGCGGCGGCGCTGCTGGGCGGGTCGCCCGCGGC
>NZ_QMEX01000228.1 GCF_003284925.1 Mycolicibacter senuensis
CGGTATCACCTATAGCAACCCCGGTCAGGCCATCGACGCCGCCCGCGCGGTCTGCGGGCTGGTGGACCGCGGCGAACCGGGCCTGCAGGTGATCTCCGACCTGAAGGCCACCAATCCCGGGTTCACCACCGACGGCGCGGCGCAGTTTGCTGCCATTGCGGCGAACGCCTACTGCCCGCATCAGCTCGTCACCAAGTGAAGCCCGGCGAGCCGGCCGAGCCGGAATACGGCGACGCGCGCGCGGCTAACCCCCGCTGGGAGCGGGCGAGGGAGCGGCCGGCCGTTGCTGCGGCACGAAGCCCTTCAGCACGTCGGGCAGTCCCGCCGACTGCTGCGGCGCCGGGGCACAGGTGGGCGGGCATTCGGTCAGTTGCCAGGGCGCGCAGCGGTCGGTCCGGAAGGTGGTGTCGCTGGGCTCGATCAGCACCACCTGCGGTTTCTTGGTCATCGCGCTGTCGACAATCTTGTCGCCGCTGTTTCGGCGCCAGTAGCAGGCGTTTCCCTCGCGCGGCCCGTCGGAGCGGTAGGTGCCCGGCGCAATGTCTTTTCCGACGGTGAAGGTGCCGTCGGTGTCGATCACCTGTTTCGGCGCGGGTGCGGGGGCGGGCGCCGGAGTCGGCTCGGCCCCCGCGACAGCGGTGGCTCCGCCGCATGCCGCCAGCATGACCGCCGCCGCTGCCAGCCTCATCGGTCTCATACCAGGCGAGGGTACCGGCGTGTCCGGCCTGATGCCGCCGGTGTTACGGCTTGACGCCGACGGTGATCAGGTCCGACACCAGCAGCGTCCAGGCCGGTCGCGCCACCCGGTGCTGGTCGGCCACGGAGAATCCGGCGTCGGTGAACAGCGTGCGCATCTCACTGGGCGTGGGCTGACGTGACGGGTTCCACCGGATCCCGGCCAGCTGGAGCGGATCGGGCAGCCGGGGGCTCATCGCGGTGACCGCTGCCATCCCGCCCGGCGCCAGTACCCGGTGGAACTCCCGCACCGCGGCCGGCTGGTTGAAGAAGTGAAACGCCGAACTGGTGACGACTGCGTCGAGCGTCCCGTCCTCGAACGGCAGCTGTTCGGCCGGGCCGGTCAGCCACTGCACCCGCGGTGACCGCGCCCGGGCCTCGTCGAGCATCCCGTCGGACATATCCACCCCGTAGACGGCCTCGGGTTGCAGTTCGCGTTCGATGCGGTCGGCGAGGATGCCGGTGCCGCAGGCGACGTCGGCGACCCGGGCGGGCCGATGAGAGCGCAGCACGGCGATCAGCTCGTCCTGGGCCGGACGATAGACCCAGCGTTGCAGGAAGCGGGTGTCATAGGCCGGAGCGGCAAGGCTCCAGAACCGGGTGACGACGTCATTGAATGCTCGGCGCGGAGCGGGAGGTGCCACGGCATGAAACCTACCGCCAGGGCTTTGAGAAGGTGTATCCATGACCGTCTGCTACCGGCACCCCGACCGGGCCACCGCACTGCGCTGCACCCGCTGTGGGCGTTACATCTGCGGTGACTGCATGCGCGGCGCCGCCGTGGGGCAGCACTGCGTGGACTGCGCGCAGCAGGGGGCCGCGCCACGCCGGTCGCGCCCGATGGTGCGGGCCGCCTCGACGACTCCGGTGATCAGCTACGGGCTGATCGCGTTGAACGTGCTGGCGTTCATCGGGCAGATGTCGTCCCGCCAGCTGGATTCCGAGCTGGTGCTCTGGTCGCCGGCCGTGGCCGACGGCCAGCTCTACCGGCTGCTGACGTCGGCGTTCCTGCACTACGGGGCGATGCACCTGTTGCTGAACATGTGGGCGCTGTATGTGGTGGGACCGGCGCTGGAAGGGCTGCTCGGCCGGTCCCGATTCAGTGCGCTGTATCTGCTCAGCGCGCTGGGTGGTTCGGTCACGGTCTATCTGCTGGCGCCGCTGAACACCGCCACCGCCGGGGCCTCCGGCGCCATCTTCGGCTTGTTCGGGGCGACGCTGATCGTCGGCCGGCGACTGCAGATGGACATCGGCTGGGTGGCGGCGATCATCGTGATCAACCTGATCTTCACGTTCACCATCCCGCAGATCAGCTGGCAGGGCCATGTCGGCGGTCTGGTCACCGGACTGCTGGTCGCGGCTGCCTACGTCTATCCCGCCGCGCCGCGCCGCAACCAGATCCAACTCGCGGTCAGCGTTGCGCTACTGGTGCTGTTCGTTGCGCTGATCTGGTGGCGCACTGCCGAATTGGTCTCCTGACACCGAGCGTGTCGCCGGGGTAGGAAGGTCGGTCGCCCCCTAAGCTTTCGGTGGTCCACCAGCGAGAGGATCGACCAATCGTCGCCAGCAGCGACCAACAGGAGATAAGTCGACCGGTCGGGAGCCGGACTCGCCGGGCCACCTCCGTGCGCACCTCGGGCAGAACCCGCTGGGTCGCGCCGGCTCCGCGTGCCGCCCGGCTGACCACTGGTCGTGCCGCGGACCGGGTGCGGCGGGAGCGGCGACGACCGGGGATTCACGCCCTCGACGGCCTGCGCGCGATCGCCGTCGCGTTGGTGCTGGCCGATCACGGCGGCATCCCGGGAGTGTCGGGCGGGTTCATCGGTGTCGACCTGTTCTTCGTGCTGAGCGGATTTTTGATCACCTCGCTGCTGATCGACGAGCTTCACCGGACCGGGCGCATCGACCTCACCGGCTTCTGGATCCGCCGCGGCCGCCGGCTGTTGCCCGCCCTGGTGCTGATGGTGCTGACCGTGGCGATCGCGCACGAACTGCTGCCGTCCGACGCGGTGGTGGGCCTACGGGAGGACGCGATCGCCGCGTTCTTCTGGGTGGCCAACTGGCGGTTCGTCGCCCAGCAGACCGACTACTTCACCGAGGCGGGCACCCCGTCGCCGCTGCAGCACACCTGGTCGCTGGGCGTCGAGGAGCAGTACTACTTCCTCTGGCCGCTGCTGCTGATCGCGGTCGCCCTGCTGCTGGGCCTGCGCGCCCGGCGCCGCGGTCGGCTGCCCACCGTCGGCGGGGTGCGGCTGACCGTCTTTCTGCTGGCCAGCGCCGCCGCCGCCGAGATCATCGGAACATTTGTTCTTGTCTACACAGTCTTCTCTGCCACTGATCCCAAGAGGAATGCCAGAGATTCTCATGTCCCTGTTTTGGCACCGCTTCCAATTGGATTTGCAGTATTCATGGTCCATTTGGCCACAATCCCAGTCACAGGCACTGGTATTAACCCTGCTAGAAGTCTTGGATCTGCTGTCATCTACAACCAGAAGAAAGCTTGGGATGACCATTGGATTTTCTGGGTTGGACCATTCATAGGTGCAGCAATTGCAGCCTTCTACCACCAGTTTATCTTGAGAGCAGGAGCTGTTAAGGCACTTGGTTCATTCAGGAGCAGCTCACATGTGTGATGAAATGTCTTCCTCTTCCTCTTCTTCATCTTCATCCATGGTTTTTAGCGGACCAAATTTCAGCCTTGAGAG
>NZ_QMEX01000229.1 GCF_003284925.1 Mycolicibacter senuensis
AGCAGGCGCTGACGGTGCTCTCGACCCCGGCAGTCGATCCCGACCGCACCGGGTCGACGGTGGCGCGGCTGCATTATGCGCGTGCCGAGACGCTGGTGGCGCTGGGCCGCGAGTCCGAGGCGGTGGAGTGGTTCCTGCGGGCCGCCGCCGCCGACGTCGACGGGGTCACCGACGTCGAGGACCGAATCGCCGAGCTCGGTGGCAGCGCGGCCCTGGCAGACGAATACGACTGTCTGCTGCTGGATCTCGACGGCACGGTGTTCCGCGGCGGTGAGCCTACCGTCGGCGCCGTCGAGACCCTCGCAGAGCTGCCGAGCCGCGCCCTGTTCATCACCAACAATTCCTCGCGTGGCGCCGACGAGGTCGCGGCACACCTGAACCAGCTGGGCTTCACCGCCGCCGCCGAGGATGTCGCCACCAGCGCCCAGATCGCCGCGCACCTGCTGGCCGAGCAGCTTCCCGCCGGATCCCGAGTCCTGGTGGTGGGTACCGAATCGCTGGCCGCTGAGATCGCCGCCGCCGGGCTGGAACCGGTGCGGCTGGCCTCCGATGAGCCGGCGGCGGTGGTGCAGGGGCTGTCCACCGAGACCGGCTGGGCGCAGCTGGCCGAGGCGGCGCTGGCGATCAGGGCCGGCGCCATGTGGATGACCACCAACGTCGACAAGACGCTGCCGTCGGAACGCGGTCTGCTGCCCGGCAACGGCTCGTTGGTGGCCGCCCTGCGAGCCGCGACCGACGCCGAACCGCAGGTGGCCGGCAAACCCGGTCCGGCGCTGCTCACCGAGGCGCTGACCCGCGGCGAGTTCTACGCGCCGCTGGTGGTCGGTGACCGGCTGGATACCGACATCGCCGCCGCCAACGCCGCCGCGCTGCCCAGCCTGATGGTGCTGACCGGCGTCAACTCGGCGCGCGACGCGGTCGGCGCGGTCGCCGAGCAGCGGCCCACCTACATCGGCCACGACCTGCGGGCCCTGCATCGCGACGCCGACGAGCTGGCGATCGGTCCGCAGCCGCAATGGCAGATCAGCGTGGCGGGCACGACGCTCACCGTGGCCGCGGCACAGCCCGAGGAAGACGGCGCTGATGGCCTGTCGATCGTGCGGGCCCTGGCCGGCGCGGTCGCCGAGGCCGATCTGGCCGGGCGTCCGTTCACCGTCGAGTCCGCCGATGACACCGCCGCGCAGGCCCTGCAACACTGGTCCTTGCTCGGCAGCTGGCCCTGACGGGGCCCGGCCGGCATGGACTAGCGTTGGTGGCACCCATGAACAGTGAGATTGATGACGTCCGGGAACGCATCGCGGCCTTGCTGGCCGAGCTGCCCGGGGAAGCCGAGCTGGCCGAACTACCGGCTCACAGTGATCTCGGTGATCTCCAGGCCTTGGCGCAGCGGCTCGAAGAGGCCCACGAGGTGTTGGTCGCCGCGCTGGAGTCGGTGGAGAAGGGCTGAGGGCAGCGATGTCGCGGCGCGCGCGTGTTGACGCCGAACTGGTCCGGCGCGGACTGGCGCGCTCCCGCCAGCAGGCCGCCGAATTGATCGGCGCCGGCAAGGTCACCATCGACGGCATCCCCGCCGTGAAACCGGCGACCGCCGTGACGCTCTCGGCGGCCCTGGCCGTCGCGGACGATGGCGAACGTGGCTGGGTGTCGCGCGGGGCGCACAAGCTGATCGGCGCGCTGGACACCTTCGGGATCGACGTCGCCGACCGGCAATGCCTGGACGCGGGCGCCTCGACCGGCGGGTTCACCGAAGTGTTGCTGGACCGCGGTGCGGCCCGGGTCGTCGCCGTCGATGTCGGCTACGGCCAGTTGGCCTGGTCGCTGCGCACCGATCCGCGCGTCGTGGTGGTCGAACGCACCAATGTCCGCGGGCTGACGCCGCAGCTGATCGGTGGGCTCGCCGAGCTGATCGTCGCCGACCTGTCGTTCATCTCGCTGGCCACCGTGTTACCCGCGCTGGCTGGCTGCGCGTCACCCGACGCCGATATGGTTCCGATGGTGAAGCCGCAGTTCGAGGTGGGACGAGCGCAGGTGGGCGCCGGCGGGGTGGTGTCGGACCCGCGGCTGCGGGCCGACGCGGTGCTGTCGGTGGCGCACCACGCGGCCGAGCTCGGCTGGGGCACCGTCGCGGTCACCGCCAGTCCGCTGCCCGGGCCGTCGGGCAACGTCGAGTACTTTCTGCACCTGCGCGCCGCCGCCGCACCACTGAGCGGTGACGCGCTGGATGCAGCTGTCCACGATGCCGTCGCGAAGGGACCCCAGTGAATAGCGGGAACGGCGAGCGCACCGTCCTGTTGGTGGTGCACACCGGGCGGGAAGAGGCCACCGACACCGCCCGCCGTGTCGAGAAGGTGTTGGGCGACCACGGCATCACGCTGCGGGTGCTGACCGCCGAGGCCGTCGACAAGGGCTCGCTGCACCTGGCTCCCGACGACATGCGCGAGCTCGGAGTCGAGATCGACGTGGTGGACCCGGACAACCGGGCCGCCGAGGGCTGCGAGCTGGTGCTGGTGCTCGGCGGCGACGGCAGCTTCCTGCGGGCCGCCGAGCTGGCCCACACCGCCGACATCCCGGTGCTGGGGGTCAACCTCGGCCGGATCGGGTTCCTGGCCGAGGCCGAGGCCGACCACATCGACGGGGTCCTCGACCACGTCATCGCCCGCGATTACCGAGTCGAGGACCGGATGACGCTCGACGTCGTGGTGCGCGCCGACGGGGAGATCGTCGACCGCGGATGGGCGCTCAACGAGGCCAGCATGGAGAAGGGTCCCCGGCTGGGGGTCCTCGGTGTCGTCGTCGAGGTGGACGGCCGGCCGGTGTCGACTTTCGGCTGCGACGGCGTGCTGGTGTCGACGCCGACCGGGTCCACCGCCTACGCGTTCTCCGCGGGCGGGCCGGTGCTCTGGCCCGACCTGGACGCAATCCTGGTGGTGCCCAACAACGCTCACGCGCTGTTCGCCCGGCCGATGGTGACCAGCCCCAACTCGACGATCGCGATCGAGGTGGAAAGCGACGGCCACAACGCGCTGGTGTTCTGCGACGGCCGCCGCAAGATGTTGGTGCCGGCCGGCGGACGGCTCGAGGTGCAGCGCGGCGGCAAGCCGGTCAAGTGGGCGCGGCTGGGCAGCTCCCCGTTCACCGACCGGCTGGTGCGCAAATTCCGGCTGCCGGTGACCGGCTGGCGGGGACAGTGACGACGGTGCCGGCCGTTGCTTACTGAGATCCGCATCGAGTCGCTGGGCGCGATCCAGGCGGCGACCGCCGAATTCGACCGCGGCCTGACCGTGCTCACCGGGGAGACCGGCACCGGCAAGACGATGGTCGTCACCGGCCTGCACCTGCTCGGCGGTGCGCGCGCCGACGCCAACCGG
>NZ_QMEX01000022.1 GCF_003284925.1 Mycolicibacter senuensis
GGCGTCAGGCCCGGTCCAGCAGCAGGGTGTGAGCCACCCCCACCCGCCCGAGCAGTTGGCGCCACGGCGACTTCAGCAGCCCGGCGGCTTCGGCGGTCGGCACCACCCGCGGGTTGGTGACGGCAAAGGTCTTACCACCCATCTTGGCTCGCCCGCCGTTGGCCGCCCGCAGGTTCTTCACCCAGTCCCGGCCGGTGCCGTAGGGCAGCAGCACCGCGACGCCGCCGGCGGTGTGGAACATCGAGACCGGGGTGCGGTACGTCGCACCGGAGCGACGGCCGGTGTGCTCGATGATCGACCACATCGGCACGAAGCCCGAGATCGGGCGGAACAGCGGATTGGTCACCACCCGGTTGAACCGGGCGCGGCGCTCGGAGAACTGCACCCTCAGTCCTGCCTGGTCAGCAGCACCGCCTGCTCGAACGGCAGCCGCGCGAAGACCGCCTGCGCGCGGCCGCGCACGTGCGGCGCCGCCTCGGCCTTGGTGACCACCTGCGGGTTGCTCACCGCAAAGGTCTTGCCATGGCGGCGCATCTTGCCGCCACCGGCGGCGATGATGTTCTTCAGCCAGTCGCGGTCGGGGCCGTAGGTGAGCAGGATCGCGACCCCGTCATCGGTGCTGAACACGCTCAGCGGGGTGCGGTAGGCCTTGCCGGAGCGTCGCCCGACGTGCTCGAGGATGCCGAAAGAGGGCGCCCACCCGGCCCACATCCGCTGGATCGGGTTGGTGACGTGCCGGTTGAACCGGGCCAGCCGTTGCGGTAGTTGCATGATGGTCATCCAACCCCGAGCGCACCGTCACCTCAACCCCCGTCAACTACACCCTGTAGTCGGCGGAGCCGCGCGAGCTGGGACACTGGTCGTCGTGGTTAGTGCGGATCGTGTTACGGCGGCATCCGCGCGGCTGTTCGACCAGGCCTGCGCGGTCACCCCAGGCGGGGTGAACTCGCCGGTCCGCGCCTTCGCCGCCGTCGGCGGCACCCCGCCGTTCATCGAGCGGGCCCAGGGTTGCTGGCTCACCGACGCCGACGGCAACCGCTACGTCGACCTGGTCTGTTCCTGGGGTCCGATGATCCTCGGCCATGCCCATCCGGCGGTCGTCGACGCGGTGCGTGAGGCCGCCGGCGGCGGGCTGTCGTTCGGGGCGCCGACACGCACCGAGACCGAGCTGGCCGCCGAGATCATCGCCCGGATGCCGCCGGTGAGCAAGATCCGGCTGGTCAACTCCGGCACCGAGGCCACCATGAGTGCGTTGCGGCTGGCCCGCGGCTTCACCGGACGCGCCAAGGTGGTCAAGTTCTCCGGCTGCTACCACGGCCACGTTGACGCGCTGCTGGCCGACGCCGGCTCCGGGGTGGCCACCCTGGCGCTGCCGTCGTCGCCGGGCGTCACCGGTGCCACCGCCGCCGACACCATCGTGTTGCCCTACAACGACGTTGCTGCGGTGCGCGGAGCATTCAGCGAGTTCGGCGATCAGATCGCCGCGGTCATCACCGAGGCCAGCCCCGGCAACATGGGCGTGGTCGCGCCGGCGCCCGGCTTCAACGCCGAGCTGCGGGCGATCGCGAGCGAATACGGGGCGCTGCTGATCGTCGATGAGGTGATGACCGGCTTCCGGGTTAGCGCCAGTGGCTGGTACGGGCTCGATCCGGTGGACGCCGACCTGTTCACCTTCGGCAAGGTGATCAGCGGCGGGTTGCCGGCCGCGGCGTTCGGCGGCCGCGCCGAGGTGATGGACCGGCTGGCACCGCTGGGCCCGGTCTATCAGGCCGGCACGCTGTCGGGGAACCCGGTGGCCACCGCCGCCGGGTTGGCCACCCTGCGTGCCGCCGACGCCGACGTCTACGCCGCCCTCGACAAGAACGCCGACCGGCTGACCGCGCTGCTGTCGCAAGCGTTGACCGACGCCGGTGTGCCGCACCAGATTCCGCGTGCCGGCAACATGTTCAGCGTGTTCTTCGCCGAGCAGCCGGTCACCGATTTCGCCGCCGCCAAGGCCAGCCAGACCTGGCGGTTCCCGGCGTTCTTCCACGCGTTGCTGGACGCCGGCGTCTACCCGCCCTGCAGCGCCTTCGAGGCCTGGTTCGTCTCGGCGGCGCTCACCGACGACGCCTTCGAGCGGATCGCCGCGGCACTGCCGCCCGCCGCCCGCGCCGCCGCCACCACCGGAGAGCCGAAACCCTGATGCAGACCCGCGTACACCTGATCCGCCACGGCGAGGTCCACAATCCCGACGGCATTCTCTACGGCCGCATCCCCGGCTTCCGGCTCTCCGAGAAGGGCCGCGCGCAGGCCGTCGCGGCCGCCGAGATGCTGGCCGACCGCGACATCGTCGCCGTCATCGCCTCGCCGCTGCAGCGCGCCCAGGAGACCGCCGCGCCGATCGCCGCCCGACACGACCTGCCGGTCGATATCGACGACAATCTCATCGAGTCCACCAACGTCTTCGAGGGCAAACGGGTCTCGCCCGGAGACGGCGCCTGGCGCAACCCGCGGTACTGGTGGCATCTGCGCAACCCGTTCACCCCGACCTGGGGCGAGCCGTATGCCGAGATCGCCGCGCGGATGGCCACCGCGGTGGACAAGGCCCGGTCCCGTGCCGCCGGTCGTGAGGTGGTGTGCGTCAGCCACCAGCTGCCGGTGTGGACGGTGCGGCAACACCTCAGCGGCAACCGGCTCTGGCACGATCCGCGCCGGCGCCAGTGCGACGTGGGTTCGGTGACCACGCTGATCTATGACGGTGATCGGCTGGTCGACGTCGACTACCGTGTCCCGTCCGGCGGCTGACGATGCGGGCGGTGCTGATCGCCGGGGTAGTGGCGGCCGCCCTGGTCTCAGGCTGCTCGACCGGTGACGACGCCGTCACCCACGGCGGCACCTTCGAGTTCGTCTCGCCCGGCGGCAAGACCGACATCTTCTACGACCCGCCGCAGGAACGTGGGAAGCCCGGCCCGATCTCCGGGCCCGACCTGATGGACCCGTCGCGCACCATCGGCGTCGACGACTTCACCGGCAAGGTCGTGGTGCTCAACGTGTGGGGGCAGTGGTGCGGGCCGTGCCGCACCGAGATCTCCCAACTGCAGCAGGTTTACGACGAGACCCGCTCGCAAGGAGTGGCGTTCCTGGGCATCGACGTCCGCGACCCCGAACCACAGGCGCCCCGTGACTTCATCACCGACCGCAAGGTCAGCTATCCGTCGATCTACGACCCGGCGATGCGCACCATGATCGCCTTCGGCGGCCGGTTTCCGTCGTCGGTCATCCCGGCGACCATGGTGCTCGACCGGCAACACCGGGTGGCGGCGGTGTTCCTGCGCGAGGTGCTCGCCGAAGACCTGCAACCGGTGGTGGCACGGCTGGTCTCAGAAAGCGCTGAAAGCACCGGGGCGCCGCAGTGAGCAGCCTGACCGCGATCGCCACCACCGGCCCGCTGTTGCTGGCCGTCGCGGTGTCGGCGCTGGCCGGACTGGTGTCCTTCGCCTCGCCGTGCGTCGTGCCGCTGGTGCCGGGTTATCTGTCGTATCTGGCGGCGGTGGTCGGTATCGAGGAGCGAGCAGCACCACCCGCCGGCGGCGGCCCGCTGCAAGCCCCACCGGCGGCGAGGTGGCGGGTGGCGGGGTCGGCGGCACTGTTCGTCGCCGGGTTCACCGCGGTGTTCCTGCTGGGCTCGATCGCGGTGCTCGGCATGACCACCACATTGATCAGCAACCAGGTGCTGCTGGAGCGGATCGGCGGTGTGGTGACCATCGCGATGGGACTGGTGTTCATCGGCTTCGTCCCGGCGCTGCAACGCCAGGTCCGCTTCAATCCGCGGCAGCTCTCGACGGTGCTGGGCGCGCCGCTGCTGGGGGCGGTGTTCGCGCTGGGCTGGACACCATGCCTGGGGCCGACCCTGACCGGGGTAATCGCGGTCGCCTCGGCCACCGACGGCTCCGGCGTGGCCCGCGGGGTGGTGCTGGTGATCGCCTACTGCCTGGGGCTGGGCATCCCGTTCGTGGCGCTGGCCTTCGGCTCGGCCAGCGCGGTGGCCGGGCTGGGCTGGCTGCGCCGGCACACCCGGACCATCCAGATTCTGGGCGGGGTGCTGCTGATCGCGGTCGGCTTGGCGTTGGTCACCGGCGCCTGGGGCCACTTTGTGGCCGCGGTGCGTGACGGATTGGTCTCCGATGTCAGGCTGCCGATCTGATGGCTACCTCACCCCCGTCGGCGGGCACCACCACATCACCCCCGCGAGCAGACGCCAACGCCCCCCAAACACCGCGGTTCAAGGGGCTTTCGCGACTGCTCGCGCTGCTGCGCAACACCTGGCGGGCGCTGACGTCCATGGGCACCGCGCTGGTGCTGCTGTTCCTCCTCGCGCTGGCCGCCATCCCCGGGGCACTGCTGCCGCAACGCAACCTCAACGCCGCCAAGGTCGACGAGTACCTGGCGCTGCACCCGGTGATGGGACCGTGGCTGGACGAGTTGGAGGCGTTCGACGTCTTCTCCAGTTTCTGGTTCACCGCCATCTACGTGCTGCTGTGCATCTCGCTGGTCGGCTGCCTGACCCCGCGGACGCTGGAGCATCTGCGCAACCTGCGCGCCACCCCGGTCGCCGCGCCGCGCAACCTGGCCCGGCTTCCCAAGCACGCCGCGGCGCAGCTGGTCGGCGATCCCGACGAGCTCGGGGCCGAGCTGGCCGGGCGGCTGCGGGGCTGGCGGCGCATCACCCGTTCGCATGAAAGCCGTGGCGATCGCAGCGGGGCGCCACCGACAACCACCGTCGAGATCTCCGCGGAGAAGGGGTATCTGCGCGAGTTCGGGAACCTCACGTTCCATTTCGCGCTGCTGGGCCTGCTGGCCGCGGTCGCGGCCGGCCGGCTGTTCGGCTACGAGGGCAACGTGATGGTCATCGCCGACGGCGGTCCGGGGTTCTGTTCGGCGTCACCCGCGGCCTTCGACTCGTTCCGCGCCGGCACCACCGTCGACGGCACCCGGCTGCACCCGATGTGCATCCGGGTCCACGACTTCGACGCCAACTACCTGGACTCCGGGTTGGCCACCGCGTACACCGCGCACATCGAGTACCAGGTCGGCGATGATCTGAGTACCGACCAGTGGCGCCCGTACCTGCTGGAGGTCAACCATCCGCTGCGGGTGGGCGGCGTGCGGGCCTACCTGCAGGGCCACGGCTACGCGCCCACCTTCACCGTGGTCTTCCCCGACGGGCAGACCCGCACCCAGACGGTGCAGTTCCGTCCGGACAACCCGCTGACCCTGCTGTCGTCGGGCGCCATGCGCTTCGACCCGCCGGCCGGGACCTATCCCGATCCGGGCGAGCGGCGCAAACACCAGCTCGGGATCCAGGGGCTGTTCGCGCCGACCGAGGAACTCGACAACAAACTGCTGTCGTCGGCGTTCCCGGCGCTGCGCGATCCCGCGGTGGCCATCGACGTCTATCGCGGTGACACCGGCCTGGACACCGGCCGTCCGCAGGGACTGTTCACGCTGGACTCCCGGCTGATCCACCAGGGCCGGATGACCAAGGTTGCCCGGTCCAACCTGAAGGCCGGTGAACACATCCGCCTCGACGACGGCACCCTGGTGCGGTTCGACGGCGCGGTGCCGTTCGTCAACATCCAGGTGTCGCACGATCCGGCCGACATCTGGGTGCTGGTGTTCGCGATGACGATGATGGCCGGACTGGTGGTGTCGCTGGCGGTGCGCCGCCGCCGGGTCTGGATCCGGATCACCGCGGAGCCGACGCGGCAGGCCGGTACCGTCAACGTCGAGCTGGGCGGCCTGGCACGCACCGACAACTCCGGTTGGGGTGACGAGTTCGAGCGACTGACCACTCGATTGCTGGCCGGGTTCGACACCGGCAAGGAGGACTAGATGAATAGCACCCATATCGACGTCGGGCTGGCACGCTACTCCGATTGGTCGTTCACCTCGGCGCTGATCGTGCTGGTGATCGCGCTGCTGCTGTTGGCCGTCGAACTGGCCTACAGCCGCGCCCGCAGCTCCGCCGAGGCCGAGCTGGTACCGGCCGGGAAGGTCAGCGCCGACAGCGCCACCCCCGGCGTGGTGGTACCGGCGCCGCGGCGAGCGTTCGACGAGCGGGTGGGCCGGGCCGGGCTGGCCCTGGTCTACCTGGGCATCGCGCTGCTGCTGGCCTGCATCGTGTTCCGCGGCGCCGCCACGCTGCGCCCGCCGTGGGGCAACATGTACGAGTTCATCAACCTGACCTGCTTCTCGGGCCTACTGGCCGCCGCGGTCGCGCTGCGCCGCCCGCAATACCGCAGCCTGTGGGTGTTCGTGCTGCTGCCGGTGCTGATCCTGCTCACGATCTCCGGGCGCTGGCTTTATGCCACCGCCGCCCCGGTGATGCCCGCGCTGCAGTCCTACTGGCTGCCGATCCACGTCTCGGTGGTCAGCATCGGCTCCGGAATGTTCCTGGTCGCCGGGGTGGCCAGCATCCTGTTTCTGGTGCGATCGACGCGGCTGAGTGACCCGGACGCGCCCGGTGCGCTGGCCCGGATGGTGCGCCGGCTGCCGGACGCGCAGACCCTGGACCGCATCGCCTACCGGACGACCATCTTCGCGTTCCCGGTGTTCGGTTTCGGCGTGATCTTCGGCGCAATCTGGGCCGAAGGTGCCTGGGGCCGCTACTGGGGCTGGGACCCCAAGGAGACGGTCTCGTTCGTCGCCTGGATCATCTACGCCGCCTATCTGCATGCCAGATCGACGGCCGGGTGGCGCGATTACAAGGCGGCTTGGATCAACGTCGCCGGCTTCGTGGCGATGATTTTCAACCTGTTCTTCGTCAATCTGGTGACGGTGGGACTGCACTCGTATGCCGGAGTCGGCTAACACTGCTGACAGAAAGCGTTAGGGCGCCTGCGCTACCCTGCGCTTACTGCCCACCGACTCGACCCAACTGATGGGGGAGATATCAGTGTCCGACCATGCACCGGGTGACGCCACCCAGGGCCACGAGATGACGGATCATCCGACCACCCAGTTCCGGCCGTATCAGCAGGTCACCGGGGCGGACGAGGCCCCTGGCGGTGATCCGGACACCGGATCGTTGCAGCAGCAGAACGAGGGCGCCGAGGGTTCCGTGACCCGGTCCTTCGGCGGCTTCCGCACCGAACGCCGGTTCGCCGAACCGCTTGACCCGTGGCCGGCGCCCGCCGAGACCCAGTCCCAGCAACAGCAGTGGAACCCCGGACCGACGACCTGGATGCCGCAGCCGATGGAGAACCCGCCGCCGGTCTACTACGGCGGTCAGGCCGGCGGCCCCGGCGGCGCGGGAAGCGCCCCGTATCGCCCGGCCGAGCCCATCGCGCCGTTCTCGGACCTGTCCACCACCTCGCTGTTGCGGCAGGTCAAGCCGCCGCCGACGTCCGGCTGGCGCCGGCTGCTCTATGTGCTGTCCGGGCAGTTGATCAACGTCGGGGAGAGCCCGCGGACCGCCCGCTTCAACGACCTGGTGGTGCAGGTCAACCGGCCGCTGCAGGGCTGTCACCGGATCGCGGTGCTGTCGCTGAAGGGCGGCGTCGGCAAGACGACCGTCACCGCGACCCTGGGCGCCACCTTCGCCTCCATCCGCGGCGACCGGGTGGTGGCCGTGGACGCCAACCCCGACCGGGGCACGCTGAGCCAGAAGGTGCCGATGGAGACCCCGGCCACCGTGCGCCACCTGCTGCGCGACGCCGACGGCATCCAGCGCTACAGCGACGTCCGCAGCTACACCAACCAGGGGCCCAGCCGGCTGGAGGTGCTGGCCTCGGAGACCGATCCGGCGGTGTCGGAGGCGTTCAGCGCCGAGGACTACGCCCGCACCCTGCAGGTGCTGGAGCGGTTCTACAGCCTGGTCCTCACCGACTGCGGCACCGGCCTGATGCACTCGGCCATGTCGGCGGTGCTTGCCAAGGCAGACACCATGATCGTGGTCAGCTCCGGCTCGGTCGACGGCGCACGCAGCGCATCGGCGACGCTGGACTGGCTGGACGCCCACGGCCACGAGGAACTGGTGCGCAACTCGATCGCCGTCATCAACGCGGTGCGGCCGCGGTCGGGCAAGGTCGATATGCAGAAGGTGGTCGACCACTTCTCCCGGCGGTGTCGCGCGGTGCGGCTGGTGCCGTTCGACCCACACCTGGAGGAGGGCGCCGAGATCGACATGATGCGCCTCAAGCGCGAGACCCGCGAGGCCCTGGTCGAGCTGGCCGCCGTGGTCGCCGAGGCGTTCCCGGGCGACGACCGGTTCAACCAGCACTTCGTGTAGCGGGGCGCGGTCAGCGCGTTACGGCTGGTTATCGCCCTGGCTGAGTTTCCACAGGAAATCCGGATCGTCATCCGGCCCGATGACACGCGTCTTCGGCCGCGACCGGCTGGCGCGCAGACCGAGGTAGACCAGTGTCCCCAGGGCCAGGATGAGGAGCAGGTAGAGCACTCTCGACACCTCCTGGCGCCGAATATACCGTTAGCGGCTCCGAAGCCGTGCCGAGCCGACAGTAGGCTTGATGACCGTGACAGAGGATGAGCCCCGGATGGGCCGTGCAGTGATCGATGTGGCGGTGTACACGGCTGCCCGGCTGGCGCTGGTGGTGGTGCTGAGCGCGGTGATCTACGGGCTGGGGCGGCTGGTCGGCCTGAGTGACTTCCCGCCGACCATCGCGATGCTGTTGGCGCTGATCATTGCGCTGCCGCTGGGCATGTGGATCTTCACTCCGCTGCGCCGGCGCGCCACCGAGAGCATGGCCGCGGCCGGCGAGCGGCGCCGGCGCGACCGTGCGGACCTGCAGGCCCGGCTGCGCGGGGAGTGAACTGTTCGCCCTTCCCGTTGAGGCTGAACCGGTGGCGGGAAAGCGCAAGTAACGTGCGCCCTCAGCTCAGCGTCAACGCGGTTGCCTCGGCGAGCGCCCACACCAGCATCGTCAATCCGGTATCGCGCAGCACCGGGATCAGCGCCACACCGCCCTGACCCGAGCGCACCGGGGCGATGGCCCGCAGCGCAAGCGGGATGGCGACGAACCCGGCCGCACACCACGGCGTGGCCCGCATCAGCGCGAACGTCAGCACGCCGGCCAGCGCGACCAGCAGCTGAAACAGCACCCGGGTGCGGGCATCGCCCAGTCGCACCGCCAGCGTGATCTTGCCGGCCGGTTCATCGGTGGCGATGTCGCGCAGATTGTTGGCCACCAGCACCGCCGACGACAGCGCGCCGACACCGACCGCCAGCACCACCCCGACCCAGTCCACCCGCAGTGCCTGGGTGTACTGGGTGCCCAGCACCGCCACCAGGCCGAAGAACACGAACACCGCGATCTCGCCGAACCCGGCGTAGCCGTACGGCCGTGATCCGCCGGTGTAGAGCCACGCCCCGGCGATACAGGCCGCACCCACGGCCAGCAGCCACGGGGCGCTGGCCAGCGCCAGCGCCAGCCCGGCCAGCGCGCCGACCGACAGCGCGATGATCGCCGCCGTCAGCACCGCGCGCGGGCTGGCCAGCCGCGACCCCACCAGCCGCAGCGGGCCGGTCCGGTCGTCGTCGGTACCGCGGACGCCGTCGGAGTAGTCGTTGGCGAAGTTCACCCCGATGATCAGCGCCACCGCGACCGTCAGCGCCAGCAGCGCCTTCCACCACACTGCGGCGCCCAGCCAGGCCGCCGCGCCGGTTCCGGCGACCACCGGGGCGATCGCATTGGGCAGGGTGCGGGGACGGGCGCCTTCGATCCACTGTGCAAAGCTGGCCCTTTCCGACATGGGCACGATCCTTGCATGCGGGTGGGGCTGACTTGCCCGGCGCTGACGATGCAGCGCGAAGCGATGAGGAGGAAGCGGCGCAATATGCTGGGCGTGGTTGGCGGTAGCGGTTTCTACTCGTTCTTCGGTGACGACGCGCGCCGCGTGCAGTGCGACACCCCCTACGGCAAGCCCAGCGCCGAGATCGTGGTCGGCACCGTCGGCGGGCACGAGGTCGCGTTTCTGCCGCGCCACGGCGAACGACACGAGTATTCGGCGCACACCGTGCCGTATCGGGCGAACATGTGGGCGCTGCGCACGCTGGGGGTGCGGCGGATCCTCGCGCCCTGCGCGGTCGGCAGCCTGACCCCGGAGTTGCCCCCCGGCTCGGTGGTGGTGCCCGATCAGCTGGTGGACCGCACCCGGGGCCGCGCCGACACCTATTTCGACGGCGGCGGCGTGCACGTCGAGTTCGCCGACCCGTACTGCCCGACGCTGCGCTCGGTGGTGACCGGCCTGCCCGACGTCGTCGACGGCGCCACCATGGTGGTGATCCAGGGCCCCCGATTCTCCACCCGCGCCGAGAGCCAGTGGTTCGCCTCGGCCGGCTTCCGGCTGATCAACATGACCGGCTATCCCGAGGCGGTGCTGGCTCGTGAACTGGAAATGTGTTATGCCGCAATCGCTTTGGTTACCGATCTGGACGCCGGTGTCGACGTCGGCAGCGGGGTGAAGGTCGTCGACGTCTTCGCGGAGTTCCAGAAGAACATCGAGCCGTTCAAAAAGCTGGTGCACCGGGGGATCGAACAGGTCGACGAAGAGCGCACCTGCACCCACTGCCTGCCTTACGAGGGCGTTGAGCTGCCGTTCGAGCTGCCCTGAATCGACTCGTCGGCCGCCGAATCATCAGCGCCCCGGTAGATCTTCGGCCCGCCGGCTCGCACTGTGCGAGTCGATCCGGTCGACCGGAAGATCCGCGGGGTGGCGGGGTCGCCGGGTTTGGGGCGGTCGTCGGCCGGCAGCGCGAATCGGCCCGCGACGATCGTGACCAGCAGCGCACACAACGCCAGCCCGCACAGCATCACATCGAAGGTGCTGGTGATCTGCTGGGCGAGGCCGTTGCCGTACACCGGCTGCGCCAGGGAATCGGCCCGCTGCGAATCCGGCAGCCGCGGGGCCAGTCCGACACCGACCACGATGCGCGCGATCGTGAACCCGAACAGCACCGCGGCCACCGACCACAGGGCGGCCGCCGGAATCGACCGATTCGCCAGGTTGATCCGCAACCAGATCGCGACCGCCGCGGTCACCACGTCGAACGACGCCATCGCCGCGCTGTCATACGGCGAATACGGCAGACCCAGGCCGACGGCGGCGACGAGGTCGTTGATGCGCATCAAAGCCGAGCCCAGGCACCAGACGATGATGAGCAGCAAGGTATTTCGTGTCGCTCCCAGCCAGGTCGCCGGTGATGCGTCGCGCAGCGCGGCCACCGCGAAGATCGCCGCCGTGGCCACCCACACCAGGTAACCTTCGAAACCGACACCCGCGGTGGAGGTGTTCTGCGCGATACCGTGAAAGCTGTCGATGAGCCGGCCCACCGGTAACACCCACACCAGCACACCGGCCAGCAGGGCGGCTCCCCCGAGCAGCACCACGCAGAGCTGTGATGCCTTGTCGCGACGCAGAATCCACCGTGATGCGGTGGCCACCGTGATCCACGCCACCGCCCCGTAGACCAGGGCGGTCGCGATGATGGCGGCGTGTGTCCTGCCGAAGTCGCTTGCCGAGTGCACATCGGGCACGGCGTAATGCACTCGCCAGTACAGGTTGAACAGCACGCTCCAGCCGGCCCCGGCGATCGCGGCGTCGCCGAGCAGGCGGGCGCCGCGCCTCCAGTACCGGACGGGACCGGCCAGCACCGGCTGCCCGGCCAGCACTGCGCCCGCGACGCCCAGCCAGGCGCCCGGGCCCACCCCCCCGGGCGCCCGGGAGGTGCCGCCGTACTGGATGGTCTGCACCACATCGGCGACCACCACGCCCAACACCAGCAGCAGGTAGGGCGCGCTGAGCAGTCGGCGCAGCCGCCCGGCCAGTGCGGGATCGGCGTGCGTTCCCAGGATCCCCCAGGGGCCGGCATAGGTGGCGGCCACCGAACCCAGTGCGAGCACGGTTACCGCGGCGAGCACGGCGAACAACCTGGTGTCGCTGCCGGGAATCCCGGCTCCGAAGTACAAACTCCAGGGCAGCGCCGGCGCAACGCACAGCAGCACCGCGGCGGTCACATCACGGCCGATGTTCCAGCGCCGGGTCGACTCGGCGATCACCAGCTCACCTTAACCGCGCCGCGGCCGCGCACCGCTGATCAGCGGCTATCGAACCGCTTTGCTGTCGTCTTGCGCCGCTAAACTGGCTGATTGAAGCCGGTGGCGGAAGGAGGCGCGGGCATGGATGTCGCGCTGGGCGTGTCGGTCACCGGCGCGCTGGCCCGCTTGGCACTGGTGGAATCGGACGCCTACGGCGATGCCGTGCTCGACGAGTCGATGCTCGACCTCACGCAGGATCCGGTCGCAACGCTGGCCGAGACGGTGATCGGCACGCACCGCATGCTGACCGACGAAGGTCATCGTCTGGCCGCCACCCGGCTGTGCTGGTCGGATGCGGCGTTGCTGGCCGAGCTTCGCCGGGCGCTCGACGAAGCCGGGGTCGAGAACGTCTCCGAGCAGTCGCAGGCGCGTTCGGCGGTGGCGTTGGCGCGCAATGCGCAGGGCGAGGATGGCGAGACGACGATGCTGCCAGCGCCCGATGGCGATGCGACGATGGCCGCACCGGCGGCGACTGCCGGTGAGCCGACGGCGGCCGCCCCGCTGCCCGGCATCGACCCGGCGGGCGGGGCGGCCACAATGGCGGAGCCGGCGACAGCGGGCGCCGAGCCCGAACAACAGCTGGCGTACTCGATGACCGATGACGACTCCGAACTGTTGCCGGTGGAGTACGCCGAGGACGGCTACGGCGACTACGAGGCCTACGACGAATCCGGTGGCGACGACGAGCCCGAGGTGCTGCCGCCGCCGGTGGGCCGGGCCCTGCTGATCGGCAGTTCGGTCGGCGGGATTCTGGTGGCGGGGTGCGCCGCGCTGGCGGTAGCCGTCACCGTCGGCATCCGCCCGACCGCCGCGGCCACCCAGGTGGAGCCACCGGTGTTGGCGCAGCCACTGCAGCCGCAACCGGTGCCGGGCAACTTCATTCCTGCGCTGCCGGCCCCGAAGCCTCCGCCCATGCCGGCTCCGCGGGCACCCGCACCCAATCCCGTTGTTGCTCCCGTGGATCCGGTGCCGCCGGCCGCGGTTGCCCCACCCCCGGTGGTGCCCGCGCCGTCGGGCCCTGCGATGATCCCGTTCCCGATTCCGATCCCGATCATCCCCGGGCCCATTGACGGTGGCCGCGGTGGGTTGGGTGGTTCGGGTCGCGATGGTGCTGGCGCCGGCGGTACCGGCGGTATCGGCGGGGGAGACATCGGTTCCGGTGGCGGTGAAACCGGCAGCGGTCATTCCGGCGGCAGTGCCGGTTCCGGTGGAGATGCGGGCTCCGGGAGTACCGGTTCCAGCGGAGATGCCGGGTCCGGGGACACCAGCTCGGGCGGCGATGCCGGCTCCGGGGGCACCGGCTCCGGCGGTACTGGCGCCGGTGACGAGTCGGGCTCCGGCGGCACCGGCTCCGGTGGAAGCGGTTCGGGCGGAAGTGGTTCCGGGAGCAGCGATTCCGGCGCCGACGATTCCGGTGGAAGCCACTCCGGTGGTACCGGCACGGGCGGCGACGACAGTGGCTCTGGCAGCAACCCGGGCGGCTCTGGCAGTAACCCGGGCGGGTCGGGCAGTGACTCGGGTGACAGCGGGGCGGGTGGGCATAGCGGTAGTTCCGGCGGTAGCTCTTCCGGGTCAGGCGGCAACGGCTCGGGCAGCGACTCAGGCGGCACCGGGTCCGGCAGTACGGGGTCCGGCAGTACCGGGTCCGGTGGCGATGGCTCGGGCAGTAGTCCGGGTGGCTCCACCGGCGGTTCGGGTAGTGACACGGGTGGCTCGGGGAGTAGTGGTTCCGGGGGTAGCTCGGGTGGTTCGGGCAGTGGCTCCAGTGGTTCTGGGGGCGGGTCCGGTTCCTCGGGGGCGAGCGGTGGCTCCGGTGGCTCCGGGAGCAGCGCCGGCGGTTCAAGCAGCGGTTCCAGCGGTGGTTCGAGCGGTGGTTCGTCGGGCGGCAGCGGCGGCGACTGACCCCCGGTGAGCGTCCCACCTCAACGAGAGAACTGCCGCACCAACGATTTCCGATCCAGTTTTCCGATCCCGCGGCGAGGCAATGCGGCGACGATGTGCAGCTCACGCGGTGCCGCGGTGGCGTCCAGAGACCCCGCGATGTGAGCGCGCAGCGCCGCCAGCGTCGGCGGCTCGGCGCCGGCCACCACCACCGCGGCCACCACGCGCTGGCCCAACCGATCGTCGGGGACCCCGAACACCGCACAGTCGGCCACCGCGGGATGGGTCGACAGCACGGCTTCGACCGGTCCGGGCAACACGGTCAGCCCGCCGGTGCTGATCGCATCATCGGCGCGCCCGAGCACACTCAGACGTCCCGAAGAATCCAGCGCCCCAATGTCATTGGTGTGGAACCAGCCCGGCTCGGCGAACGGGTCCGGGTCGACGGGATTGCGGTAGCCGCGGGCCAGTGTCGGCCCGCCGAGCGCGATCCGGCCGTCGCCGCCGATACCCACCCGCACGCCGGACAGCGGCACGCCGTCATAGACGCAGCCGCCGGCAGTCTCGCTCATGCCGTAGGTGCGCACCACCCGCACGCCCGCGGCCGCTGCGGCATCCAGAATCGGTTGCGGCGCCGGCCCGCCGCCCAGCAGCACCGCATCGAGTTCTGCCAGCGCGGCCGTCGACGCGGGAGCCTCCAGCGCCTTGGCGAGTTGAGTCGCCACCAGCGAGGTGTAACGCCGCCCGGACCCGAGTTCGGCAACCGCGGCCGGCAACTGCTCGACATCGAAACCCGTTGCCACGTCGATCTGCACCGGCGTGGTACCGGCCAGCAGGCTGCGCACCACGACCTGGATTCCGGCGATGTGGTGCGGCGGTAACGCCAGCAGCCAGCGGCCCGGACCACCCAACCGGTTCTCGGTGGCTGTCGCGCTGGCCCGCAGCGCCGCGCCGGTCAACAGTGCTCCTTTGGGTGCCCCGGTGGTCCCCGACGTCGTCACCACCAGTGCGACATCGTCGTCGACGGGCTCACCGACCCGCAAGGCCGCCAGAATCGAGGGGTCGCCGTCGGCGGCGACCGGTGTCAGCGCGGCGCTGTGGCCGTCGAGAACGTCCTGCAGGGCGGCCAGCAGCGTCGACACCGCGTCATCGGCTGGGACGACCAGCGCACGCAGGACGGCTATGGCGTGCCTCCGCCGCTGGCGGCGTCATCGAGCAGCCAGCCCTTGGCGGCCAACCGCTCCCGCACCCGCTCCACATCTTCTTGGGCGGGCAGTTCGTTGGTGAGTCGGGCGATCAGCACCCCGATGTCGATGTGGTCGAATTCGCCCCGCCCGATCAGCTCGCCGGCGACGGCCTTGACCTCGTCGTTGGTCAGCCGCCGTGACAGCAGTGCCAGCAGCGGGATGTAGTCGGTCTGCGGGACACCGTCGGGATATCCGGCGCGCAGCCAGGCGACGATCGAGGTGAGAAATTTGTTCATCTCGCGTCACCTTTCCCGCGTCGCCGATCGAACATGTCCGCGACCGATATTACGGGTACCAAGCCAGGGAAGGCGGCGCGCGAGCCGGGCTACTGGGGCTTGGCTCCCAGCAGGTACCAACCGAAGTGATGACCCAGAAAGTCGCGGGCGACGAACAGCACCCCGACGACCGCCACGACCAACACCAGCAGGAAGATCGCCCAGCTGACCGCGATCAGCAGCGGCCGCCGGACGCCGACCTCGCCGGCGCCACCGTGGGCGGCGACATTGATTCGCGTGGCGACTGCGAACAGCGCGGGCAGCGCGGCGCCGACCAGCAGCCCGAAGACCAGAATCTTCAGGGTGGCGGCGTAGTTGAACCACTCGCTCATGAGCGGATGGTTTCGCGCGTGCTGGCGTCGCCGGCCGGGACGATGGTCAGCTGCGGCGCCTGGGGCCCGGTCTCGAATGCCGACCGCAGGGCCTGCTCGACCAGCGGGGCGTCCGCGGGAAGTGGCACATGGCTGGGCGCGGACAGGCCGCCGGTCAGGCTGCCCTCCCATTCGGCGTTGACGTTGTGGTGGTCGATGCGTGCTCGGCGCGACCGCAGCCAGATCGCCAGCACCACGGTGATCAGCAGCGTCACGCCGACGCCGATCCCGAGGTAGCCGCCGATGCCGTGCACGATGCCGTAGGCGCCTGCGCCGACACCGCCGGCCATCGGCAGCGTCACCAGCCACGCCGACACCATTCGTCCGGCGACACTCCAACGCACCTGGGCGCCCGGCTTACCGACACCGCTGCCCAGCACCGACCCGGTGGCGACCTGAGTGGTCGACAGCGAGTACCCGAAGTGGCTGGACAACAAGATGACCGAGGCGGCGGCCGACTCGGCGGCCATGCCCTGCGGCGGCTTGATCTCGACCAGGCCCTTGCCCAGCGTGCGGATGATGCGCCAGCCTCCGGTGTAGGTGCCGGCCGCCATCGCGAGCGCACAGCTGACGATCACCCACAGCGGCGGCAGCGTCGCCGACGTGCTGACCGCGCCGTAGGACATCAGGGCCAGGAAGATCACGCCCATGGTCTTCTGGGCGTCGTTGGTGCCGTGCGCCAACGACACCAACGCGGCCGAGCCGATCTGGCCGCGCTGAAACACCTTCTCGGACTTGCGCTCGTCGACGCCGCGGGTGATGCGGTACACCAGCCAGGTGCCGACGGAGGCGATCACGGTGGC
The DNA here is from genome assembly GCF_003284925.1 of Mycolicibacter senuensis. Taxonomy (GTDB): domain Bacteria; phylum Actinomycetota; class Actinomycetes; order Mycobacteriales; family Mycobacteriaceae; genus Mycobacterium; species Mycobacterium algericum_A. The sequence goes on from NZ_QMEX01000022.1 coordinate 16,676, forward strand.
GATCACGGTGGCCACCACGGCCGGAATCAGCACCTTGGACACCACGCCGCTCCAGATCACCCCGTGCGCGCCTACGGCGGCGATCATCGCACCCACGATGCCGCCGATCAGGGCGTGCGAGGAGCTGGACGGAATGCCCAGCAGCCAGGTCAGCAGGTTCCACACGATGCCGCCGACCAGGCCGGCGAAAACCAGTTCCAGGGTCACCAGGTGGGCGTCCACCAGTCCTTTGGCAATCGTCGCCGCCACCGCGGTCGACAGGAAGGCGCCGATCAGGTTCAGGCAGGCCGACATGGTGACGGCGGCCTTGGGCTTGAGCGCCCCGCTGGCGATCGACGTCGCCATGGCGTTGCCGGTGTCATGAAATCCGTTGGTGAAGTCGAAGCCGAGCGCCGTGATCACCACGATGATCAAAAGGAACAGATCAAGGCTCACCAGAGCATCACAGCGTCAATTCTGGCGGCCGCTTGGGTCGTTGTCGAACGTTCACGCTGGCGAAATGCGGGTGTACGCCGAGACGTTTCGAAGTGTTTGCCTGCCGTTAACCTTCGGATTCGGCGCGGTTGTCCTGGCGGGTGTCGCGGCGCAGCGGGTGATTGGCGGGCACCTCCACGAAAATCAGCGTGACGCCGTCGGGGTCGGTGACATGCATCTCATGCAGCCCCCACGGCTCCCGGCGTGCTTCGCGGGCGATCGGCACGCCCCGGCCCTCCAGTTCGGCCTGGGTGGCCGCGACGTCGCGCACCTGCAGCCACAGCGCGCCGGGAAACGACGCCCCCGGACGTTCCGGGCCGCCGTGACCGGCCAGCTCGATCAGTGACTGCCCGGCGTAGAACACCATCCCGGCGCCGTAATCACGCGCGATCGCCAGTCCGATCTCGTCGCGGTAGAACCGCAGCGAACGCTGGTAGTCGGCCGGTCGCAGCAGCACCCGGCTGGCTAGGACCTCCACGAGCTCTCCATGGCCTCGTGTCTATCACGTTCCGCGCTGCATCACCGTGGTCACCAGGCCCGGCGCCATCACGTCCAGTGCCCGGGCGGTCACCGCGATCCGCGGGGCGATCCGGACCGGCCGGCTGCGCGCCGCGGTGATCATCCACTCGGCGGCTTCGTGTGCGGTCAACGCCGGGCGGTTCCGGAAGGCCTTGGTCGGCGCGATCATCGGGGTGGCCACCAGCGGGTAGTACAGCGTGGTGGAATGCACGCCCTTTTGTGCCCATTCGGTTTCGATGACGCGGCTGACCGCCGACAGCGCGGTTTTGGAGGCGTTGTACACCGCGAACAACGGTGAGGCTTCGGTCATCACGCCCCAGGTGGCGACGTTGATGATGTGCCCGTCGCCGCGCTCGAACATGCCGGGGGCGATCGCGCGGATCAGCCGCAGCGGCGAGTAGTAGTTCAGCGTCATGGTCCGCTCGACGTCGTGCCAGCGGTCCAGGGATTCGGCCAGCGGCCGCCGGATGGAGCGGCCGGCGTTGTTGACCAGGATGTCCACCCCGCCCAGCCGCTGCTGTACGTCGGCGGCCAGCGCGTCCACGGCGTCCATGTCGGACAGGTCGCACGCGATGGCGGTCGCGTCGCCGCCGGCGGCGGTGATCCGCCCCGCGACCGCGTCGAGCAGATCCTTGCGTCGGGCCACCGCCACCACGGTGGCGCCGGCGTCGGCGAACAGTTCGGCGGCGGCCTCACCGATGCCCGACGACGCGCCGGTGAGCAGCACCCGCTTGCCGCTCAGGTCGACCGGTTTGGCCAGCGGCCGATACGCCAGCAGTTGCGGTGCGACGGGCGGGCGCATCGCGGCCAGGGTGACCGCCTCGGTCAGGCGGCGTAGGGGGCTCTTGCTCATGGATAGCCACTCTATGCGGGGCTCAGAACGCGCCGAAACTGTCGTTACCGTGAACGCCACTCGCACTTTTCCGCGCTAACTACAGCCTCGGCGAACCCCGCCCGCCCAGAACGAACCCCGCCCGCTCAGAAATAGCGGGGGAAGCGGCTCCAGTCGGGGTCGCGCTTCTCCAGGAACGAATCCCGGCCCTCCACGGCCTCGTCGGTCATGTAGGCCAGCCGGGTGGCCTCGCCGGCGAACAGTTGCTGACCCACCAGGCCGTCGTCGAGCAGGTTGAAGGCGAACTTCAGCATGCGCTGCGCCTGAGGGGATTTGCCGTTGATCTGACGCGCCCAGTCCACGCCGACGCTCTCCAGCTCGGCGTGGTCGACGACCTCGTTGACCGCACCCATGTGGTGCATCTGCTCAGCGGTGTAGGCCCGGCCCAGAAAGAAGATCTCCCGGGCGAATTTCTGGCCTACCTGGCGGGCCAGATACGCGCTGCCGTAGCCGCCGTCGAAGCTGCCGACGTCGGCGTCGGTCTGCTTGAACTTCGCGTGCTCGCGGCTGGCCAGCGTCAGGTCGCACACCACATGCAGGCTGTGCCCGCCGCCGGCGGCCCAGCCGTTGACCAGGGCGATCACCGGCTTGGGCATGAACCGGATCAGCCGCTGCACCTCCAGAATGTGCAGTCGCCCGGCGCGGGCGGCGTCGACGGTGTCCGCGGTCTCCCCGCTGGCGTACTGGTAGCCGCTGCGGCCGCGGATGCGCTGATCGCCACCGGAGCAGAACGCCCAGCCGCCGTCTTTGGCCGACGGCCCGTTGCCGGTCAGCAGCACCACCCCGACGTCCGGGGACATCCGGGCGTGATCGAGTACCTGATACAGCTCGTCGACGGTGTGGGGGCGAAACGCGTTGCGCACCTCGGGGCGATCGAACGCCACCCGCACCGTGGCGTCGGTGACGTGGCGGTGGTAGGTGATGTCGGTCAGGCCGTCGAAGCCGTCGACCGCTCGCCAGATGCTCTTGTCAAAGGGGTTGCTGCTCACGCCTGCGACGCTACCGGGGCGCTCCGCATCAGCCGCTACCCGATGGCCCGCTCGGCGCCTTCCCAGAACTGGGCGCGGACGGCCTTCTTGTCCGGCTTGCCCAGCGCGGTCACCGGCAGGGCGTCGACCACGATCACCCGCTTCGGCGATTGCACCGAGCCCTTGCGCTGCTTGACCGCGTCCTGGATCTCGGCGGTCATCGCCGCGATCGCCTCATCGTCGCGGGGCGCCTCGGGACGCAACACCACCACCGCGGTCACCGCCTCGCCCCACTTGTCGTCCGGAGTGCCGATGACACACACCTGCGCCACCGCGGCGTGCTCGGCCACCACGTCCTCGACTTCGCGGGGGAACACGTTGAAGCCGCCGGTGACGATCATGTCCTTGACCCGGTCGACGATGAACCAGAAGCCGTCCTCGTCCTCGCGGGCCATGTCGCCGGTGTGCATCCAGCCGTCCCGGAACGTCTCCGCGGTCGCCTCCGGCAGATTCCAGTACCCGCCGGACAGCAGCGGCCCGCCGACGCAGATCTCGCCGACCTCGCCCTGGGGCACCGGTTGGCCGTCCGCGCCCAGCAGGGCGGTGCGCGCGAACAGCGTCGGGCGCCCGCAGGAGGTGAGCCGCTTCTCGTCGTGGTCACCCTTGGCCAGGTAGGTGATCACCATCGGGGCTTCGGACTGGCCGTAGTACTGGGCGAAGATCGGCCCGAACCGCTCGATCGCCTCGGCCAGCCGCACCGGGTTGATCGCCGACGCGCCGTAGTACACCGTCTCCAGCGACGACAGATCCCGGGTGCGTGAATCCGGGTGGTCCATCAGCGCATACAGCATCGACGGCACCAGCATCGTCGCGGTGATCCGCTGTTCCTCAATGGTTTTCAGGATCTCGGCGGGATCGAACTTCGCCGCCACCACCATCTGGCCGCCCTTGATCAGCGTCGGGGCGAAAAACGCCGCCCCGGCATGCGACAGCGGGGTGCACATCAGAAACTTCGGATTGGCGGGCCACTCCCACTCGGCCAGCTGAATCTGGGTCATGGTGGTGATCGACTCCACGGTGCCGATCACGCCCTTGGGCTTCCCGGTCGTCCCACCGGTGTAGGTCAGCCCGCCGATGTGGTCGGGGGCCAGATCGGCGGCCACCAGTGGGCGCACCGGGTACTTCGCCGCCTCGGCGGACAGATCGCTCGCCACGTCGGCCAGTTCGGCGGGGACCGGTCCGATGGTCAAGATCTGGCGCAGCGACTCGACCTTCTCCAGCAGGCCCAGCGCGCGCTGCACGAACGCCGGATTCGGGTCGATGATCAGCGTGGAGATCCCGGCGTCGGCCAGCACGTAGGCGTGGTCGTCCAGCGAACCCAGCGGATGCAGCGCGGTACGCCGGTAGCCCATGGTCTGCCCGGCGCCGATGATCATCAGCACCTCGGGGCGGTTCAGCGACAGCAGCCCGACCGCGGTGCCGGTGCCGGCGCCCAGCGCCTCGAAGGCCTGGATGTACTGGCTGATCTTGTCGGCGAGTTCCCCGCCGGTCAGCGTGGTGTCGCCGAGGAACAGCACCGGGGTGTCGCGGTGGCGTTTCAGCGCGCCGGCCAGCAGGTGGCCCATGTGAACGGGATTGCGCAACGGTGGGTGGTCGTCCATCTGGCCAGACTAGAACGTGTTGTAATTCCGCCCGGCCGCGCCCACCGTAACCACGTCGATCATCGCCTCGAAGGCGGTGGCCATGCGGAGCGGACCGACGGTTGTCGTGCCGGGTCCCGGTGAGAGGGTTCCGCGCCAGTCCGCATGATCTGAGAACCTACCTCTATGCCCCCGCAAATCGAGGACATCCTCGACCGGTTGCACGTGGTGGCGCTGCCGATGCGCGTCAAATTCCGCGGCATCACCGTTCGCGAACTGGCGTTGATCGACGGCCCGGCCGGCTGGGGGGAGTTCGGGGCGTTCGCCGAGTACGAACCGCCTGAGGCCGCGCACTGGCTGGCCGCTGCCATCGAGGGTGCCTACCAGCAGCCGCCGCCGGCCCGCCGCGACCGCATCCCGATCAACGCCACCGTGCCCGCCGTGGCCGCCGAGCAGGTGCGCGAGGTGCTGGCACGGTTTCCCGGCGCCCACACCGCCAAGGTGAAGGTCGCCGAACCCGGCCAGTCGCTGGCCGACGACGTCGCCCGCGTGGCGGCGGTCCGTGCGCTGGTCCCCACCGTGCGGGTCGACGCCAACGGCGGCTGGAGCGTGGCGCAAGCCGTGCAGGCGGCAACGGCGCTGGGCCCCCTGGAGTACCTGGAACAACCCTGCGCCACCGTCGCCGAACTCGCCGAGCTGCGCCGCCGCATCGACGTCCCGATCGCGGCCGACGAGAGCATCCGCAAAGCTGATGACCCATTGGCCGTCGCCAAAGCCGGCGCCGCCGATATCGCGGTACTCAAAGTCGCTCCGCTGGGCGGGATTTCGGTGCTGCTGGCGATCGCCGACCAGATCGGCATCCCGGTGGTGATCTCCAGCGCGATCGACTCCGCGGTCGGCATCGCGGCCGGTCTGCATGCGGCGGCGGCACTGCCGGAGTTGCCGCACGCCTGCGGGCTGGGCACCGGGTCGCTGTTCGTCGAAGACATCGCCGAGACGCCGCCACAAACTGACGGCTACTTGCCGGTGCGGCCCGTCACCCCGGACCCGGCCCGGCTACACGCGCTGGCCGCCCCGGCGCGACGGCGGCAGTGGTGGATCGAGCGGATCAAGGCCTGCTACGTGCATTTAGGGTAGGCGCTTACTCTTGGCAGGCCGACGCTGGTGGAGCACAGTGCGCCAATGGCCGGATTCGGTGTGGGTGTCCAAGATCCCGTCATGGCCGCGCGCCCGGTCGTCGACACCCTCACCAGGGTCAACTACCTGAGTGCGGTGGCCGGCCGAGCCGACTCGCTCTGGGCGCCCGACCACCTCAACGCGCTGTTCCCGCGGGCGCTGTGGCAGCCCAAATACGTCGGCGTGACCAAGATCATGCCGTCGGTGGACGCCTACCTGGAGCCGTGGACCATGCTCGGGCACATCGCCGCCCGCAACCGCGTGGCCCGGCTGCGGCTGGGCACCTCGGTGACCGACACCGGCCGGCGCAATCCGGCGGTCACCGCCCAAGCCGCGGCGACCCTGCACCTGCTCACCCGGGGCCGGGCCATCCTCGGTATCGGCACCGGCGAGCGGGAGGGCAACGAACCCTACGGAGTGGAGTGGTCCAAGCCGGTCGCCCGGTTCGAAGAGGCCATCGCGACCATCCGGGCATTGTGGGATTCCGGTGGGGCACTGGTCAACCGGGACTCACCGTATTTCCCGTTGCGCAACGCGCTGTTCGACCTGCCGCCCTACCGCGGCACGTGGCCGCCGATCTGGATCGCCGCGCACGGGCCGCGCATGCTGCGCGCGGTGGGCCGCTACGGCGACGGCTTCTTGCCGGCCTCGCCGCACCAACCACACCAGTACGCGGAGCGGCTGGACGCCGTTCGTGCCGCGGCCTCGGATGCCGGACGCGATCCGCTGTCCATCGTCCCGGCGCTGTGGATCGGGGTGGTGACCGGCCGCAGCGCAGCCGAGGTGGACGAGGCGCTGGACTCGGAGATGATCAAGGCGTGGGTGCTGAACGCCAACGACGAGTTCTTCGCTCACCACGGAGCGCAGCACCCACTGGGGGTTGGCTTCGCCGGAGGGCAAGACCTGCTACCGCATGGCTGGGACGAGCAGACCGCACTCTCGCACATCAAAGGCATTACCCCGGAAATGGTTCGGGGCACGGCGTTGGTCGGTACTCCCGGCGAGATCATCGACCAGGTTGCGGTGTGGCGAGACTGCGGGGTGCGCTACATCGTGTTGGCGAATTTGAGTGCCCTGCAACGCAGCCTGCGCAGCGGCCTGACCGCCGTGGTCCCGTTCCACCGGATCGTCCGTGGCATCAAAAAGCTCTGAGGGCTCACACGCTGGGTAGCCGTGCGTCAATGCCGTTGGCGATCGTGACGGCCTCGTCGCCGACGTAGAGCTTGCACGCCAGCACATCGATCGCGATGTTGTTGGAGACTCGCAGCGCCCGTTGGCATGACCAGCCCGCGTTGTCGTCCTGGTGTTGGGTCATCCACACCGTGGAGTCGATGTCGACGACGGTGTCGAACGTCCACGGCGTCTCGGCGTCGTCGCCCTTGCTGGTCGTGAAGGACCGCTCGCCGCAGGGTGACCACCGCCGGGCGGTCGCGTCGAAGAAGCTCTGTGCGTCGTCGCGGCTCACGAACATCGTCACCGCCTGGATCACGAAGTGGTCCAGCGAGGATTCGGAGAGGGTCTGGATGAACGTCGCAGTCCACTCGCTGGCGGCGTAGACCGACTGCTCGACGGGCATCCACGCCGCCAGGCAGGAGCGGTCGGGGAACTGCCGGACGGAGTCGAACATCCGTGACCGGGAATCTTTGACCCGCATGTCGGCGGAGCCCATGATGTCGCTGACGGTGGAGGCCTCCAGCAGCAGATCCGGCAGCGCCGACGCCGCCACCGGCCGGGGCCCCTCGTGGTCGGCAGGCACAGCGAGGCCGACGGTGACCCTCGAGCAACCGGTCAGCAGGGCGCAGGCCAGCACCAGCCCTGATGCCATCCCCGCGGTCCCGCTCCGCATCACCGTCCCCAGCTGCGCAGTTGCTCCTGACACCTTAAGGTGTCGGCGGGTCGCGTACCTTCACACCGTGACCAACCTTGCTTACGACGACCGTAATCAGGATGGCGATCCGGTGCTGTTCATCGCCGGGCGTGGCGGCGCGGGACGCGGCTGGCACCTGCACCAGGTGCGCGACTTCCAACTCGCCCGCTACCGCCCGATCACCTTCGACAACCGCGGCATCGGCGCCACCGAGAACGCCTCGGGGTTCACCACCGCGACCATGGTGGCCGACACCGCGCAGCTGATCGAAACCCTCGACGTCGGCCCGGTGCGCATCGTCGCGGTGTCGATGGGCTCGTTCATCGCCCAGGAACTGATGCTGGCCCGCCCCGAACTGGTGAAATCCGCCGTGTTGATGGCCACCCGGGGCCGCCACGACCGCACCCGGGACTTCTTCTATCAAGCCGACGTGAAGCTCGCCGAGTCCGGAATCGACCTGCCCGCCGAATACGAAGCGAAAGTGCGGATGCTGGAAAGCTTTTCGCCGAAGACCCTCAGCGACGACGCCGCGATCAGGGACTGGATCGCGATGTTCACGATGTGGCCGGTCAAGAACACCCCGGGCCTGCGCTGCCAGCTGGACGTGGCGCCGCTGACCAACCGCCTTCCGGCCTACGCCAGCATCACCCAACCGGTGCTGGTGATCGGGTTCGGCGACGACGTCGTCACCCCGGCTCACCTGAGTCGCGAGGTCGCCGACGCCATCCCGGGGGCCCGCTACCTGGAGATTCCCGACGCCGGGCACCTCGGGTTCATCGAGCGACCCGACGAGGTCAACAAGGCGGCGCTGGAGTTCCTGACCGAGGTCGACGGCCGGCCCTTCCGCTGGACGCCCGCGCCCCCGACACACGACTAACCTCATAACAATGACCAACCCCTCGACGGCACAGGCCCGCATCGTCGTCGACGAGCTGATCCGCGGCGGTGTCCGCGACGTGGTGCTGTGCCCGGGGTCGCGCAACGCACCGCTGGCGTTCGCGCTGCACGACGCCGACCGGGCCGGCCGACTGCGGTTGCACGTCCGCATCGACGAGCGCACCGCCGGCTACCTGGCGATCGGGTTGGCGGTGGGCGGGGGCGCACCGGTGTGCGTGGCGATGACCTCGGGCACCGCGGTGGCCAATCTGGGGCCCGCGGTGGTGGAGGCCAACTACGCGCGGGTGCCGCTGATCGTGCTGTCCGCCAACCGGCCTTATGAGCTGCTGGGCACCGGCGCCAACCAGACCATGGAGCAGCTCGGCTACTTCGGCACCCAGGTACGCGCCACCATCAGCCTGGGGCTGGCCGAGGACGCGCCGGAGCGCATCGATGCCCTCAACGCCACCTGGCGCTCGGCGGTGTGCCGGGTGTTGGCCGCCGCCAACGGATCTCGCACCGCCAACGCGGGACCGGTGCAGTTCGACATCCCGCTGCGTGAGCCGCTGGTGCCCGAGGCTGACGATGGTGGGTCGGTGCTGCCCGGCCGCCGGGACGGCAGGCCGTGGACCTATACCCCGCCGGTCACCTTCGACCAGCCGTTGGACATCGACTTGACCCCCGACACCGTGGTGATCGCCGGACATGGCGCCGGGGCGCACCCGAACCTGGCGGCGCTGCCCACCGTCGCCGAACCGACAGCTCCGACGCCGCAGAATCCACTGCACCCGCTGGCGTTGCCGTTGCTGCGTCCGCAGCAGGTCATCATGGCCGGCCGGCCGACCCTGCACCGGCCGGTGTCGGCGTTGCTGGCCGATCCCTCGGTGCCGGTGTTCGCGCTGACCACCGGGCCGCGCTGGCCGGACGTGTCGGGAAACTCCCAGGCCACCGGCACCCGGGCCGTCACCACCGGGCAACCGGATGCGGCCTGGCTGCGCCGCTGCGCGGAGCTGAACGCCGGCGCCAACGCCGCCGTACGCGACCAGTTGGCCGCCCACCCGCTCACCACGGGCCTGCATGTGGCCGCCGCCGTCGTCGACGCGCTGCGGCCCGGTGATCAGCTGGTGCTGGGCGCCTCCAACCCGGTCCGCGACGCCGCGCTGGTGGGCTTCGCCGCCGACGGCGTGGCGGTGCGGTCCAACCGCGGGGTCGCCGGTATCGACGGCACGGTGTCCACCGCGATCGGCGCGGCGCTGGCCTTCGAACGCGGGTCCGATCCCGGCCGCACCATCGCCCTGATCGGGGATCTGACGTTCGTGCACGACAGCTCCGGGCTGCTGATCGGGCCCACCGAGCCGACGCCCCGGCAGCTGACCATCGTGGTCTCCAACGACAACGGCGGCGGCATCTTCGAGCTGCTGGAACAGGGCGATCCCCGGTTCGCCGACGTGTCGTCGCGGATCTTCGGCACCCCGCACGACGTCGACGTCGGCGCGTTGTGCCGCGCCTATCACGTCGAGTCCCGCCAGATCGAGGTCGGGGAGCTGGCCGCCGCACTGGCCGAACCCGCCGGCGGGATGCGGGTGCTCGAGGTCAAAGCCGACCGCTCCTCGCTGCGGGCGCTGCACGCCGCGATCAAGGCCGCGCTGTGAGATCGCCTCGCCTCACTTCGTTGAAGTCGTTGCTGCGCAGACTGATTCACGGCGAGGGCACCGTGCCGCGCAATAGCCCGGCTGGACGCCTGCTGCGCTGGTCGCGGATGGCGGTGCTGATCATGATGATCGTGGTCACCATGCAGTCGTTGTTGTTGGTGGCGGGGGCCTGGCGCAACGACATCGCCATCGAGCGTGACATGGGCGTGGCCGAGGCCGAGGTTCTCAACGCGGGTTTCCGCCGCTCCACCATCGAGTTCGTCACCCCGGAGCGAATCACCTACCGTCCCGAGCTCGGCGTGCTCTACCCGTCCGAACTGGCAACCGGGATGCGCATTTATGTCGAATACGACAAGAGCGACCCCGACCTGGTGCGGGTGCAGCACCGCACCGCGGTCCTGGCGATCATCCCCGCCGGCTCGATCGTGGTGATCGCCTTGCTGGTCGGCGCCGTGGCGCTGGCGGGGCTGGCCGTCGTCGAACGGCGGTTGGGGCGGTCGGCCCGCACACTCAACGCCGCCGACGCACCATGAACGCCCACCACTGACGCGCCCCGGGAGGGTGACGGCGCGTTGAGTGTGCACCCAGGGCGTTGATTGTGCGGGTCGCGCTAACGCTGTTCCACCAGACGGTCCAGCCAGCCGGCCTCATCGGTGTCGACGACCGTTCTGGTGCCAAGGTCGTAAACCGTGGGCGTGCCGGGACTCTCCGGATTGGCCGCCAGCAGTTGCACCCGGTTGAAGGCGTTCATCGAGGTGGGGTCGACCGCGAACTCCCCGGCCGCGATCCGGTCCACGACGTGGGCGGGCAGGCCGCTGTCCCGCGCGGTGGTCGCGATCTCCTCGAGGTTCGGGGTGCCGCCCTTGCGGTACAGCTCGTTGACGAACGTCTGGTAGGTCGACGCCGAGGTGGCCGGATCGGCGGCTGCCATCAGCGCGTTGCCGACCCGCGCGGAGGTGTCATTGCCGCGGCGGGCGTCCAGAAACGTCATCCAGCGGTAGGTCACCGCGACGTCGCTGGCCGCCAGGTGCCGGCTCAGCTCACCGCCGGAGTCCGCCACGAATTTCGCGCACTCGGAGCACTGCGGATCGCAGAACAGCTCCAGCTGCACGGGGGCGTCCGCTGATCCGGCGAGCACCCCGAAGTGATCGGGCGCCCGCGTCGTGCCGGGCGGTTCGGCCATCGCCGGAGCCGCCAACGCCACGCCGAACGTCACCAGTGCCACCAATGTGCCCAGCCAAGACCGCATTCCACGAACCCTATCGGAGGCGAGTAGCGTCGACCCGGTGAGCCGCGCCCACCTGGACAAAGATCCCCATGCCGTGGCGTCGATGTTCGACGGTGTCGCGCGCCGCTACGACCTGACCAACACGGTGATGTCGCTGGGCCGCGATCGTGCCTGGCGCCGGGCCACCCGCAAGGCGCTCGGACTGCGGCCCGGCGAGACGGTGCTGGACCTGGCCGCCGGCACCGCGGTGTCGACGGTCGAACTGGCGAAGTCGGGTGCGTGGTGTGTGGCCGCGGACTTCTCGGTCGCCATGCTGGCCGCCGGCCACAAACGCGACGTGCCCAAGGTGGCCGGGGATGCCACCAAACTGCCGTTCGGCGACGCGGTGTTTGACGCGGTGACGATCAGCTTCGGGCTGCGCAATGTCGTCGACCCCGTGGCGGGCCTGCGCGAGATGGCCCGGGTGACCAAACCCGGTGGGCGGCTGGTGGTCTGTGAGTTCTCCACCCCGACCGTGCCGGTGTTCGCCACCGCCTACAAGGAGTACCTGATGCGGGCGCTGCCGGGGGTGGCCCGCGCGGTGTCGTCCAATCCGGAGGCCTACGTCTATCTGGCCGAGTCGATTCGCGCCTGGCCGGATCAGGCCGCGCTGGCCGAGCAGATCGGGCAGGCGGGCTGGTCGGATGTCAACTGGCGCAACCTCACCGGCGGCATCGTCGCGCTGCACTCGGCGATCAAGCCCGGTTAATTCATTTCGCCGAGCAGACGTGAAGGCCCCCAAAACGCGCTCGATTTGGGGGGCCTACGCTGGGGGCACCTCCCGCGTGCGGGGGACTGCTCGCGCGTCAGGTCGCCGGGTCGAACCGGAAGACCGCGCAGCGGCCGGCGAGCGCTTCGACCTCCTCGGGGGTGCCGTGCGGCGCCAGGCCGGTGCGCTTCATGAAGCCCACACCGACCGGAACCTCGGAGTGAAACGCCCGTAGCACCGGGCGTGCCTCGGCGGCGGACAGTTCGACGATCTGCACCGGTCGCGTCTTGCGTCCGCGGGTCAACGTGCCCACTCGGGCGGCGCGGGCATTGCTCGCCCAGTCCGCACCGGGAAACGCCACGCCGTGCACGCTGCCGTTGACGGTGAACGGTGTCATCGGCGTGCTGCGCGGCCGGCCGGACTTGCGGCCCGGCACCGTCAGCACGGTGACCGGGCCGGCGGTGATGCCGAGCTTTTGCATCGCCACCATGACCTTGTTCATCGGCTTGAGCCAGCCGGGCAGCTTCCCCTCGGACATGGCATTCAGCCCAGGTGCGCCGAGAGCAGCCAGCCCGCCGCCGACTTGCGCCCATTGCCCTCGTCGCGCAGCGGAACGCCGCCGAAGCCGGGGAAGTCGTCGGGGAACACCGCGTGCAGCCGGGCCGGTTTGATCTCGTCGATCACCCAGTACTTCGACACGATGTCGCGCAGTTCGTCGTCGGTCACCGCGAACGGCGGGCCCTCCGGGACCGCGGCCTTGTCGAAGACCAGCACGAAGTACGACGCCCCCGGCGCGGCGGCGCGCACGATGGAACGCTGGTAGCCGTCGCGTGCCTCCACCGGGATGGAGTGGAACAGCGTGCTGTCGACGATGGTGCCGAACCGGCCGTCGTAGCCGGTGAAGTTGCTGATGTCGGCGACCTCGAAGGTGGCGTTGGTCAGACCGCGCTTGGCGGCCTCGGCGCGCGCCAGGTCGATGGCGGTCGGCGACAGGTCGATGCCAACGGTGGTGTGGCCCCGCTCGGCCATGTGCAGCGAGATGGCGGCCTCGCCGCAGCCGACGTCGAGGATGTCGCCGTGGAACTTGCCCTGCTCGATCAGGGTGGCCAGCTCGGGCTGAGGCTCCCCGATGCTCCACGGTGGTTTAGCGCCCAAGCCCATCTGCTCGGACTCGCCGCGGTAGGCGGCGTCGAACTGGAAATCCAGTGGTTCTTCGCTCATCACCCCGGTATATCAAGGCGCCTGATATATGTCAATGGTCCTGACATTGCGGCGAGCAGACACGTAGGCCCCCTAGATGGCGTGGTTCTAGGGGCCTTTGCGTCTGCTCGCGGGGGAAAACGGGCTAGGAGAATGGCCGGCGGCGGTCGATCAGCCGGGACAGCCGCCCCCCGCCGCGCCAGGCGCGCGCCACGAAGTCCGCGTCCTCATCGGTGACCAGGTTGGCCATCACCCGCACCGCCACCCGCATCAGCATCGTCGAGCGCATCGCCACCGGGCCGGTGGCCGGCAGGAACCGCGGGAACGTCAGCAGCAGCGCCAGCCGCCGGGCCACCGAGAACCCGCGGGCGTAGCGGGCGGCCAGCAACTCCGGCCAGGCATGGGTCAGATCCGGGCAGTCGAGCATCTCGGCCGCCAGCTGCCCGGTCTCCATCCCGTAGTCGATGCCCTCGCCGTTGAGCGGGTTGACGCACGCGGCGGCGTCACCGATCAGCATCCAGTTCGGCCCGGCGATCCCGGAGACCGCACCGCCCATCGGCAACAGTGCGCTGGCCGGCGCGCGCACCGGGCCCTCGAACCCCCACTCGTCGCGGCGCAGGTCGGCGTAGTAGGACATCAGCGGCCGCAACGCCACGTCGGCGGGCCGCTTGACGGTGGCCAGCGCGCCGACGCCGATGTTCACCTCGCCGTTGCCCAGCGGGAAGATCCACCCGTAGCCCGGCAGCACTGCGCCGTCGGGGGAGCGCAGCTCCAGGTGCGAGGTCAGCCAGGGTTCGTCGGCGCGCGGCGAAGCCAGGTATCCGCGCGCAGCCACGCCGTAGACCGTCTCCTGATGCCATTGCCGGCCCAGCACCCGGCCCAGTGTGGAGCGGGCCCCGTCGGCGACGATCAGCTGCCGGCAGCGCACCTCGGTGCCGTCGGCCAGCACCACCGAACGCACCCGCCCCGACGAATCGTGGTGGGCGCCGACGGCCTTGGCGCCCAACAGCATCCGCGCACCCGATTCCTCGGCCACCTTGCGGATGCGGTCGTCGAGCTCGGTGCGCGGCGCGGCGCTGCCGGTCGACGGGAACGACGGCCCTGGCCAGTCCACCTGCACGTCGCCGCCGAACCCCGACATCCGCAGGCCGCGGTGCCGGATGTGGCTGTCGAGCCAGTCGCCCAGGCCCAACAACTCGAGCTGCTCGACGGCCCTGGGGGTCAGCCCGTCGCCGCAGGGCTTGTCGCGGGGGAAGGTGGCCCGGTCGACCACCAGCACGTCCAGGCCAGCCCGCGCCGCCCAGGCGGCGGCCGCCGACCCCGACGGACCGGCACCCACGACCACCACATCAGCCTGCGAATTCACACTCACAAGTATGTTGGAGCCGTGAGGACACCGGCGAGTGTGGTGGCGGGGCTGGATTTCAGCGGGTTGGGTGACCCGGCGTTCGCGGGCAGTGTGCGCGACGGGGTGGCGCGCATCGAAGAGCTGATGGACACCGAGTTGCGTGGCGGCGACGCGCTGATGACCGAGGCCGTCACCCATCTGTTCGACGCCGGCGGCAAGCGCTTCCGGCCGTTGTTCACGGTGCTGTCGGCCCAGCTGGGCCCCGAACCCGACGCCTGGCAGGTGACCGTGGCCGGCGCGGTGATCGAGCTGGTGCACCTGGCCACGCTGTATCACGACGACGTGATGGACGAGGCGCAGATCCGCCGCGGGGCGCCGAGCGCCAACGCGCGGTGGGGCAACAACATCGCGATCCTGGCCGGTGACTATCTGTTCGCGACGGCCTCCCGGCTGGTGTCGCGGCTCGGGCCGGAGGCGGTGCGCATCATCGCCGAGACCTTCGCCCAACTGGTGACCGGCCAGATGCGCGAGACCCGCGGCGCCGACGAGGGCGTGGACGCCATCGAGCACTAC
The DNA here is from genome assembly GCF_003284925.1 of Mycolicibacter senuensis. Lineage (GTDB taxonomy): Bacteria > Actinomycetota > Actinomycetes > Mycobacteriales > Mycobacteriaceae > Mycobacterium > Mycobacterium algericum_A. Next base: position 31,837 of record NZ_QMEX01000022.1, read on the forward strand.
CTCAAGGTGGTCTACGAGAAGACGGCCTGCCTGATCTCGGCGTCCGGACGGTTCGGCGCGACGTTCTCCGGCGCCGACGGCGAACAGATCGAGCGGCTGGCCCGCCTCGGCGGCATCGTCGGCACCGCGTTCCAGATCTCCGACGACATCATCGACATCGATTCCGACCCCGACGAGTCCGGCAAGCTGCCCGGTACCGACCTGCGCGAAGGCGTGCACACCCTGCCGGTGCTCTACGCGCTGGCCGAGACCGGCCCGGACGCCGAGCGGCTGCGCACCTTGCTGGCCGAGCCGGTCACCGACGATGCGGTGCTGGCCGAGGCGCTGGGGTTGCTGCGGGCCTCGGCGGGCATGGCCAGGGCCAAGGAGACGGTGGCCGACTACGCCGCGCAGGCCCGCGCGGAGCTGGCCTCGCTGCCCGACTGTGTCGGCCGTGCGGCACTGGCCGGCCTGGTCGACTACACCGTCAACCGGCACGGCTGATCGCAATGCCGGAACCCGGGCGGTGTCCGCGGCGTTTAATGAGCAAGACCGCGGATCTCCGAGGAGGAAGTCGATGACCTGGCACCCGCATCGCAACACGGCGAAGACGTTCTTGCTGCTGCTCGTCATGTCGGGGCTGATCGTCTTGGTGGGCCGGGCGTTCGGGCCGGAGATGATGTGGCTGGCGGTGCTGTTCGCCGTGGGGATGAACGTCTACACCTATTTCAACAGCGACAAGCTCGCGTTGCGGGCGATGCACGCCCAGCCGGTCACCGAGGTCCAGGCGCCGCAGATGTACCGGATCGTGCGTGAGCTGGCCACCGCCGCCCACCAGCCGATGCCGCGGCTGTACGTCAGCGACACCAATGCCCCCAACGCGTTCGCCACCGGCCGCAACCCGCGCCACGCCGCGGTGTGTTGCACCAGCGGAATCCTGCGGCTGCTCAACGAGCGCGAGCTACGCGCGGTGCTGGGCCACGAGCTGTCGCACGTCTACAACCGCGACATCCTGATCTCGTGTGTGGCCGGTGCGCTGGCCTCGGTGATCACCGGGTTGGCCAACATGGCGATGTTCATGGGCAACCGTCGCGACGGCAACCCGCTGGCGATGCTGCTGGTCGCGCTGGTGGGGCCGCTGGCGGCGTCGATCGTGCGGTTGGCGGTGTCGCGGTCGCGCGAGTATCAGGCCGATCAGTCCGGTGCCGTGTTGACCGGTGACCCGCTGGCGCTGGCGTCGGCGCTGCGCAAGATCTCCGACGGGGTGCAGGCCGCGCCGCTGCCGCCCGAACCGCAGCTGGCCAGCCAGTCGCACCTGATGATCGCCAACCCGTTCCGGGTCGGGGAGAAGGTCGGCCAGCTGTTCTCCACCCACCCGCCGATGGCAGACCGGATTCGCCGGCTCGAGGAGATGGCCCGGGGCTAAGGCGCTTCCGCGCGCTGCGGCACCTGGTCAGCCGGTGTGGTTGCGTCGGCCGCCGAGTCCGCCGTGGTGTCGCCGGGGGCGTATACCGTGCCGCCGGTGGCGCAATGCTGACGCCGCCAGTCCTCGAGAGCCTGCTCGGCCGCGTGGTCGAGGTAGGTGGTCGAGACGTCGAGGGTGACATGCGTGCCGGCCGGGATCGCCGCCAGCACGCCCGTCAGCCGGGGCAGCGCCAGGAAGGTGCACGCGCCCGAGACACTCACCAACCACTCGTCGCCGATGTGCTCGGCGACGATCTGCACCCGGATCACCCGCCAGCCGGTCAACACCATCGCCAGGGCCAGCCCGATCAGCACCCCGTGCAGCAGGTTGAGGAACACCACGCCCAGCACCGTCACCAGGTACACCGCGAGATCGCCGCTGCGCCAAGCGGCTTCGATGTGAACCGTTTTGATCAGCTGGAACCCGACGGTGATCAGCAGGCCGGCCAGTGCCGCACTGGGAATCTGCTGAACCAGCCCCGCGAACGGCAGGGCGAACAACAGGATCCACACGCCGTGCAGGACCGCCGACGCTCGCGACTTCGCGCCCGAATTGACGTTGGTGGCGCTGCGGACGATCACCCCGGTGATCGGCAGGCCGCCCAGCATGCCGGAGGTGACGTTGGCGGCGCCCTGACCGATCAGTTCGCGGTTGAAGTCGGTGCGCGCCCCGGTGTGCATCCGGTCCACCGACACCGCCGAGAGCAGGCTCTCCACGCTGGCGATCAACGCCACGATGACCACGCCGATGAAGGCGCCAGTCCAGTTGCCGTGCGGCAGCCCGGGCAGTTGCACGGCGTCCAGCAGTGACCCGTCCAGGCTGATGCGACGCACGTCGAGGGAGAACACCACGGTCAGCACCGTCGCCCCGACGATCGCGACCAGCGGCCCGGGGATTCGGCCCAGCGCGCCGGGCACCGACCGCCAGGCGAGCATGGTGATGATGACCAGGATGCCCAGCACCGGCTCGGTGCCGTGTGCCTCGATCAGCCCGTCGGGCAGGCCGGCCAGGTTCTCCCACGCCGAACTCGCCGACTGACCGCCCAGCAGCACGTGAAGTTGTTGCAGGGTGATCGTGATGCCGATGCCGGCCAGCATGGCGTGCACCACCACCGGTGAGATCGCCAGCGCGGCCCGCGCCACCCGGCTCAGCCCCAGCACCATCTGCAGCACACCCGCGCCGACGGTGATCGCGCACGTCACCTTCCAGCCGAAGCGGCTCACCAGATCGGCGACGACGACGGTCAACCCGGCCGCCGGCCCGCTCACCTGCAGTGGTGACCCGCCCAGCGCGCCAACGACGATGCCGCCGACGATGGCGGCGATCAGTCCGGCGAGCACCGGGGCGCCGGAGGCGATGGCGATGCCCAGCGACAGCGGCAGCGCGACCAGGAACACCACCAGGGATGCCGGCAGGTCGTAGCGCAGGATCGTGCGTGGTCGGTCTGATCGTCGGTCGACGTCGGTGCCGGCTTTACGCGCGGTCAGCATCGTGGTTGGTTCCCCTGCCCTCATCAGTGTTGCCGAGATGCGGGAAAACTATTGATCTTGTATTTCCGGACCAGGAATATGACGTGTCGGGAAAGTAAACATCGGTTACACACTCAACGTGAATCCCACAGCGATCACACAGTCAGAACCCGGTTCCCTCCACCTCGTGGCCGGGGGTTTCGGCGATCAGCCCGCGGTAGGCCTGCTCGACGGTGGAGCCGTGGTTGATCACGCCGTCGACCTCGCGCGCGATCGGCATGTTCAGCCCGTACTGCGAGGCGAACTTCATGATCACGCTGGCTGCGCGTACCCCCTCGGCGACCTGGTTCATCGACGCGATGATCTCGTCGATCGGTTTGCCCGCGCCCAGCTGTTCGCCGACGAAGCGGTTGCGGCTGCGCTGGCTGGTGCAGGTGACGATCAGATCGCCCATGCCGGCCAGACCGGAGAACGTGTCGCGGGCCCCGCCCATCGCCTCGCCGAGCTTGGACATCTCCCGCACCGAACGTGCCATCACCATGGCCCGGGTGTTCTCGCCGATCCCCAGCGAGTAGCCCATCCCGACCGCGATGGCATAGACGTTCTTGAGCGCTCCGGCCATCTCGACACCGGTCACGTCATCGCTGGTGTAGACCCGGAACCGTTTGGTGCGGAACAGCAACGCCAGCTCCGCGGCCAGGTACGGGTCGGGCATGGCCAGTACCGCCGCGGCGGCGTAGCCCTCGGCGACCTCGCGGGCGATGTTCGGCCCGGCCAGGATGCCGGCGGGATGCCCGGGCAGCACCTCGGCGACGATCTGCGACATCCGCATGTTGGTGCCCTGCTCCAGGCCCTTGACCAGCGACACCACCGGCACCCAGGGCCGCAGCTCGCTGGCGAGCTCGGTGAGCACGCCCCGGAAGCCGTGCGAGGGCACCGCCATCACGATGACGTCGGCGCTGTGGGCGGCTTCGGCGAAATCGGTAGTGGCGCGCAAGGTCTCGCTGAGCACCACCTCGTTGCCCAGGTAGCGGCTGTTGCGCCGGTTGGTGTTGATGTCGTCGGCGGTCGATTCGGATCGCACCCATTGCAGTGTCGGGGCGCGCCGCGAGCAGATGGAGGCCACCGTGGTGCCGAACGATCCGCCGCCGAGCACGACGACCTTGGGGGTGCGGGTAGCTGCTGCCATGCGGCGAAGTTACCCCGGCTCACCCCGCCAGTGGTTCGCTTTCGCCGGCCCGACCGAACACCATCGACTCGTCGATCCGGTCGAAGCGGTAGTCCACGGCGTCGGCGAAGTAGTTCTGCCGGACGTTCCACGGCCGTTTGGTGCCGGATTTGGGCAGCGCGTGCAGGGAGCGCAGCACGTAGCCGGCCTGAATGTCCCAGGCGGGCTTCTCGGTGAGCGGTTCATCGCCCAGATGCGGGTAGGCGTGGGTGTAGCCGCGGGAGTTCATGTAGTCGATCAGCTTGGCGGTGGCCCGCGCGGTCATGTCGGCGCGCAGCGTCCAGGAGGCGTTGGTGTAGCCGACGCACCAGAACAGGTTCGGCACGTCGTCGAGCATGTGCGCCTTGTAGACGAACCGGTCGGCCGGCTTGATCTCGGTGCCGTCCAGGCTGATCCGGACACCGCCCAGTGCCTGCAGCTGCAGGCCGGTGGCGGTGATGATGACGTCGGCGTCGAGGTGCTGGCCGGATTGCAGCGCGATACCGGAGGTGTCGAAGTGATCGATCCGGTCGGTGACCATCTCCAGTCGCCCAGCGCTGATCTCGCCGTAGAGATCGGCGTCCAGGATCAGGCAGAGCCGCTGATCCCACGGCTGGTACGGCGGCTTGAAGTGGACGTCGACGGGGTACCCGGGCGGCAGGTTTTTGACTGCCTGGCGGCGCAGCATCCATTTCAGGATCGGCGGCGTCTTGCGGGCCAGGAACCAGACCCAGCCCTCGAACAGTGCCATGGTCATCCGGATGATCGGGTGGGCCACCTTGCGGGGCAACAGCTTTGCCACCACGTCGACGAACTTGCTGTACTTCGACGCCGAGATCAGATACGTCGGCGTGCGCTGCAGCAAGGTGACCTTCCCGGCCCGCTGTGTCAGTGCCGGCACCAGTGACATCGCGGTGGCGCCGCTGCCGATCACCACCACCTTCTTGCCGGTGTAGTCCAGGTCCTCGGGCCAGTGCTGCGGGTGCACCACTGTGCCGGTGAAGGTCTCGACACCCGGGAACTCCGGCGTGTAGCCATCGTCGTAGTTGTAGTAGCCGGACCCGAAGAACACGAATCGGCTGCGGTAGCGCCGGGTGGTGCCCCCCTCGTCGACGGTGACCGTCCAGGTGTCGCTCGACGAATCCCAGTCCGCGGCGGTCACGTGGCTGTTGAACCGGATGTGGGAGTCGATGCCGTGCTTGCGTGCGGCGTCGGTCAGGTATTCGCGGATCTCGTGGCCCTCGGCCACCCGTTCCCGGCCGGTCCACGGCTCGTAGGGCAGACACAGCGTGAAGATGCTGCTGTCCGAGCGCACCCCGGGATAGCGGAACAGGTCCCAGGTGCCGCCGATGCGTTGACGGCGCTCCAGGATGACGTAGCTGGTGCCGGGATTTCGCTCGGTGATGCGGTAGGCCGCGCCGATACCCGAGATCCCGGCTCCGACGATGACGACGTCGACGACATCCTGTGTGTTCACGGTCACCAGCCTAGGCACTTGGCGGGCCGGTGGGCAGGGTCTTTCTACCTGTAGTTGACAAACTGCAGTGCAATGTCCAAATCGGCGCCCTTGAGCAGCGAGATGACGGCCTGCAGGTCGTCGCGTTTCTTGGACGACACCCGGATCTCGTCGCCCTGGATCTGGGTCTTGACGCCCTTGGGGCCCTCGTCGCGGACCAGCTTGTTGATCTTCTTGGCCTGCTCGGCGTTGATGCCCTGCTTGAGGCCGCCACTGACCTTGTAGGTCTTGCCCGAGGGCTGCGGGTCGCCGGCGTCGAATGCCTTCATCGAGATGTCGCGCCGGATCAGCTTCTCCTTGAACACCTCGACGGCGGCCTTGACCCGCTCCTCGGTGGAGCTGACCAACTCGATGGTCTCCTCACCCTTCCAGGCGATGGTGGTGTCGGTGCCGCGGAAGTCGAACCGCGTGGCCAGCTCCTTGGCGGCCTGGTTCAACGCGTTGTCGACCTCCTGTCGGTCGACCTTGCTGACGATGTCGAACGATGAGTCCGCCACGAACCTGTCCTCTCTTTGGTGCTGTGCTGTGCTGCGCTGTGGTGCTGTGCTGCCCGTTTGTGTCCCGGGTCCATCCTCGTTGTAGTCTGCTAGGCGCGATACGGCAGGTTGCCCGAGCGGCCAATGGGAGCGGACTGTAAATCCGTCGGCGCAAGCCTACGCAGGTTCGAATCCTGCACCTGCCACCACAGGTCGGGCCTCCTTTCGAGGGGGCCTGATTGGTTTGGGCAGGTGCGCGGCCGGTTGGCCCGGATGCGATCTTTTCGCTCGGCGACCGGCTCAGGCGTTCTCGTGGAACATCGTGTTCTGCAGCCGGCGCACGGTGTCGGGGGCCACCGTGTGTGCTGCGAGGTACATCGAGCCCAGCGGATTGTTGACCGCCCGCGGCCGGCGCCTGATCGCGTCGACCAACATATCGGCCGCCTGATCGACGGTCAGCGATGCGAAGCCGCTCCAGTCGGTGGGAGCGATCATCTCGGTGTCGACCAGCGGGAGGTGCACGTTGGTGAACTTGACGCCGTCGCGCAGGCTCTCGATCGCGGCGACGCCGAAGAAGGCGTCCAGCGCGGCCTTCGATCCGATGTACGCCGAGAACGTCGGGAGGTTCGACAGCACCCCGATCGAGGAACTGTGCACGATGTGACCGCTTCGGCGCCTACGCATTTCGGGGAGAAGCCGCAGTGTCAGGCCCACACCGGCCAGGTAGTTCAGCCGCATGGTGCGCTCATAGTCGTGGAGTCGGTGTTCGGACTCCGCGACGGAGCGCATGATGGATCGTCCGGCATTACTGACGAAAACATCTGGTGCGCCGAATCGTTCGAGCACCGTTTCGGCGACCTCGTTGATGCCGTCCTCGCTGGACAGATCCCCGACTACCGCGTGTGCAGTTCCGCCGGCGGCCTCGATCGCCTGCACCAGGCGGTCGAGCTCATCGGCTCGGCGGGCCGTGACGACGGCCGTGGCCCCCGCCGCCGCAACCCGCTCGGCCAGCCGCCTACCGATGCCGCTGGAGGCGCCGGTGATGAGAACGACGCGTCCGGCGACACGGCTGGACAGCGAGCGGGTCCCCCAGCGTGGAACGGGCACCGGATTCGTCAGGATGTTGATCGAATGGCGCATCGCGCTGCGCAGCGGTGTCATATCGTGCGAATCCTTTGGTCAGGACGCTGGATGCCGCCGGATCGGCGGCTTCTCCCCGTAACCGCAGAGATGGCCAATTCACCTGAGCGGCTCGGCATCACAGCTGTGCTCGAGAACAGCTACCTCAAGTTATCAGACCTGGTTGACCGTGTTCGGGCGGAACCATGTGGATTCGCAGGGGGCTGGCCCCCTACAGGTCCCCGGAGAAATCCGCGCTGAACCAGCGGTCGGGCCGGATGGTGAACAGCACGCTGGAAGCGCCGTCCATGTTCGCAGCGAAGGCGCGCCCGCCTTCCTCGCCGAGATAGCGGACTGCGATCGCCTCCCGGGGTTCGCGCGGCGCCGGTGTGGTGGCATCGACGACGGTGCCTTCGACGATCACGTACTGGTAGGGCAGGTCTTCGCGCTGCACCACCAGGGTCACCGCGCCGGCCCGCTCGATGAGCCGAGCTTTGCGGTTGCCGGCGCCGGTGTTGACCAGAATGTCGCCGCCGGGGCGGTAGTCGTACCAGATCGGGACACTCGCCGGCGGTCGGCCGTTGTCGGCGGCGACCGACAGCACCGCGACGTGCTTGTCGGCGAGGAATTGCTGACGTTCGGTTTCGGTGAAGGGTTTGGGCATGTCGGCTCGAACGACGGCGGACGGCGAGCTATTCCGGCGGCCGGATCACCAGTCGCCGGGCAGCGGTTTGGTCCGCGCCCACGGGGTGCAGCCGTAGCTGACGAACATGCCGTGCTCGGCGCGCGGGTCGATCTCGACCGTCGGTGTGCCCAGCGTGATCAGCCGCGAGCCCGTGTTGACGACCCGGCCGTACCGGTCGAAGACGGTGAAGGTGCACGACCCGGTCGGGCCCACCCCGGCGCCGTAGGTGCCGTAGGGCATGTAGTCGGGGATGGTGTAGGTGCCCGGCGGGAACACCGGTCCGGTGCTGTCCGGCGATCCGGCGATCTGGGCGGCGGCGGCCACGCAGTCGGCACGCGGGTAGCGGGCCAGGCAGTTGCTCCAGCCGATCTGGCCGACGATCGCCGAATCGACCCGGGTGCCGCCGGGATCGGCTTGCCAGGAGTCGCGCAGTGGGGCCGCGCGCGTCACGGTTGCGGTCGGGCTGCTCGGTGGTGGTGTTGTGGTGGTCGGCGGCTGGATGACCTGCGGGGGCGGCGGTGCCGTCACGGTCGTCGTCGATGTGGTGGTCGTGGCCGGGGCAGCGGCCGGCACCGACGGTTCCGGTTGCGAGGTGTTGCCGAGTAGGTACAGCGCCAAAAACGCCGCGGCGGACAGCCCCCACCCCTTGGTAATCCGGCGCCGGCGCTTCGGTGGTGACAACGGCGCGGGTGCGGCCGTGTGCAGCGCAGCGGCGAACTCGGCGCAGCTGGCGTACCGGTCGGCCGGATTCTCGGCCAGCGCCCGGGCCAGCGCCGCCTCCAGCCGGGCCGGGTCGGGGTGCACCGGCGGCTTGCCGGTCAGCAGGTGATAGGCGGTGGCGGCCAGCGCGTACTGATCGGCCCGGTGGTCGATCGCCTCACCGCGCAGCTGTTCGGGAGCGGCGTAGCGCAGCGTGCCGACCGCCATGTTGGTGGCGGTCAGGCCGCTGACCTCGTCGACCCGCAGTCCGATCCCGAAGTCTGCCAAGATGATTCGGTCGCCGGACTCGCCCGGCTTGGTCAGCAGGATATTCGCCGGCTTGACGTCGCGGTGCAGCAGACCGCGCTGATGGGCGTAATCGAGCGCCTGCGCGACGGCCGTGACGATCTCGACCACCTGCTCGCGCGGCAGCCCGCCCGGGTGGTGTTGCAGCAGCGCGTCGGCGTCGGGTCCGTCAACATAGTCCATCGCGATCCAGAGCTGGCCGGCGTGCTCGCCGCGGTCGTGCACGCCGACGATGTGCGGATGCCACAGCGACGCCGCCAGGTCGGCCTCCCGGTTGAACCGCTCCCGGAAATTCGGGTCGGCCGAGACCTGGCCGGGCAGCACCTTCAGCGCGTCGCGGCGCGGCAACCGCGGGTGCTCGGCCAGGTAGACCTCACCCATGCCGCCCGACCCGAGCTGCCGCACGATGCGGTAGCCGGCGAACGTCGAGCCTGCGGTGAGCATGGCGCGACCGTATCGCCGGGCACCGACACCGAGCGCCGGCCCGAACCGCCCGCCCAGGAATAAAAGGAAAATTAGGGTCTAAAGTCCCCTGGCGAATGTAGGGCTGGTAAGGCTAACCTTCCTCGCATGACTCTTCCGATGCCCGACCGCAAGACCGCTGACCTGCCCGGCCACTGGCTCTTCGCCCGGCTCGGCAAACGGGTGCTGCGGCCCGGCGGGCTCGAGCTGACCCACCGGATGCTCACCGACGCGAACCTGGCCGGTGCCGACGTCGTCGAACTCGCCCCCGGCATGGGCCGCACCGCACGGGACATCCTGGCGCACTCGCCCGGCAGCTACACCGGAGTCGAGGCCGACGACCACGCCGCCGGTGTGGTCCGCTCGGTGGTCGGCGACAAGGGCCGGGTCGTGACCGGTGAGGCGTCGCAGACCGGGCTGGCCGCCGGCAGTGCCGACGTGGTGATCGGCGAGGCGATGCTGACCATGCAGACCAACACGCACAAGTTCGAGATCATGCGCGAGGCCTTCCGGGTGCTGCGGCCGGGCGGCCGCTATGCCATCCACGAGATGATGCTGCAGCCCACCGACGTGCCCGAAACCGTCAAGGACGAGGTGCGCACCGCGCTGGCGCGCTCCATCAAGGTCAACGCCCGCCCGCTGACCGCTACGGAGTGGTCCGAGCTGCTCACCGAGGCCGGTTTCGAGGTGGAGAAGATCTCTTATGCGCCGATGGCGCTGCTGGAGCCGCACCGGCTGATCGCCGACGAGGGCCTGTTCGGGGCGCTGCGGTTCGTGTTCAACGTGATCCGTGACTCCGACGCGCGGGCCCGGGTGCTCAACATGCGCGCGACGTTCCGCCGCCACCGCAAGAACATGGCCGCCATCGAGGTCATCGCCGCCAAACCGGCGGCGTGACGCACTTGTCATGATGGACGGGTGACAACCCGCGACCGCGACGAGTCGGGCCGGCCTCGCAACGCCCGCCCGCGCGACCGGCTGGGACGGCCGCTGCCACGCGGCAGCAAGGGCGGCGTCGAGGGTGTGCCCGACGATCTCGACCTGCCGCCGGCGCAGACCTTGGCCTACGCGCAGCTGTTGCTCGACGACGGGCTGGCGTTCAACGCCCACGAAGTGCTCGAAGCCGCCTGGAAACACCGGCCCGACGACGAACGCGATCTGTGGCAGGGCTTGGCGCAGCTGGCCGTTGGTGTCACCCATGTGCAGCGCGGCAACGTCATCGGCGCGGTGAGCCTGCTGCGCCGCGGCGCCGACCGGCTGGCGACGGTG
>NZ_QMEX01000230.1 GCF_003284925.1 Mycolicibacter senuensis
CAACCCGGCCAGTCCGGACAAGCCGGCCAGTCCCGACACGCCGGCCACCGGTGTCAGCACCCCAAGGTTGGCGATCGACAGGTTCAAGCCGACACCGGCCAACAGCGGGGAAAGCTGGGCGAGGAAGCGCAGGCTGCGCAGCGTCCAGTTGACCGCACGGTAGGTCTGCCACGCGATGAAGTAACTCGACAGCTGCCACCACTGGGCGGGCGTCAGCGGGCCCTGGAAGTTCTGTTGCAGCCAGGCAAGCGCCTTTTCGTTACCGTTGAAGAAGTTCGACAGGTTCTGCAGGAATTCGGCCGGACTCCAGTTGGGCTGGCCCTGACCGGGCACCTGGTCTCCGTCACGACCGAAGAGCATCTGCCAGATCTCCGCCGGTGTCGGCAGGTCGAAGTTTCCGCTGCCTCCGCCGCCACCACCACCACCACCGCCGCCGTCCCCGGCGGCAGCGGAGCCGGCTTGGGTTGCGCCACTGCTATGCCCCAGGCTGCGCGCGGTCTCGGTGGTGGCCTGGTAGACGCTCATGACGGTGGCAGCCTGAATCCACATCCGCGCGTAGTCGGCCTCGTTGACGGCGATCGGAATGGTGTTGACACCGAAGAAGTTGGTCGCCACCAGCACCGCGTGGGTGGCGTGGTTGGCGGCGAGCTCGGCGAGTGTGGGCATCTCCGCCAACGCGCTGCTGTAGGCCGTCGCGATCACTTCGTGTTGGGTGGCGGCCCGGGCACTGAGGGTGCCGGCCAGCTGCAGCCAGGCCAGGTAGGGCAGGTGCGCAGAAGCATAGGCCTCGGCTGTCGGACCGGCCCAGACACCCTGGGAATCTGCCAGCACGGCAGTGAGTTCGGTTGCGGCGCTGAGATACTCCCCGCTCAATGCGGTCCAGGCGGCCGACGCGGCGAAAAGCGCACCGGGTCCCGGGCCGGTGCTCAGCATCGCCGAATGCGTCTCCGGCGGGGCCGCCATCCACACGGGGGCGGACATCACCGCACCGCTACCGCCGAAACGCCGACGCGGCCGACGTGTCGGCGGTCTCGTAGTTCGCCCCCGCCGCGGCTACGCCGACCCCGGCCCGGCCCAGCACCTCGGTGCCTCGCGCGGCGACGGCCTCATGCGCGCTGCCCTGCATGCTCAGTTCCGCCGCGGCTTGCAGCGAGACCGGGTCCATCGCCGGCGGAACCACCGCGGTGATCAGCGGGGCCGCTGCCGCGTGGGCGGCCGCCAGGGTGGCGGCGATCGCCTCCACCGCCGCGCTCGTCGCGGCCAACCCTTCGGGAACGACGTGCAGGACCATGACGAAGCTCCTTCCGGCAACCAGCGCGACGTAACCTACGAACCTCAAGAACTCTAGCCGACGAACACTTTTTCCTGGCCTTAGCTGCGGAATAATCTTGCTTTCCCAGTCACGATATGCCTACCTGGTGGGTCGATCTTCCCGTAGCTGCGGAAGACTCTCAATACTTTTTGACGACCGCCCGCGGTGCGGTCCGCCAGTGGCGCCGCCCATCGGGGTGCTCGACAGGTGGTTCCAGCAGGAGCACAGCGGCGCCCCCCAGCAGGACCGGCCGGACCCAGTCACCCAGCTCGATACGCTCCCCGGCCGCGGGCCGGCGGTTGCTGCCGTCGCGGGCTTCGTCGATGGGCACGCTCGCCAGCAGTTCCTCGAGTGTCGCAGCGTGCGGCAGGTCGGCGAGGCCGGGCAGTGTGATGAACAGGCCGTCGTCGCCGGAGAGCTGCAGGCCGATGGCCGACAGCGCACCCACTACCCCGTCGTGGGTTCCCCCGTGCCCGGACAGATGCACCCCGAGTTCGTCGGCGAGGTGCCGAGCCTCGGCGCGGTGCAGCACTTCACGTTTGGCCCGTCGGCCGAAGGCCACCAGCGGCCCGACGTCGGACAGGTCGGCCGGCACCGCGACGGCGAGGCCCGGGTCGGCGGCCGGTGGACAGACGCGTTCCAGGAACCGGGCGGTGTAGTCGATGATCTCGCCGCGTACCGCGTGCGGGTCGCCGGCTGGGCTACGCCAGGCCAGGCAGGCGCTGGAATTGTGCGAGGTATAGGGCACGCGGTCATCGACCAGCAGTTGGTGGCGGGTGGCACCGGCTGCACCACCCAATCCCGCGGCGGCCAGTTCGCACAGCAACGCTCGGGCGCGCCGGCCGGTACCGGGGCTGAACCGGTCATCGGTGTCGTCGATGGCAATCAGCAGATCGACGCCGGCGAAGACCGTCACGGGTTGACGACCACGGCCTGCACGTCGCGCACCCACCGGTCGCGGTCGAGGTCGGCCCCGGCGAGTTTGACGGTGTCGCGCTTGGTGAAACTCAGCACGACCCGGTCGGTGAGGTCGGCGGCGGTCAGCGTCTGCGCGGGGTCGCTGCCCTCGATGCGGACACTGCGGACGTCGGCGGCCCCGGCGGCGTCCAGCACCGTGCGCACCGACGGGCCGCGCTGTACCGGGCTGCCGTGCGACTGCGGCGTGGTGATCTCGAGCTGTGGCAGTTCACCCAGCCGTGCCAGATCGAACACGTCCAGCACGCGACCGTCCTGCCGGACGACCAGGTGGTAGCCGGTGTCGGAATCGGCGGCGCACCCCCCGATGCCGGTGCTGACGACGAGGGCCGTCAGACCCATTCGGAGCAGCTGCCCGACAGATGACCGCATGTGCATGACCGTATGGCGGCGTCGATGCGTATTCAAGCCACCACACCTCAATCTGGACCGCAGCTGAGGTTGTGTGGCGCGGCCGTCAGGCCTACCTTGGGGCGATGACTGTGATGCCGTGGCCGGCCCGTAACGCGACGAGTCTGGCGCTCGCCCGCGAGGTGGTTTTTCCGGCCGCTGCCGCCGCCGTGATCGCCATCTGCGCTGACGTGCGGATGCCGCTGGCACTGCCCGGACACCGCGGCCTGGTGTGGCTGACACTGCTGGTGGCCGTGGCATTGACCACGCGCAGACCGCCCACCGTGCTCGCCGTGGGGGCCGCATCCAGCGCGGCGACCCTGCTGCTGCAGTCCGGGCCCGGGCCGTGGGCCAGCATCCGCTACCTGGGTGCCGCGGTATTGCTGTACCTGCTGATCGCCAGTCCCGCGGTACGGGCACGCCGGTGGCTGGTCGCACTGGCCGCCGCGCCGGTTCACCTTGTCGCGCTTGTTGTTCCGCTCACGAGGTGGCTCATCGTCGGCCACTCGTTCGGGCTGGCGGCCATCGGCGAGAAGGCGCTGTTCCACCTCGGGTTCGGCCTGGCGGCCGGGATGCTCGGCTGGGCGATCGCCGCGGCGATCGACCGCGCCGCACCGGGAGGCTCCCCGAGCGGTTAGCCGCCGCCACCGCCACCGCCACCGCAACCGGTGCCGCTGCCGGGG
>NZ_QMEX01000231.1 GCF_003284925.1 Mycolicibacter senuensis
CGGCGGGTGCCGGTGGGCGGGCAGCAGCCGCTGCTTGCCGCCCTTGCCGCGCAACAGCACCGACCGATCACTGACGTCGACGTCGTCGAGGTCCAGTCCGACGGCCTCCGAGATCCGCGACCCGGTGGAGTACAGCATCTCCAGCAACGCCCGGTTGCGCAGTGTCAGTGGACCGTCCGAGACGCTTTCTCCGCCGGCGCCGGCCAGCAGCGCCGACACCTCGTCGATGGTCAGGCTCTTGGGCAGCCGCCGCCCCGGTGTCGGCGGCTTGACGCCGCGCGCCACATCCATCGGCGCCATGCCCTCGGCGGCGGCGAACCGGTGCAGGCCCCGCACCGCGATCAGGGCGCGCCCGGCCGAGACCGCCGACAGCGCCGGTATGCCGTTCTCGGGGTCGCCGCGCCGCAGCGCCACCAGGAAGTCAGTGACGTCGGTCTCGCCGGCACGTGCCAGGTCGTCGACGCCGCGGGCCAGTAGGTGCTCGGTGTAGCGGCGCAGATCCCGCCGGTAGGAGCTCAAGGTGTTGGCGGCGACGCCCCGCTCGACCGTCAGATGATCCAGGTAGCCCTGCAGCTGCCCGCTCAGCGGATCGACCGGCTGCGCCGCCGCCGTCATGACGGGTTCTTCCTGGCGGCGAACGCGGTAGGCCGGTCGACCCACTCGGCGTCCACCGGACGCAACGTCGTGAATCCCTGATGGTGCAGATAGGCCGCCAGGATCCCTGCCACCGCAAGGGCGTTGACGATCTCACCGCTGAACACCAGCTTGGCGGCCTCGGCGATCGGATACCAGCGCAGCGTGAGATCCGCCTCCTCGTCGTGCGCCTCCGGGCGGTCGACCTCTGAGAGACCGGTGGCCAGATACACCCGCACCGACTCGTCGCTGAACCCCGGCGTGGAGTCGAGGTCGACGAGCACCTGCCAGGTGGTCGCCGTCAATCCGGCCTCTTCGACGAGTTCGCGGGCGGCGGTCAGGTGCGCCGCCTCACCGCCGAGATCCAACAGTCCGGCGGGCAGTTCCCACAGCCGCCGGCCGAACGCGTGACGGTACTGGTAGATCAGCGGAATGTTGCCGGCATCGTCCATGGCGACGATCCCGACGGCGCCGTAGTGTTCCACCACGTCGCGGGTGGCCGTCGTGCCGCCCGGCATCCGCACCTCGTCACGGCGCAGCGCGAAAATCTTGCCGCTGTGCAGCAGCTGCGACGAGGTGGTCTCGAAGACGTGGTCAGCCACGGGTTACATGTTCCGGCAGGGCTTCTTGCAGCGGGTCGGCCAACGGCTGGGCGCTGCCGCCGCGCCCGTCGGCCCGGGGCTGGAGATCGGCGGGCTCGTGGTGTTCGTGGTGCTGTTCGGGGATCTCCACCGGCAGCCGCTCGGCGGCCTTGTAATCGATGGCCGCCCCGACGAACGCGGCGAACAGCGGGTGCGGCCGGGTCGGCCTGCTCTTGAGCTCCGGGTGTGCCTGGGTGCCCACCAGGAACGGGTGCATCTCGCGCGGGTACTCGACGAACTCCACCAGCTTGCCGTCCGGGGAGGTGCCGGAGAACCGCAGCCCGCTTTCGGCGATCCGGTCCCGGTAGGCGTTGTTGACCTCGTAGCGGTGGCGGTGCCGTTCGGAGACTTCGGTGGCCTGGTAGGCCTCGGCCACAATCGAATCGGCTTCCAGCACCGCCGGATAGGCGCCCAGGCGCATGGTGCCGCCCAGGTCCGCCGCCCCGGCGACCGCGTCCTGCTGGTCGGCCATCGTCGCGATGACCGGGTCGGGGGTGTCCGGATCGAACTCCGCCGAGCTGGCCTCGGTGATCCCGGCGGTGCGGGCGGCGTCGATCACGATGCACTGCAGGCCCAGGCACAATCCGAGCACCGGCAGCCCGTGGGTGCGGGCGTAGGCAATGGCGCCGATCTTGCCCTCGATGCCCCGGATCCCGAAGCCGCCCGGAATCAGCACGCCGTGCATCTCCCCGAGCGCGGCGGCCGCCCCGGCGGGGGTGTCGCACTGATCGGAGGCGATCCAGTTGATCTCGACCCGCGCGTAATGGCTGAACCCGGCGGCCCGCAGCGCCTCGGTCACCGACAGGTAGGCGTCGGACAAGTCGATGTATTTGCCCACCAGCGCGATTCGCACCGTCTCGTGCGGCTCGTGGACCCGGCGCAGCAGTTCGTCCCACTCGGTCCAGTCGACATCCTTGAACGGCAGGTTGAGCCGGCGTACCACGTAGGCGTCCAGTTCCTCACGGTGCAGCACCTTGGGAATGTCGTAGATCGACGCCGCGTCCGGGGTGGAGATCACCCCGTCGACGTCAACGTCGCACATCAGCGCGATCTTGTTCTTCAGCGGCTCGGGCACATCGCGGTCGCAGCGCAGGATCAGGGCGTCGGGGGTGATACCGATGCTGCGCAACGCGGCCACCGAGTGCTGGGTGGGCTTGGTCTTGAGCTCGCCGGAGGGGGCAAGGTAGGGCACCAGCGACACGTGCAGGAAGAACACGTTGTCCCGGCCGACATCGTGGCGGACCTGGCGGGCAGCCTCCAGGAACGGTTGCGACTCGATGTCGCCGACGGTGCCGCCGATCTCGGTGATGACGACGTCGGGGCGCCGGCCGTCGGCGTCCGGATCGGACATCGCCAGGATGCGCCGCTTGATCTCATCGGTGATGTGCGGGATCACCTGCACGGTGTCGCCGAGGTATTCGCCGCGGCGTTCCTTCGCGATCACCGTCGAATAGACCTGCCCGGTGGTCACATTCGCCGACCCGGACAGGTCGCGGTCGAGGAATCGCTCATAGTGGCCGACGTCGAGGTCGGTCTCGGCGCCGTCCTCGGTGACGAAGACCTCCCCGTGCTGGAACGGGTTCATCGTCCCGGGATCGACGTTGAGATAGGGGTCGAGCTTCTGCATGGTGACCTGCAAGCCGCGGGCGATCAGCAACTGACCGAGGCTGCTCGCGGTCAATCCCTTACCCAGTGAGGAGGCAACTCCACCGGTGACGAAGAGGTGCTTCGGCTCGGCTTGCGGGTGCTTTCGCAGTGGTGGCAACACCAACCTCCGTGACGACGGCGCAGGGATTGAGGGCCTGCCGACCCACGGAATCTCACCCTAACATCGACGGCGCACGCCGGCCCGGGACACGCCCGGCCCCACCGACCGCGGCCGGCCCGCTATTGCGCGATGGTGACCGAGCCGGCGCCGTGCCCGATGCCGTATTGACCCGGGTGGCCACCCTCGATGAGGCTGCTCACCGCCATCACCGTGGTGATCCGGCCCGACTCGACGTCGACGTCGTCGACGGTGCTGACCGCCGCGGCCACCGAGGAATCGGTGCGGGCCATCGCGACCGCCG
>NZ_QMEX01000232.1 GCF_003284925.1 Mycolicibacter senuensis
CTCGTGCCGCAACACGATTCGCAGCGCCGGAGTGCTCATCGCGGCCGCGCCGGGCGCGAAGACGATCCGCTGACCGGCGGCCACCCGGCGTTCGGCGTCCACCCGGTCGGCCACCGCGACCGCGGCGACGTCGGACCACTGTGTGACATCACCGGCGGCGCCGCCGGCCAGCGTGGCGAATTGCCGATCCGAGCCGGTGGCCGTCAGCTCGATGTGGTGCGACCAGTCAGTACCCCAGAACGCTTCGACCGCCTCGACGGCGGATCCGATGTCGGCGGCCACCCGGGACAACAACGCCTCACCGGGCGGGCCGCCGAGATTCTCCAGGACGACGCTGCGCTGATCCCCGACGATCAGCGGCGCATCCACCGGCGGCGGTGCCGGGAGGGCCAGCATCGTGACGCCGCTGATCAGCTCGGCTGCCAGCAGCGCGGCCAGCAGGCGGCGGAGTCCGCGGCGCTCAGTAACGGCGCGCGTTGTGGATCGGGCCGGATGAGGTCATCGGCACCACCCGGACCGGCTGACCGTAGGTCGACGAGTGGATCATCATGCCGTCGCCGACGTAGATGCCGGAGTGGGAGGCATCCGAGTAGAAGGTCAGCACGTCGCCCGGCTGCAGGTCCGACAGCGCCACCGGCTGTCCGCCGCTGGCCTGCGCCTGACTGGAGTGCGGCAGGTTGATCCCGGCCTGGTTGAACGCCCACATCACCAGCCCCGAGCAGTCGAACCCGCCCGGTGCGGCCCCACCCCAGACGTAAGGGGTGCCGACCTGGGTCAACGCGGCTTGAACGGCGGTCGCGGCGCCGCCGCTTCCACCACCCGGCGCGCCCATCTCCATCGGGGGTGGCGCATCGGAACCGGGGATCGGGAACCCGGGGATTCCGAATCCGGGAGCCGGGGGCGCTCCGTCGGGGCCGGGCTCGCCCGCTGCGGCTTCCGGGACCGGCCCGGGCTCGGCCATCGCGGTGCGCTGCTGCGGCGTGAGCGCGTAGTACTGCGATTTGACCACCGAGATCTGCAGCTGCAGCCGGCTTTGCTTGGCCTGTAGTTCGGCGCGCACGGCGGCGGCCTGCTCGGCCGCGGTCCGGGCCTCCTCGGCCGACTTGGCGGACGCCTGCTCGGCCTGGTCGGCCTGCTCGCTGGCGACCCGGAACCGCTCCAGCTGCACCGACAGGTCGCTGGCAACCACCCGCTGCACGGCGAGCTTGTCGATCAGCTGCTGCGGTGACTCGGCGGTCAGGATGGCGTCCATGCCCCCGACCCGGCCGCCCATGTAGGTGGTGGCGGCGAACCGGTTGACCGCCGAACGGTAGCCGGACAGTTGTTCCTTGGCAGCGGCGAGCGCGGCCTGGTCGTCGGCGTGCGCCCGGTCCGCGGCCTGCTGTTCGGCCAGCTTCCGGTCGAGGTTGAGCTGCGCGGTGTGCATCGCTTCGGTGGTCTGCTCGGCCTGGCGGGACAACTCGCTGAGTTTCGCCAGCGCGTCGTCGGCCGGATCGGCAGACACGCTGCCGACCCAGGTGCCGGTCAGGGTCGTGACGCCGACCACCAGAGCAGTCGCGACACCGAGAGCAGGACGCCTAAAAGCACGCAGATTCCACCGCATACGTTCGAGCTTCAAGATTGCATCCTTAACACTGCCCAGGGAGGTACGTGGCCGTGCCGCCGCCGAAAGTACGTAAGGGTCTCGAACAGGTTACGAAATGGCAACGGCATTGTCCATCGCGAGCCGCCACTTTAACACCCGGCTTCGGGCGGGGCCCGAAGCGGCGCGCCGCCGATCAGGCCACGCCGGAGCGGCGCGCCGGGCCGCCGTCCCGGCGGATCGGGACCAGGCGCAACCGCGGCGCCATCCCGGCCTCGGCGAGCACGTCCAAGGCCGCCCGCTCGTCCTCCAGCAGCTCGGTGGGCGCTCCCAGCAGCACGCTGACCACGCAATCCCGGCAGGCGGGTCCCCGTACCGCGCAGTGGTCACAGTCGATCACCACCGGCTCCGGGTCGACGCGCGGTGCGTCAGTGCGCTCCGAGTGTCCCGAGTGGCCCGAGATCTGTCCCATTGGTGATTCCTCTCGATCGGTTGCCGGCACGCTAACCGTGCCCACCGACAGCTGTCGGTGCGTCGGCCTAGGTTCGGGCCATGACTTCGCGCGCTGACGCCGGGCAGCTGAGTTTTGTGCAACTTGAGGCCCAGCTCGAAGCCACACCGGCCGCCAAGGCACTGCGGGAGACCACCTTCGTGGTGGTGGACCTGGAGACCACCGGCGCCCGCGCCTCCCCCGGCGTCGACGGCGCCGTCGACGCCATCACCGAGATCGGCGCGGTCAAGGTGCGCGGCGGCGTGGTCGAGGGGGAGTTCGCCACCTTGATCAACCCGCAGCGCGGCATCCCGCCGCAGATCGTCCGGTTGACCGGGATCACCACCGCGATGGTGCACGACGCGCCCACGATCGATGCCGTCCTGCCGATGTTTCTGGAGTTCGCCGGGTTCGGCTCAGCCCGCAAGGGCGGCAATGACACCGTGCTGGTCGCCCACAACGCCGGTTTCGACGTCGGGTTCCTGACCGCCGCCGCGCAACGCTGCGGGCTGGGCTGGCCGCGGCCGCCGGTGCTGTGCACGGTCCGGCTGGCACGCCGGGTGCTCAGTCGTGAGGAGGCGCCCAGCGTGCGACTGGCCGAGTTGGCCCGGCTGTTCGCGGTCAGCACCACACCCACCCACCGGGCTCTCGATGACGCCCGCGCCACCGTCGACGTCCTGCACGCCCTCATCGAGCGCGTTGGCAACCAGCGGGTGCACACCTTCGCCGACCTCCGCGCCTACCTGTCGCACGCCACCCCGGCCCAGCGCCGCAAACGCACTCTGGCCGAGGCGCTTCCGCACCGGCCGGGTGTCTACCTGTTCCGCGGGCCGTCCGACGAAGTGCTCTATATCGGCACCGCCACCGACCTGCGCCGCCGGGCCGGTGGGTACTTCAACGGATCCGATCGGCGCAGTCGCATCACCGAGATGGTGGCCCTGGCGACGCGGATCGACCACGTCGAATGCGCGCACCCGCTCGAGGCCGGGGTGCACGAGCTGCGCCTGCTGGCCGCGCACGCCCCGCCCTACAACCGGCGCTCGAAGTTTCCGCGGCGGTGGTGGTGGATCACGCTTTCGCAGGAGGCCTTCCCACGGCTGTCGGTGGTGCGCGCGCCCCGGCACGACCGGGTGATCGGCCCCTTCCGTTCCCGCGCCGACGCCGCCGCGACCGCGGCGCTGCTGGCGCGCTTCACCGGAATCCGAACCTGCACAACGCGGTTGAGCCGTACCGGCCGGCACACCTGCCCGCCGGCCGAAGTCA
>NZ_QMEX01000233.1 GCF_003284925.1 Mycolicibacter senuensis
ACCGGCACGGGCGACTTGAGCGTCGGCGGCAACGGCGGCGATGCCGGTATCAACAGCGGCTACACCCAGAACGGCTACGGCGGCAGCGGCGGCGGTATCGCCCACGGTGTCGCGCAGGGCAACACCGGTGGTAACGCCAGCAACGGCGGCACCGGCGGCGTCGGCGGCTACGGCGGCATTCTCGCCGGCGGGGTCGGGGCCAACGCCTTCGGAACCGCGACCGGTGGTGTCGGTGGTGCTGGTGACGGCGGTGTCGGCGGCAACGGCGGCACCGGTGCAGTCGCGGCGCTCAACGACGGCGCGACCGCCACGGGTGCCGGCAACGGTGGCAATGCCGGTGCGGGCTCCGACGGCGGCAAGGGCGGCAACGGTGGCCTGGGCTGGGTCCGGGCCATGGGCGTCAACAGCAGCGCCGACGGTACGGCGAACGCCGGTAACGGTGGCGCCGGTAACGATGCCACCGGTGGGGCCGGCGGCCAGGCCCGTGTCGAGGCCAACTCGACCGGCGGCGTAGTCATCAACGGCACAGCCAACAGCGGTAACGGCGGCGACGGCGCCGACGGGGTCAACGGCGCCACCGGTGGACGGGCCAGCGTCGAAACCGGCAACGAGGGCCAGCAGGCCACCAATGTCGGTGGCACGGTGAAGGACAGCACCGCCACCGCCGGCAACAGCGTCGGCGACCAAGCCGGTGGCCTGGCCAAGGTGACCGCCGCGGGCAAGCTCGGTGACGACAACAGCGTGGTGATGGGCAGCTCCGCGACGGGTGGCAACGCCGGCGACGGCGGGGCCGGCGGGTTCGGCCTGCTGCAGGCCGAGAACGGCGGCACGATCACCGACAGCTCCGCGACCGGCGTGGTCGGCAGTGACTCCGCCGCTGGCGGCTCTGCGACCGTCAACGCCACCGGCAGTGACAGCACGATCACCGACACCCATGCCACCGGTGGTGCGGCGGGGTCTGGCTTGAGCGAAGACGGCAACGGCACGGGCGGCGCCGGCGGGGCAGCCAATGCCTTGGCAAACGGCGGCGGTGCCGTTGACGCGGCGACGGTGACAGGTGGCGAGGGCGGCAGCGGCGGTACCGGCGGGATCGGTGGCGCCGCGGTTCTGGCGGCACAAGCAGGCGGCACGGTTCATGACACCGAAGTCACCGGCGGGCTCGGCGGAGCCGGCGGCTCCAACGGTGGCGTCGGCGGTGGTGGCGGCACCGCCACCGCGACGTCTAACGGCGGCAACTTGCATGACGCCACCGTCAAGGGTGGCAACGGCGGCGCCGGTATAGACGGTGGCCAGGGCGGCACCGGCGGTTGGGCAGAGATGACCGCGGGCGAGGATGCCCCAGGCGGCACCGTCACCGGCAGCGCTACCGGCGGTAACGCCGGAAGCGGCACGGACGCCGGCAGCGTCGGCGGTAATGGCGGGGGCGCCGATGTCACCTCTGGCAAGATCACCACGTTCTTCGGTCCGGCTGGCGGTGGCGGTGGCGACACCACCGGTGACGCAACCGGCGGCAACGGTGGGGCCGCTACCGGTGGCGGTGATGGCGGAAAGGGCGGCGGAGCGTCTGTCAATACCGGTGGCGACCAGGCGGTGGTCAACGGCACCTCCCACGGCGGCAAGGGCGGCGACGGCCTCGACGGTGGTAGCGGTGGCAAGGGCGCCTACGGGCGTGTCAACGCCTTCGACACCGTCAACGGCAACACCGGTCCCGCGTCGGCCAGTGGATCCGCGACCGGCGGCAACGGCGGCAACGGCACTGGTGAGCACAGCCAGGGTGCCAACGGCGCCGACGGCAACATCGGTGCCGGACCCGACGGAACGACCATCGTCGACGGGGTGGCGCAGGGCGGCAACGGTGGCAACGCCTCCGGCGGCCTGACCGCCCCGAGTGGCGGGGCCGCGGGCGGGCCTACCGAGGGTGACCTCTACACCCAGCCCGGTCAGAACCACGATTCCCCGGCCATCGGGCAGAACGGCCAGAACAACCCGCCGACGCCGTAGATCGGATGGCCCGTCACCGGCGGTGACAGCCGCCAACGCGAAACCAACGCGGTCGCCTCGTTTCGGAGGCGACCGCGTTGGTCTGTCTCCACGGGTTTAACCCACGCTGGGGCTGGCGGTCGCTACCGTCCGGCGTCACTCGCGTTCCGCCGGCATTCGGTTTCCACCGGAAAGTTTGCTGGACGCACATGCGCGCTTCCAACCTCACGCCCCCGTAGATGCGGCCGGCAGCAACGGTGGACCGACCGGGTAGGCCTGGCGACGGCGCGTGTCGCGGCAGGACGGAATTCCCAGGTGCCTCGGTGACGGGCAGGACCCATACACGGCCAGAGACAGGCTCCGGCGGCAACGGCGGCTAACCCCTTAGCCGGTCAACGCGGCGACGTGGAAACCCTCATTACTGAGAGAGCGGCAAGCGTTTGTTAATCGCTGTGCCTGCTGGCGTCGGGCCTAGATGGCAGATTTCGCCGCCAAATTGTGCCTTCATGGTGCAGACTTCCGTATCGGTGCACAGGGGTTGACGGTATCGGAATCACTGTTAACCTACTTCCCAAAGATCTGACTATGCCGCAAATATGTTCTGTTAAGGGGATCGCCCATGTCTCGTCACCGTCGGAGTGACTTCAAGCGTCGCAGCAGCCGGATGATCGGTGCCGGCAGCGCCGTCGGTGCCTTCCTGGCATTTGGGATGGCACCGGTCACCACCGCGCCCGCCCACGCGGACTTCGATGACGTCCTCATCGAGTTGTTCGGCGAAGGCCTCGGTGATGCGCTGACCACCCTGAGCGCCGACTGGGCCGATCAGGATGCCTGGCAGTTGGTGCTGGACCCGGTCAGTTGGTCGCCGTTCTTCGACAACCTGAGTGACCAGGCCGTCTGGGATGTGATCCTGTCGGATCTGGATCTGAGCGGTGTTGGGGCGCCCGGCTTCGACCTGCCGGGTTCGGCGGCGTTCAGCTGGAATGAGATCAACTGGTGGATGCCGTTCGGCAACGGCGCCGATGGCACCGCGGAGAACCCGGATGGCGCGGCCGGTGGGTGGATCTTCGGCACCGGTGGTGCCGGTTGGGACGCCGATGGCACGGGTGGCGTATTCGACGGTGGCGCTGGTGGTCAGGGCGGCCTGTTCGGCGGCAACGGTGGTGCCGGCGGTGACGGGTTCGACGGCGGTGACGGTGGAGCCGGTGGTGCTGCCGGCCTGTTCGCCTGGTTCAGCCACGGCGGTGTGGGCGGCGACGGTGGGGAAGCCGTCACCTTGGGTACCGCCGGTGGTGCCGGTGGTATCGGTGGTGACGCCGCCCTGTGGGGCCTGTTCAGCACGGCCGGCGCC
>NZ_QMEX01000234.1 GCF_003284925.1 Mycolicibacter senuensis
TAACAACATGGCCAACACCGACGCCTCGGTCGGCTCCAGCTGGGCCTGACCGACCCGCAATCCGCAGCGCGGCAGCACACCGACCCACCGGTGTGCTGCCGCGTGCTGCAATTGGTGGGATGGTGGCAGGCGTTCCCGCGCCGCAACGTGATCCAATAGCCAAGTACGTCGGCAAAGGTAGAGGAGGGTAGTGATGGATCCGAGCACCCGCACAGACATCACCGTCAACGTCGAGGGTTTCTGGCTGCTGCAGGCGCTGCTGGATATTCGCCACGTTGCGCCCGAATTGCGTTGCCGACCCTACGTTTCCACCGATTCGAATGATTGGCTGTCGGAACATCCCGGCATGGCCGTGATGCGTGAGCAGGGCATCGTCGTCGATGACCAGGTCAACGAGACCGTCGCCGCCCGGATGAAGGTGCTGGCCGCGCCCGACCTCGAGGTGGTCGCCCTGCTGTCGCTGGGCAAGCTGCGCTACGGCGTCATCGACGACGAAGACCAGCCGCCCGGCACCCGCGACATCCCGGACAACGAGTTCCGGGTGCTGCTGGCGCGCCGCGGCGAGCACTGGGTGTCGGCGGTGCGGGTCGGCACCGACATCACCGTCGACGACGTCTCGGTGACCGATGCCGCCTCGATCGCCGCGCTGGTGATCGACGGCATGGAATCCATCCACCACGCCGATCCGGCGCAGATCACCGCGGTCAACGTGCCGATGGAGGAGATGCTCGAGGCGACCCAGAGCTGGCAGGACTCCGGCTTCAACATCTTCACCGGGGGAGACCTGCGCCGGATGGGGATCAGCGCGGCCACCGTCGCCGCGCTGGGCCAGGCGCTGTCCGAGCCGGCCGCGGAGGCCGCGGTGTACGCGCGGCAATACCGCGACGACGCCAAGGGGCCGAGCGCGTCGGTGCTGTCGCTCAAAGACGGATCCGGCGGCCGGATCGCGCTGTATCAGCAGGCGCGCACCGCCGGATCAGGCGAAGCGTGGCTGGCGATCTGCCCGGCCACCCCGCAACTGGTTCAGGTGGGCGTCAAAACCGTGCTCGACACGCTGCCCTATGGAGCCTGGAAAACGCACCGCAGGGTCTAACCACCGGCCTCGAAATGTCCTGTGACGCACCGGGAAATTGCCTGTAAATGGCAATCGTGCGAATAACATGCATTGCCTTTAGAATTGGACAGAGTTTGAAATGACAAATTGCGAGGCGGCAGCTATGGGTTCAGTATTCGTCGATCAGGGGGTGCGACCATGACCACGGCGATCGAAGCGCCGCAGCCGGGCGGTGAAGTCGCGACGTCCGCGCCGCGTGCGGTGGTGGTCGGCGTCATGGCCGGCGACGGTGTCCAGATCGGGACGCTGCTGGACGCCGACGCGCCCGTGTCGGTGATGCTGGACCCGCTGCTCAAGGTGATCAACAACCGGCTGGCCGAGCTCGATGAGCCCATCCTGCAGGCCGAGGGACGTGGCCGGTGGGTGCTGTGCCTGGTCGACGGCACGGCGCTGCGGCCGAACCAGTCGCTGACCGAACAGGACGTCTACGACGGCGACCGGCTGTGGCTGCGGTTCATCGAGGACCGGGAGCGGCGGTCACCGGTCATCGAACACATCTCCACGGCGGTGTCGGTGAACCTGGCCAAGCGGTTCGCCCCGGTCAATGCGGTGACCGCGGTGCGCGTCGGGGTGTCCACCCTGGCCCTGGGCGTGTTGTTGGCGACCGGACTGCTCGCCGCTTGGCGCGTCCAGCACGACAACTGGCTGACGGCCGGATTCAGCGCGGGACTGGCGCTATTGGTGCTGATCGCCGCCGCGCTGATCCTCATCCAGGCGCGCAACGCCTCCGACCGGTGGGCCGGCGACGTGCTGCTGTCCAGCGGGCTGGTTCCGCTGGTTGTGGCCGCCGCGGCCGCGGTGCCCGGCGAGGTCGGTGCGGCGCAGGCTGCGCTGGGTTTCGGCGTCGCCGGCATCGCCGCACTGTCGGTCATCCGCCTCACCGGACGGCAGCTGGCCGCCTACTCGGCCGTCACCGTCATCAGCGCGGCGGTGATGGTCGTCGGCGTCCTGCGGATGCTGTTCCTGACCGGGGCGGTGACTCTCATGGCGTGCGTATACCTGGCCTGTGTGCTCGCCTACCAGTGGGCACCGTCGCTGTCGCGGTGGCTCGCCGGGCTGCGCCTGCCGGTCTTCCCGTCGGCGACGAGTCGCTGGGTGTTCGAGGCTCGGCCCGACCTGCCCACCACGGTGGTGAGCAAGCCCGGCGCCGCGCCGTCCCTGGAGGGGCCGGAGTCGGTCCGCGAAGTGGTGCTGCGCGCCGAGCGGGCACGATCCTTCCTGACCGGCCTGCTCACCGGGCTGGGCGTGTTGATCGCGGTGTGTGTCACCGGCCTGTGCGACCCGCACTCGGACCGATCGTGGCTGCCGTTGCTGCTGGCCGGTCTGACGGCTGGGTTCCTGGTGCTGCGAGGCCGTTCCTTCCGGGACCGGTGGCAGGCGGTCACGGTGACGCTGACCGGCCTGGTGATCGTCGCCGCGGTGGTGGTGCGCTTCGTGGTGGTGCTGTGGACGCCCACGACGCTGGTGGTCGGGGCGGCGATGCTGGTACTGGTGCCGATGTTCGGGCTGTTGGCCGCGGTGATCGTGCCCAACACCATCTACAGTCCGCTGTTCCGCAAGTTCGTCGAGTGGATCGAATACCTGTGCCTGATGCCGTTGTTCCCGTTGGCGCTGTGGTTGATGAATACCTATGAAGCAATCCGGTACCGGTAGGGGCGTGCGTCGGCTGCAGCGCACCGCGGCGGCCGGCGCCGCGATCATCATGATGGCCGGCGGCTCGCTGGCCGGGATGCCGGTCGCAGGTGCGATCGAACGGCCCGGCATCGACCCCGGAGCGTTGCCACCGGACGGTCCGCCCGGGCCGCCGCAGACGATGCGGCAGACCTCGTACTGCACCGAGGTGGGCGTGTTGCCCGACACCGACTTCCGGGTGCAGCCGGCCTACATGGACATGCTCAATCTGCCGGAGGCCTGGAAGTTCAGCCGTGGCGCCGGAGTGAGCGTCGCGGTCATCGACACCGGGGTGACTCCCCATCCGCGGATGCCGAACCTCATCGGCGGCGGCGACTACGTGATGGCCGGCGGGGACGGGCTGTCGGACTGTGACGCGCACGGCACCCTGGTGGCGTCACTGATCGCTGCGCTGCCGGACAACGGGGTGACTCCGCTGCCGCCGCCACGCCAGACCCGCCGACCGCCGTCGGTTCCCACCAACGAACCCTCGCCGCCCCCACCGGTGCCGCAGACGACGATCATGGTGATGCCGCCG
>NZ_QMEX01000235.1 GCF_003284925.1 Mycolicibacter senuensis
GCCTGGTCAGCCCGGTCAGCCCGGACAGCCCGGACGCGCCGGCTGACTGAGCCGATACGAGCGAACCGACGCGTCCGGCACGCTGCTCCAATGGGAGTGGCACCCGCCGCGGCGGCCCCAACCACCCCCGCTAGAGTCTGACTCGATCGCCGGGGGGCAACGTAACAAGGAGCCACAAAGAAGTGACTGACAACCCACGCGCAGACGTCGTATCCCGGCAGTACGAGCGGTGGACCTACCCGCCGCCCATCCACGACCTGCAGGCGTGGTCGGCCGGGAACTGGGAGTGGTTCGACCCGAGCCATGCCCACCGGGTGCTGTGGCCGGACCGGGAGTACCGGCCCGACCTCGACATCCTCATCGCGGGCTGCGGCACCAACCAGGCGGCGGTCTTCGCCTACAACAACCCGAAGGCCAGGGTGGTGGCCGTCGACATCAGCCAGGCGTCGCTGGGACACCAGCAGTACCTCAAGGACAAGCACGGGCTGTGGAATCTAGAGCTGCACCAGCTCCCGATCGAGGATTTGGCCACGCTGGGCATGGACTTCGACCTGGTGGTGTCCACCGGCGTGCTGCACCACATGGCTGACCCGAAGGTGGGGATGAAGGCGATCGCGGAGCGGCTGCGGCCCGATGGCGTCGCCGCCATCATGCTGTACGCGCGTTACGGCCGGATCGGCATCGAGATCCTCGAGTCGGTCTTCCAAGATCTCGGATTGGAGCAGAGCGACGCCTCCATCCAGACCGTGCGGCAGGCCATCCGGATGCTGTCTCCGGAGCATCCTGTCCAGTCGTATCTGAAGATCGCCGGCGACCTGGCTTCGGACTCCGGCCTGGTGGACACTTTCCTGCATGGTCGGGCGAAGAGTTACGACGTCGACGGCTGCATCGATCTGGCCAACTCGGCCGGGCTCGACTTCCAGGGCTGGCTGCTCAAGGCGCCGTACTACGCGCACGACATCGCCGCGCCGTCGGGAGGCTTCTACGACGTGGTGAATGCGCTGCCCGAGGCCAAGATCTGGTCGGTGATGGAGCGCATCCACACCCTCAACGCGCGGCACTTCTTCCTGGCCACTCGTCCTGACCGTCCCAAGAACACCTACACGATCGACTTCTCGACGCCCGAGAGTCTCGACTACGTGCCACTGTTCCGCTTCAAGTGCGGTTTGAACGGCAACGAGATCTTCCGTCCGGGCTGGCGCATGCAGCTCAACCCGGCCCAGCTGCCGTTCGTCCAGAGCATCGACGGGCGCCGGAGCATCCGTGAGATCGCCTCGAGCCTGGCGCAGGCCGGCGGGCCATCGCGGGGGAGCACAGCCGATCTGGAGAAGTTCGGTCGCAAGCTGTTCCAATCGCTGTGGCGCCTGGACTTCGTCGCGATGGACCTGAGTACCGATTCCTGATCGTCGGCATGGCCGGTAAACCGCCGCAGCGCAGGCGCAGTCACCGCAGGCGGTGCCGGCCCGGTCGGGCAGGATTGGGCGCATGGTGTTGAATCGGGCCGATCGCAAGGGCGGCTGCCCGCAGTTGCCCGCGGCACCCGAGGACTATCCGGTGTTCCCGGACACGTCCACCTGGCCGGTGGTGTTCCCGCAGTTGCCGTCACCACCGGGCGGGGGGCCGTGCCGTCCGCCGCAGCACACCTCCAAGGCCGCCGCCCCGCGGATTCCGGCCGAGGCGCTGCCCAATCACGTCGCGGTTGTGATGGACGGCAACGGCCGCTGGGCCACTCAGCGCGGCCTGGGCCGCACCGAGGGCCACAAGATGGGCGAGGCGGTGCTGATCGACATCACCTGTGGTGCCATCGAGTTGGGCATCAAATGGCTGACCGTGTATGCGTTCTCCACGGAGAACTGGAAACGTTCCGCCGAGGAGGTCCGCTTCCTGATGGGGTTCAACCGCGAGGTGGTGCGCCGCCGCCGGGAGAACCTCAACGCAATGGGAGTGCGGATGCGCTGGGTGGGTTCGCGACCCAAGATGTGGCGCAGCGTCATCAAGGAATTCGAGATCGCCGAAGCCATGACAGTCGGCAACGACGTCATCACCATTAACTACTGCGTCAACTACGGGGGGCGCACCGAGATCGCCGAGGCCGCACGGGCCATCGCCGCCGAAGCCGTTGCGGGCAAGCTGAACCCGAACCGGATCAATGAGGCCACCGTCTCCCAGCATCTGCACCGCCCGGACATGCCCGACGTCGACCTGTTGATCCGCACCTCTGGTGAGCAGCGGTCATCCAACTTCATGCTGTGGCAGGCGGCCTACGCCGAGTACATCTTTCAAGAAAAGCTGTGGCCCGACTACGACCGCCGCGACCTGTGGGAGGCCTGCGAACAGTACGCCTCCCGGCAGCGCCGATTCGGGACGGCGTGATGACGGATCTGGCCCACCGTCTGCACACGGCGCTCACCGCGGCGGCGGTGCCCACGGACGCCGAGCCCGACGGAGCGCTGACCGTCCATCATGACGGCACGCTGGCGTCATTGCGGGTGGTGCCGATCACCGACGAACTGGAGTTGGTGTCGCTCACCCAGATCCTGGCCTGGGACCTGGCGCTGACCAAGAAGCTGCGTGAGCGAGCGGCCGAGCAGGCGCGCCTGAGTCAGCTCGGCACGGTCACCGTGGTCGAGAAGGGCACCACCAAGACCGCAGATGTGTTGCTGCGCTACAACTTTCCAGGTTCGGGTCTGAGCGACGACGCGCTGGCCACGCTGGTGCTGTTGGTGCTGGCCAAAGGCGTTGATATCCGCCAGGCGCTCACGTCCTGATCCGGGCTTCGTTGACGGCTCTCTCCGAGCGCACTAGCTTAACGTGATCTGAGTGTTCGCTGATGTGTCCCCAAAGGCGAGAGATCGGGGGAGACGTGATCGCCAAGCACCGCGGCGGCCCGGTTGTGGTCACCGCCCTCGGCACCCTGCTGGCATTCGGCGCGTCCCCGGCAGCCGCCCCGCCCGCCCGGGCGGACGTCGTCGATACCGACTGGCTACTCGACCTGCTGGCCCCCGAACCCGCTGCGGCGGCCGCCTTTGACCCCGTCGATCTGAGTCACCTGTTCGACCAGTGGTTCTACACCCCGCTGCACGCCGGGGTCGCGGAGTGGCTCGACAGCGCCGTCGGTCAGAACATCGCCGACGCCGTCAACGTCGTGCTGGGCAGCTTTGCCATCGGCAATGGCGCGGATGGCACCGCCGATCATCTCGACGGGTTCGCCGGCGGCTGGCTGCTCGGTGACGGCGGTGCCGGATTCGACGGCGGCAACGGCGGTGACGCGGGGCTGTTCGGCAACGGCGGG
>NZ_QMEX01000236.1 GCF_003284925.1 Mycolicibacter senuensis
CATCGCCGGCCTGGTCGGCGGCGCCGCCTGGCTCGACACCGCGCTGCAACGTGCCGCGGTGTTCACCGGCTACCCCGACCGTCCGGAGCAAGGCCGCGGTACCACCTGGCTGCTCGTCGGTTCCGACAGTCGTGCCGAACTCAGCGCCGCACAGCAGCAGCAGTTGACCACCGGCGGCGACGTCGGCAACGGCCGCACCGACACGATGCTGCTCATCCACCTACCGGCGACGGGTTCCACGCCCACCACGGTGGTGTCCATCCCGCGCGACTCGTATGTGCCCATTCCCGGCTATGGCTACGACAAGATCAACGCCGCGTTCGCGCTGGGGGGAGCACCGCTGCTGGCCCGCACCGTCGAGCAGACCACCGGCCTGCGGCTGGACCACTACATCGAGATCGGGTTCGGCGGCTTCGCCACGCTCGTCGACGCCCTGGGCGGGGTCGTGCTGTGCCCGGACGAGCCGATCGACGACCCGCTGGCCGGGCTGAACCTGCCGGCCGGCTGCCAAAAGCTGGCCGGCGAGGCCGCACTGGGCTACGTGCGCAGCCGCGCCACACCGCGCGCCGACCTGGACCGGATGGACCACCAGCGACTGTTTCTGTCCGCGCTGCTGGCCCGCGTCACCGACCCGACCGTCTGGCTCAACCCACTGCGCTGGTACACCGTGCCGAACGCCGCCGTGCACGCGATGACCGTCGACGCCGGCGCCGGCGTCCTGGACCTGGCCGCACTCGGCTGGGCGCTGCGCGGTCCCACCACGATGCTGACCGTTCCCGTCGGCGAGTTCACTTATACCGAGGCCGGCGAGGTGGTGGTGTGGGACCACCAGCAGGCCGCACGGCTATTCGATGAGTTGAGCCGTGACGCACCGCCGACAATGGGAGCCGATAATTGAAGTACATTCGAAATTATCGGCAGCCGCTAACGTAATATCAGGCAATCCTATCTTTACTTAGGCAAAGCTGCCCTGAGTAAGGTGTACCTTGGATGCAAACCGGGTCTGACCTCGGTATTATCGGATTCATGTCCGAGATTGATAACCACACGTCGAAATTCCACGCGCTGCTCCAGGAGCAGATCTACCACGAATTCACCGCCGCGCAGCAATACGTCGCCGTCGCCGTATATTTTGACGGTGGGGATTTCCCGCAATTGGCGAAGTTCTTTTATGCCCAGGCCGTCGAGGAACGCCGTCACGCGATGATGATGGTGCAGTACCTGCTCGACCGCGCCGTCAACGTCGAGATCCCGGGCACGGACGCGGTGCGCAACCGCTTCGACGCCCCCCGCGACGCGCTCGCCCTCGTGCTCGACCAAGAGCGCACCGTCACCGAACAGATCAGCAGGCTGACCAGTGCCGCCCGTGACGAAGGTGACCACCTCGGCGAGCAGTTCATGCAGTGGTTCCTGCGTGAGCAGGTCGAGGAGGTCGCCGTGATGACCCGGTTGCTGCGGGTCGCCGACCGCGCCGGGCACAACCTGTTCGACCTGGAGAACTTCATCGCCCGCGAGATCGGCACCGTGGCGCCGGAGGCCGGCGCGCCGCGGGCCGCCGGCGGGTAACCGTCTCCGCCCCCCGCTGATCAGCCCGCCCGCAACCGCGCCTTGGTTCGGGCGGGCTGATTCGTGGCGATCCATGCGACGCCGACATCCCGGCAGAAGTCGACGTCCTCGTCGCGATCGACGGTCCAGCAGTACAACGAGCGACCACGCGCCGCCGCATGGTCCACCAACTCCGGGTTCTCGCGCAGCGTCGCGATGGACGGGCCGATGGCGGTGGCCCCGACCGTGGTCGCGGCGCCGCCGCGCAGGTACCGGGCCGCCGAACCCAGCAGCACCGTCGGCAGCATCGGCGCCGCCCGCCGAACCCGCCACACCGCCGCCGCCGAGAACGACATGACCACCGCGCGGGAACGGGTCGCCGAGGCCGGCGAGGCGATCCCGAATCGGTCCAGCAGGACCAGGAGCTCGCGTTCGACCAACGCGCCGTAACGCACCGGATGCTTGGTCTCGATGAAGATCTTCACCGGCCGGTGCCAGTCCAGGACCATCGCCACCAGCGCCTCGAGCGTGAGCAGACCGGCACCCCGGGGGGTCGCGGCCTCGAGAGACCCGTCCGGGCGGCCGTCGTGCCAGGCCCCGTAGTCGAAGTTCTGCAGTTGCGCCAGCGTCATCTCACTGACCAAACCGGCGCCGGTGGACGTCCGATTCACCCGCCGGTCGTGCACGCAGACCAGATGACCGTCGCGAGTCAGCCGCACATCGCATTCGACGCCGTCGGCTCCCTCCTGCAGCGCCAGATCGTACGCGGCCAGCGTGTGTTCCGGACGATCGAACGAAGCGCCCCGGTGCGCGACCACGAAGGGATGCTCCGCCACCACATCGTCGGCCGCTGCCATGGGCTTATGCTGCCGGTTCCCGCCCGCCGGACCCGACAGCGACGGCCGGTGTCGCAGCGGTTTCCGGCTCCGCTGGCGGGCCGCCCTGCGCCGCGCGTCCCGACGGCGCCGGATCCTGACCATCGGGCACTACCACCCAGTGGTGGTCGGGCCGGCCCATCGACCGCTGCTCGAATCCCTCGACCACCCGGGCCGCCGCCACCACCGCGGCCAGGCCGAGCAGATAGGCGACCACCGTGGCCACCATGTTGTCGGCGATACCCTGCGCGTCGTCGGCCCAGCTGGTGGCCGTGGCGAACAGCGCCGCGGCGGTGGCCACCGCCCACACCACCCACCAGAGAACGACCGGTTTGCGCAGCCGGGCCAGCCGGTCCTCCCGCCCGGCCAGCTCCAGCACGTAGACCGGGGCCCAGGCCAGGTTGACCAGCGGCACCAGGCAGCCGGCCCACAGCGCCCAGGCCGGGCGCGACTCGGGCAGCTGCAGCCGGGCGAACGCCGCCTCCCGGCGCGCCAGCAGCCAGCGGGTCAGCACCAGAGCGCAGTGGACGACCGCCGCGATCGCGGCGAGACCGGCCAGCCTGCCCAACCACACCGCGCCCTCGGCGATCACTGGGTGCAGCAACCTGGTGCGGTTGACGATCATCAGCACGTAGATCAGCGCATGCACCAGCGCGGCGATGCCCAGCGCGGCGATCGCGCCGCCCAGCGCCTTCTCCAACGATCGCGTCGGCGGTGCCACCCGCCCCTGCGGTTTGTGCTGTGCCACAGTCGGAGTCGGCGCACCCATCAGAGTCCAGCGCGGCATCACCGGGTAACGCGGGGTGGGGCCCAGCGGTCGCCGTCGACGACGCTGTGGGGGCGGCGGGCCCGGCCGTACCGC
>NZ_QMEX01000237.1 GCF_003284925.1 Mycolicibacter senuensis
GCCGGCAGCGGTCCCGGCGGGTGCCGGGACGGCTGCGGGTGTTGCCGCCGTTCTTGTCCCGCAAGCACCTGCCGGCACGGTTGGCGCGGCTGCGGGAGATCGACGGGAATCTGCCGGCGTTGGTCCGCGGCCAGGGCAGCGAGTTCGACTCGCTGCGCGAGTATGTCGTCGGCGACGATGTGCGTTCGATCGACTGGCGCGCCACCGCCCGGCGCTCCGATGTGGTGGTGCGGACCTGGCGGCCGGAACGGGACCGGCGGGTGGTCATCGTGCTCGACACCGGCCGGACCGCGGCCGGCCGGATCGGGGTCGACCCGACCGCGAGCGACCCGGCGGGCTGGCCCCGGCTGGACTGGTCGATGGATGCCGCCCTGTTGTTGGCGGCGTTGGCGTTGCGCGCCGGGGACCACGTCGATCTGCTCGCCCACGATCAGGTGACCCGCGCCGGTGTGTTCGGAGCCGCCCGCAGCCGGCTGTTCGCCCAGCTCGTCGACGCCATGGCACCGCTGCAGCCGGCGCTGGTCGAATCCGACGCCGCGGCAATGGTTTCCGTGTTGTCCCGGCGGGCCCGCCGAGGCAACTTGGTGGTGCTGTTGACCGACCTCAACGCCTCCGCGCTCGAGGAGGGGTTGCTGCCGGTGTTGCCGAAGCTGACCGCGGACTATCAGGTGATCCTGGCTGCGGTCGCCGACCCGCGGGTGGAACGGCTGGCGCGGGGACGCACCGACGCGGCCGCGGTGTATGACGCGGGCGCCGCCGAACGCGCCCGCAACGACCGGCAGGCGCTGGCGACCAGGTTGCGCCGCAGCGGCGTGCGGGTCATCGACGCCCCGCCCGATGACCTGGCGCCGGCACTGGCCGATGCCTATCTGGCGATGAAGGCTGCCGGACAACTCTGATCCTTTTCGTCGGCGAGCAGTCGCGAAAGCCACCAAATTGCGTGTGAAAAAGGGGCTTTCATGTCTGCTCGGCGGAGGAAATCAGCCGGTGGGGACGACGTCGGGCGCGTCGGCGATGTCGCCGGTCTCGTCGGCGGCCACCGCCTTGCGGCCGAAGTGCACCACGTAGGCCAGAAACGCCGCCTCGGCCAGCACCCCGATGCCCACCCGCAGCCACGTCGGCAAGGGCGAGGGCGTCACCATCGCCTCCAGCAACCCGGCCACCGCCAGCACCGCGACGAGCCCCACGGCGACCGCGACCACAGCGCGGCCCTGCTCGGCGAGCACCTGTCCACGCGGACGGTCGCCCGGTGCGATCACCATCCAGCCCAGCCGCATGCCGACCGCACCGGCCAGGAACACCGCGGTCAGCTCCAGCAGGCCGTGCGGCGCCAGCAGGCCGAGCATGAAACCGCCCCGGCCGGCGCCGAACATCAGCCCGAGTGCCACGCCGAGGTTGGCGGCGTTGGCCAACAGCAGCGCCGGGATCGGCAGGCCCAGCAACACCGAGAACGCGATGGCGCGCGCGGCCACCCAGGAGTTGTTCACCCAGACCTGCAGCGCGAAGGCCCCGGCCGGGTGATCGCTGTAGTACGAGGCGAAGTCATGGTTGATCAGCTGGTCGAGCTCGGCCGGTGTGCCGATCAGCGCCTGCACGTCGGGGTCGCCGGCCACCCAGGCTGCGATGACCACCGCGACGGCCAGGAAGGCGGCGGCGGTGCCCAGCCACCACCGCCAGGCCCGGTAGGCCACCACCGGAAACGACACCGTCCAGAAGCGGACGAACTCCGAGGCCAGCGGGGCGTGCGCACCGGTGACGGCGGCACGCGAGCGTGCCACCAATCCCGAGAGCCGGCCGATGAGCGCCGAATCCGTCGACGACGAGCGCAGCACCGACAGGTGAGTGGAAACCCGCTGGTAGAGCTCCACGAGCTCGTCGATTTCGGCGCCGTCGAGCCGCCGGCGCTTCTTCACCAGTTCCTCCAGCCGATCCCAGGCCGGGCGATGGGTCAGCACGAAGGCGTCGACATCCACGGCGTCGAGCGTAGCGAGACAGGTCCCGCCATAGGTACGGCCAGGAGTTCTCCGCCGGTGCCGGATCGGCGGGTAGCGTCTGCGCTATGCCGAATCGCAGCCACGAGCTGGTGACCGGCGACGCCGTCGTTCTCGACATACCGATCGCGCAGCTGCCGGTGCGCGCGGTCAGCGCGCTGATCGACATCACCGTCGTCATGGTGGCCTACGTGTGTTCGATGGTGCTGTGGGCGATGACTCTCGGCCGTTTCGACGCCGCCCTGACCGCCGCGATCATGATCATCTTCGCGGTGGTGCTGCTGGTGGGCTATCCGGTCACCATCGAGACCCTCACCCGCGGCCGGTCGCTGGGCAAGATGGCGATGGGACTGCGGGTGGTCTCCGACGACGGCGGCCCGGAACGCTTCCGGCAGGCGCTGTTTCGGGCGCTGGCCGGCGTGGTGGAGATCTGGGCGCTGACCGGCAGCCCGGCGGTGATCACCAGCCTGCTGTCGCCGCGAGGGAAACGCCTGGGCGACATCTTCGCCGGCACGATGGTGATCAGTGAACGCGGGCCGGCCGCGGCGCCGCCACCGCAGATGCCTCCCGGGCTGGCGTGGTGGGCATCCACCCTGCAACTCTCGGGGCTGCGATCCGAATCAGCCGAGCTGGCAAGGCAATTCCTCGGCCGCGCCGCACAACTCGATCCGCACACCAGACAGATGATGGCCTACCGGATCTCCGGTGAGGTGCTCGCCCACATCTCACCGCCCCCGCCGCCGGACGCGCCGCCGGAACTGGTGCTGGCGGCAGTGCTCGCCGAGCGCCATCAACGTGAGCTGGCCCGACTGCAGGCCGGGCCGCCCATCCCCTACCCGCCACCGTCCTGGCCGCCGGCGGGCCCGGGCGGGTACGCGCCACCGCGCTGACCCGGTCGGGTTGTTCGACGGTGACGCCCAGCGCCTCGTAGGTGGAGCGCGCCCGAGCGCACCCCGTCGCCGTACCGGGAGACGTCGACCACCGTCCCGGGCGCCGATCCCAGCGCGTCGCGCAGCGGTTTCGGCACCACAATCCGGCCTACGGAATCGATGACGACCGCCATTGGGGCGATATTGCCAGCGGATTCCCAGTTCTCACTGCCTTGCCGATCCGATAGATTCCGATATATCGTGACCGTATCGGAAGCGACGAACGCTTTCGGCCCCAGAGCACACGAGGTGGGTTATGAATGTCCCCTTCGGTCCGCCCGACGGACCCTTCACGCACGACCCTGAGCAGTCCGGTGGATTCGGGTTCGGAGCCGCCACCCCG
>NZ_QMEX01000238.1 GCF_003284925.1 Mycolicibacter senuensis
CCGCGTTGGCCGGCCCGAATCGCTGCTCGCGGTAGGTGATGAAGCCGGTATCGCGCAGCGCGGCCAGCACCGTGGCGCGCTGCTGGTCATCGGCGGGCGCGACGGCCGGGTCGCGATTGATCAGCAGCGCGATACCGAGCAGATCGCCGGCCTGCGCGCCCGAGTCGATGAGGTTGCTGCTCAGCTGGGCGCCGGCCGGGACGATTCCGGACTCCATCACCGCGCGCAGTTTCTCCTCGGCGTTGCCGTCGACGAACTGCGCCGTCAACGCGACCGTTCCGGTGACGGTTCCACCGGCCTGGCCGATGATCCGCGCCACCGCGTCGACGTCTTCGTCGGCGGCGTCGGGAGTCCGGAAGACGACCGCGGACTTGCCCTGCAGCGCGTCGCGCACGATGCGGGGTGCCATGGCCGCGTCGAAATCGTTTGCGTGGCTGAGCCGCTCACCGAGCGCGTTCTGTTGTTGGTGCAGGGTGTCGATCTGGGCGCGCAACTCCTGCTTATCGGACTGCAGGCCGCCCATCAGCGGGCCCGACAGCAGCCCGGAGCCCAGCACGACACCCAACACCAGCGCCAGCAGCACGGCGGTCAGCGACATCGCGTGGTAACGAGGGGTGATCATGGCGGTACCCCGATCCCGTTACGTCACCCAGTGCCGCAGCCACTGCGACAGGTCGTGCCAGTAGTTGCTGAGCCATTCGAGCACCAGGGCGTCGGTCTGCGACACCCAGAGCGCGACGATGACCGCCAGCAACATCGACAGCACCAGCAGCGCGATCGCGCCGGCGGAGATCCGGCTGCGGTACAGCGTGGCGACCGCGCGAGCGGCCACCAGCTTCTCGCCGACCTTGAGGCGGGTCAAAAACATCGACGGATTCGTCAGCTGACGGGTCCGGTCGAAGAACGTCTCGATGTTGGCGGTGTGCCCGGCCGTCACGAGCAGCGCCGCGCCGTGATGATCGGCCAGCAGCAGCGCCAGGTCCATCGCGGACCCGGCGGCCGGGAAGGTCATCGCGCCGACACCGAGGTCCTGGATGCGCTCCAGCCCCGGCGCGTGGCCGTCGGCGTCGGCGGGCAGCACCACTTGCGATCCGCACCGCAGCACTTCGGCGCTCATCTGATCGGGGTCGCCGACGATCAGCTGCGGCCGGTAGCCGGCCTTGCGCAACACATCGGCTCCGGAGCCGATGCCGATCAGCACCGGCTGGTACTCCTTGATGAAGGGCTTGAGGCATTTCAGGTCGTCGGCGGCATCGGGTTCGTCACCGACCAGCACCACGTGCCGGCGCCGCAGATCGACATCGATCTCGGGAATCCCGATCCCGTCGATCAGCAGCGGGCTCTCGCTGCGGATGAACTCGATGGTGTTGCCGGCGAAGGATTCCAGGTGCGCCACCAGCCCGCTCTTGGCCTCCAGCATCAGGTCGGCGATCTCGATGTCGCTGCGCTCGACGCCTCGCGCCAGCCGCCGGTCACCGGAGTAGACGGCGCCGTTGTGCAACCGGATTTTGGCGCCGTCGCGGATCTTCTTGAACACCGTGGGTCCGGCTTCATCGATCAGCGTGACGCCGTTGGCGACCAGCACCTCGGGCCCGAGGTTGGGGTAGCGCCCGGAGATGGACGCCGAGGCGTTGACGACGCCGGCGATCTCGGCCTCCACCAAGGCGTCGGCGGTGATCCGGTCCAGATCCAGAATGTCGAGCACCACGATGTCGCCCGGGCCGACCCGCCGCAGCAGGCGGTCGATGTCGTGATCAACCCGGGCCGTGCCGATGACACCGGGCCGAGAGGTGTTACGAGACAGCAGCGCAGACATCTTCATGGCGGCGATTCTGTCCTCGAAACAGCTCAAAACCCAGGAGGCGCGCCGCAACAATAGCCTCAGAAGTTCAATTACGTCACAGTTGTCACAGGCTGGCTGACATCCTCCCAGGCATGGACGCTGCAAGGGTTTTCCCTGTTTCGCGCTACCCGGAGCACGCCTAACGTCTTTGCTCACCCCGGTGAGGAAAGGACATAGCGACATGAAAGCAGCACGGATTACCGCCCTGGCCGCGCTGGTGGCGGGGGCGTCGATCGGATTGGCCGGTCCCGCGTACGCCGACTTCGGCGACGGCATCTACACGATGACGATCACCGAATCCAACCAATTCAAAGTCGGCCAGAACCAGACATGGCAGGTGGGCAGTTGCGGTCCGGACTGTCGGCACGTGGAGGTGGCCGGCGGTGATACCCCCTACGACTTCCGGCTGGCGGGAAGCACCTGGAATGCGTCGCAGCCGACGGGTCAGGCACACGGATTCACGACAAGTGTCGACGACACTTCGCTGGCGGGCACCTTCACCTTCGACGACGGCGCCTACTACAAGTACCAGCTCAAGAAGAACTGATCTGGCGCCGGTCAGGCGCCGGCGTCTGCGCCCCGATCATCCCGGGCGGCGTCCAGCAGCTCTCGCGCGTGCGCCCGGGCGGTGTCGGTCTCTCCCAGGCCGGCCAGCATCCTGGCCAGTTCGCCGACCCGGTCCTCATCGGTCAGCCGCCGCACTCCACTGGCGCCGTTACCGCCGGTGGGCTCGACCATCAGGTGCACATCGGCGTAGGCGGCCACCTGCGGCAGGTGGGTCACCACGATGACCTGGTGGGTGCGGGCCAGCCGCGCCAGCCGACGCCCGATCTGCACCGCCGCGCGACCGCCGACGCCGGCGTCGACCTCGTCGAACACCATCGTGGTGCCGGCCGAGTCACGCGACGAGGCCGACAAGGACGAGGTGGCCAGCACCACCTCCAGCGCCAGCATCACCCGGGACAGCTCACCCCCCGAGGCGCTCTTGGCCAGCGGCAGCACCGTCATGCCCCGATGCGCGGCCAGCCCGAACTCGACGTCGTCGATGCCGTCGGCGCCGGCGTGCACCACCTGTCCCGAGGGCAGCCGCAGGGCGGCCGGGTCGTCGTCGGCTGCCGGGCTGTGGTGCACGCCGACGGTGAACTCGGCGTCGGCCATGGCCAGCCCGGACAGCTCGGCGCTGACCGCCTTGGCCAGCGAACCGGCCGCCTTGCCGCGCGCGG
Organism: Mycolicibacter senuensis; assembly: GCF_003284925.1. Lineage (GTDB taxonomy): Bacteria > Actinomycetota > Actinomycetes > Mycobacteriales > Mycobacteriaceae > Mycobacterium > Mycobacterium algericum_A. The sequence continues at coordinate 3,067 of NZ_QMEX01000238.1, forward strand.
CGCTGAGATCGGTGGCGGTCTTGACCACCCGCTGCCCGAGCTCCTCGACGCGATCGGACAGCGCCGCCAGGGTTGCTTCGGAGACGTCGAGTTGGGCCAGCCGCTCGCGCGA
>NZ_QMEX01000239.1 GCF_003284925.1 Mycolicibacter senuensis
TGCCGGGGGCACCATCTGACCAGCAGGAACACGAACGCGCGCGAAGCACCGGTTTCGTCGCCGCCCGTCAAAACAAGCCTTTCACCAGCACGCCAAGATAGGCTGCCCCCAATGACAAGTAGTTGAGACTGTGCCGCGAGGGGCGACGATGACTGCCGTGCACGAACACGAGACCGATTTCGCCCGGCCCTGGGCCCCGCACCGGCTACGCCTCTATACCGGCACCGCCCTGTTCGTCCTGGGCATGTTCGTGCTGCTGACCATCGCGGTGAGTCTGCGCATCATCCCCGCCAGCTTCTCGGTGGACGTGATCGCCAACATGATCTTCGGGATCCCGGTAATGCTGCTGCCGTTCGTGATTCTGTGGGACGCGCCGGGCGAGCAGCGCACCCGACTGGACCGGGCTGCCGAGCTCACGTTGTTCTACATCCCGTTCACCGCGGCCAGCCAGATCGGCTACGAGCTGATGTTCTTAGTCGGTCAGCCACTGGGCTGGTGGGCGCCTACCGACGATCCGGGCTTCAAGTGGCTGTGGTGGCAATACGGTCTGGCCGACACCCGCTACGTCAGCGGCAATCCGTGGGTGTTCGCTCTCGAAGTGGTCGGGGTCAGCACCGGCATCACCGTCTTCGTGATGTGGACCAGGCTGCTGCGCTCCACGCTGCCGCTGGAGTCGCGTATCCGCTGCCTGTGGGTGGTGGCAGTCGGCATCTCCGTGTTGATGAGCAGTACCGCGGTCTACTTCCTCAGTGAGGTGGGCGCGGGGTTCGCCGACATCGGGCAAGGCAGCTGGGGCTTCTGGTTCAAGTTCATCGGCGAGAACGTGCCCTTCATCGTGCTGCCGCCCCTGGTGATCTATGCGACCTATCTGCAGATCGACCACCTGACCAGACGCGCAGGCGTGCGAGACCGCGGTTAGCGGGCGCCTGCGACGGCCTGCCGCACTTCGCGCCCAGCGAAAATTCACCCGAAGAAGCCCCCGCGACCCCTAGGGTCAAATGAATGACGATTCGCCTTGGCTTCCAGATCCCCGATTTCTCTTACGGCACCGACGTTTCAAAGCTGTTCCCGACCGTCATCGCCCAGGCCCAGGAGGCCGAGGCCGCCGGGTTCGACGCGGTGTTCCTAATGGACCACTTCTACCAACTGCCCATGCTGGGCTCCCCCGACCAGCCGATGCTCGAGGCCTACACGGCGTTGGGTGCGCTGGCGACCGCGACCGAAAGCGTCCAGCTGGGCACGCTGGTCACCGGCAACACCTACCGCAACCCGGCGCTGTTGGCCAAGATCATCACCACCCTGGACGTCGTGAGCTCCGGACGGGCGGTGCTGGGGATCGGCACCGGATGGTTCGAGCTCGAACACGACCAGTTGGGTTTCGAGTTCGGTACCTTCACCGACCGGTTCAACCGGCTCGACGAGGCGCTGGAAATCATCTTGCCGATGATCAAGGGCGAACGGCCGACCTTCGAGGGCAAGTGGTACCGCGCCCGCGAGGCGATGGCCGAACCGCGCTTCCGCGACCACATTCCGCTGCTGATCGGCGGAAGCGGCGAGAAGAAGACCATTCCGCTGGCGGCTCGCCACTTCGACCACCTCAACATCATCGCCGGCTTCGACGAGCTGCCCGCGAAAATGGCTGCGGTGCAGCGCAGCTGCGAGGCGATCGGCCGCGACCCGGCCACCCTGGAGACCACCATGTTGCTCACCGCGCTGGCCAGCCAGAACGTCAGCGCCGACCAGATTCCGGACGCGATGAGCCAGCGGATGGTGGCCGGCAGCCCCGAGTCGATCGCCGAGCAGATCAAGACCAAGGTGCTCGATGCCGGCGTCGGCGGGGTAACCATGAACATTCCCGGCTACACGCCCGGCGTGATCGCTGACGTCGGCGCCGCGTTGCGCACGGTGTTCGACGGCTAGCGGGCCGCCGGGCCCGCCCGGCCAGTGAACACCCGGATCAGTGCGGCGCTCATCGGCCACACAGGCTTTTTCGCAGGCTGATTTTTAAACCCGCGGCGGCACGCCAGACGGGCGTGCCCACGCGGGAGCTGACCAGAATCCACCGCATCCATGCAGGTAGCAGTGTCTTTGTTGACCTGGCACAGCAACTCGGCGATGACGCCGCGCAGGCCGGTGCGGCCGTCTTGTCGTGGCACGCGCCTGAGTGCCGGGCGGGATTTCGCGCAGCCCGCGTCTAACGTCGTGACTAACCCAGAAAAGCACTACCGAAAAGCGAGCAGCCGATTCCCATGACAACACCGTTGGAATGCGAAATCCGGGCCGCCGGCGGAACCAGGCGATGTCGCCGGGTGCATGACCGCCACGAATCAATTCGGTAGGCCACAGCCTCTTTTCGGCTGATCCTTCACACCTCGCCTGCCGATCACCGGCTGCGCATCACGCGATGCGATCGAGGAAAGGCTTTACTGATGCTGGATTTCGGGATTCTGCCGCCCGAGGTCATCTCGACCCAGATGTATACCGGACCCGGTTCCGGACCACTGCTGGCGTCGGCGGCTGCCTGGGATGCGTTGAGCGGACAACTGAATGCGTTCGCGCTGGGCTACTCGACCACGCTCACTGGACTACAGGATGAGGGGTGGACGGGTGCCTCCTCCCAGGCGATGCTCGCCGCCGCCTCGCCCTACATCGCCTGGGTGAGCCAGACCGCAACGCAAGCCGAGCAAGCCGCCGCCCAGTCACGCGCCGCCGCAGCCGCCTACGAATCAGCCCGCGCGGCAACGGTTCCGCCGACAGTAGTCGCCACCAACCGCACACAGCTGGCAAATCTGGTGGCCACCAACATCTTCGGGCAGAACACCGCGTTGATCTCAGCCCTGGAAACCGCCTACGCCCAGATGTGGGCGCAAGACGCCGCGGCCATGCACGGCTACGCCACCACCGCCTACACCGCCACCCAGCTGACACCGTTCCAGGAGCCGCCGCAGACCACCAACTCCGCCGCGGCCACCAGCCAGGCACTGGCACCTGCGACCGCCCTGGCCAACGCCGCGGCCTCGCAGGGCAGCCAGTCGGCGGCCGACAGCGTGATCGACGGCGCGAGCACCTTCAACACGCTCAGCGGCCCGGTCGGTTTCGCCACCGCCATGAGCCGCACCGTGACCAACGCGGGC
>NZ_QMEX01000023.1 GCF_003284925.1 Mycolicibacter senuensis
CGGAGCCGCCGCCAGCACGCTTGCGACCAGGAACAACGCCGTGAACCGCACTGGGCCAGTTCACCCCGGCGGAGCCGAAACCGACCAGTCACCGCTGTGGACAAAGCACCTGCTCGGAGCGTGTAAACTCATTGACGCAGTTCGCGTAGGCGAGCTGACTTCGCGTGTCTGCGCCACAACCGGATGTCGACGGTCCCCGAGAGGGGTTCGGCATCTCAGCAGGCACCAGGGCCCGGCCTCACCCGACGCCGGGCGGCAACCGACAAAAAAGGATATGGCCAACCATGGCTGTTGTAACCATGAAGCAGCTGCTTGACAGCGGCACCCACTTCGGGCATCAGACCCGTCGCTGGAATCCCAAGATGAAGCGGTTCATCTTCACCGACCGCAACGGCATCTACATCATCGACCTGCAGCAGACGCTGACCTTCATCGACAAGGCGTACGAGTTCGTCAAGGAGACCGTCGCGCACGGCGGGTCGATCATGTTCGTCGGCACCAAGAAGCAGGCGCAGGAGTCGATCGCGGCCGAGGCCACCCGGGTCGGGATGCCGTATGTCAACCAGCGCTGGCTGGGCGGCATGCTGACCAACTTCTCCACCGTGCACAAGCGCCTGCAGCGCCTCAAGGAACTCGAGGCCATGGAGCAGACCGGCGGCTTCGAGGGACGCACCAAAAAGGAAATCTTGATGCTGACCCGCGAGAAGAACAAGCTGGAGCGCAGCCTCGGCGGTATCCGCGACATGGCCAAGGTGCCGTCGGCCATCTGGGTCGTCGACACCAACAAGGAGCACATCGCCGTCGGCGAGGCCCGCAAGCTGGGCATCCCGGTCATCGCGATCCTGGACACCAACTGCGACCCCGACCTGGTCGACTACCCGATCCCGGGCAATGACGACGCGATCCGCTCGGCGGCGCTGCTGACCAAGGTGATCGCCTCCGCGGTTGCCGAGGGCCTGCAGGCCCGCGCCGGTCAGGGCAACGGCGAGGGCAAGGCGCCCGAAGCGGTCGAGCCGCTGGCCGAGTGGGAGCAGGAGTTGCTGGCTTCGGCGACGACGACAGCCACCACCGCGGCCCCCGAGGCGCCCGCCGCTACCGGCACCACCACCACCGACGCATCGTAGGAAAGGCACACAACAGTGGCGAACTACACCGCTGCCGACGTCAAGCGGCTTCGGGAACTCACCGGCGCAGGCATGATGGACTGCAAGAACGCGCTGGCCGAGAGTGACGGCGACTTCGACAAGTCCGTCGAACTCCTGCGGATCAAGGGCGCCAAGGACGTCGGCAAGCGCGCCGAGCGCGCCACCGCCGAAGGGCTGGTCGCCGCCAAGGGCGGCGCGCTGATCGAGCTGAACTCCGAGACGGACTTCGTCGCCAAGAACGACGAGTTCAAGGCGCTCGCCGACGAGGTCGTCAGCGCCGCCGCGGCGGCCAAGACCTCCGACGTCGAGGAGCTCAAGGCCGCCAAGATCGGGGACCGCACCGTCGGGGAGGCCGTCGAGGCGCTGTCGGCCAAGATCGGCGAGAAGCTGGAGCTGCGCCGGGTCGCCTACTTCGATGGCGCCGTGGAGACCTACCTGCACAAGCGGGCCTCCGACCTGCCGCCGGCCGTAGGTGTCCTGGTCGAGTACAGCGGCGACAACACCGAGGCGGCCCACGCGGTGGCGCTGCAGATCGCGGCGCTCAAGGCCAAGTACCTGACCCGCGACGACGTGCCGGCCGACCTGGTGGCCAACGAGCGGCGCATCGCCGAGGAGACCGCCAAGGAGGAGGGCAAGCCGGAGGCCGCCCTGCCCAAGATCGTCGAGGGCCGGGTCACCGGTTTCTTCAAGGACGTCGTGCTGTTGGAGCAGGCGTCGGTGTCGGATTCGAAGAAGACCGTGAAGGCGCTGCTCGACGAGGCGGGCGTGACCGTGACCCGGTTCGCGCGGTTCGAGGTCGGCCAAGCCTAGGGCGGTTGCGGCGCTCTTGCTAGCGTCTGTGCATGCAACACGTCCATGCTTTCGGTGACGACGCGCTCGGCGACTGTGACGCGGTCGGTCTGGTTGAGCGGATCCGATCGGGCGACGTGTCGCCCGCCGAGCTCGTCGACGCCGCGATCGCGCGGACCGAGGCGGTCAACCCACAGCTGAACGGGCTGGCCTACCAGGCGTTCGACCGGGCTCGCGAGACGGCGCGCGTCGGCGCCAGCGGCTACTTCGCGGGTGTCCCGACGTTCGTCAAGGACAACGTCGACGTCGCCGGGATGCCGACGATGCAGGGCACCGACGCATGGCAGCCGCGGGCCGCCACCGCCGACGGCGATTTCGCCCGGCTGTACCTGGCCACCGGCCTCATTCCGCTGGGTAAGACCCAGCTGTCCGAGTTCGGGTTCAGCGCGGCCGCCGAGCATCCGCGGCTGGGTGCGGTACGCAACCCGTGGAACACCGATCACACCGCAGCGGCGTCGTCGTCGGGATCGGCGGCATTCGTCGCCGCCGGGGTCGTGCCGATCGCCCACGCCAACGACGGCGGCGGCTCCATCCGGATCCCGGCGGCGTGCAACGGGCTGATCGGCCTCAAACCATCGCGGGGCCGGTTGCCGCTGGACCGGGATATGCGCGCCATGCCGCTGCGCATCGTCTACAACGGGGTGGTCACCCGCTCGGTGCGTGATACGGCGGCCTTCTACGCCGAAGCCGAACGGATCTGGCGCAACAGCAAGCTCCCACCGGTCGGTGACGTCAAGGCTCCGGTCGCCGAGCGGCTCAGGATCGCGGTCATCACTCAGTCGATCGCGCGAGAGACCTCGACCGAGATGCGTGAGTTGACCCTGAAAACCGCCGCATTGCTTGAGGAACTCGGCCATCACGTCGACTACCTCGACCGGCCGCCGGTGCCGGCGTACTTCGCCGACGACTTCCTGCTCTACTGGGCGTTCTTGGCGACGGCGCTGGTGCGCGGCGGGCGGCGGATGTTCGGGCCGAGCTTCGATCGCAGCCGGCTGGACAGCCTGACGCTGGGGCTGGATCGTCACGCCACCCGGCGCCTGCACAAGCTGCCGTTGGCGATCGCCCGGTTGGCGAGCGTGCGCCGGCACACCGCCCGGATGTTCCGCGACTACGACGTCGCGCTCACCCCGACACTGGCCCACGAGACGCCGCGCGTCGGCCACCTGGACCCCACCGCCGGCTACGAGCAGGTCATCGACCGGCTGATGGACTGGGTGGCGTTCACCCCACTGCAGAACGTCACCGGTGATCCGGCAATCTCGCTGCCGCTGGCCCAATCCGCGGCCGGACTGCCGGTGGGCATGATGTTCAGCGCCCACCTCGGCCAGGACGCCCGGTTGCTGGAATTGGCCTACGAACTGGAGGCGGCGAAGCCCTGGCCCACCATCACCGACCGGGGCTAGCGGCGATCGCGAGCGCGGCGAAGCGGGCCGCCGCCATCAACCTGGCGTCACTGGTCGCCGATGCGCTCCAGCATCTGCCTGAACCGCTGTTGTTCGCCCGGACTCAGCGCGGCCAGCACCCGGCCGTCGGCGACCCGCACCGCGTCCTCGGCTCGGGTCAGCAACTCCCGGCCGGCGTCGGTCAGTGTCGCGGGCAGCGCCCGCCCAGACGGCACCGATTGCGGCCGGCTCACCGCGCCCCGGTTCTGCAGCCGGTGCAGCACGGTGTTCATGGCTTGCGGTGTGACGCTGGTGTGACGAGCCAATTCGGCGCTGGAGAGTCCCGGGCGCACGGAAAGCACTCGCATGCAGACGAATTCGGGCAGAGTCAGCCCCAACGGTCCGAGCACCGCGGACACCTGTGGGCGCAGCGCCGAGCTGACCCGGTAGAGCAGATAACCCAGCGGAGCCTCGTTCACGTCACCCATATCAAACATATTGACATATATCGGGTCTGCGCCGAGCCGCTATAAGTCGTTTCCCGCGTAAGACAGGTTGAAGCTTTTATTCGTCAGCGGGAAGTCCGGGACGATGGTGTCGGTCATGGTGAGCGGCAGCGCGGGCCAGTTGAACCAGGACGGGTCGACGATCTTGGCGCGGGTGATGGCTCCGTCGGCGCCGGTCTCCACCCGGTGCACGATGCTGCCGCGCCACCCCTCGACGATCCCGACCCCGTAGCCGGCCCCAGCCGGCCCGGGGACCTCCGCCCGAACATCGATCGGCCCGTGGTGACCGTCGATCAGAGTGCGGCACAACGCCACCGAGGCGGCGAATTCGTCGCGGCGGACGGTGTAACGCGCCAGCACATCGCCGGCTGTCGCCGTCACCTCCGTCACCGGCAGATCGGTGATCGGATGGTCGAGGCGGGCATCGGTGACCAGCCCGCTGGCCCGCGCCACATACCCCAGCGTTCCGAGCGCCTCCGCATCTGCGCGGCTCAACACCGAGGTACCGGCGAACCGGTCGTAGATCACCGAGTGGCCGAGCGTCAGCTCGGCGATCTCAGCGACGTCGTCGGCGAGCGCCTGCAGTCGATCCGGATCAGGCAGTGCTTGCAGCACCACGCCTCCCGGCCGGATCGCCTTACGCAGCAGCCGATCTCCGGTCGTTTGCGCGTTGATGCGCAGCAGCTGTTCACGGGCGCGTTGGGCGTGAGCGTTGGCCAGCCCGAAACCGACGTCGTTGGCCAGGGCGCCCATGTCGGCGACATGGTTGTAAAGCCGCTCAAGCTCGACGAGCAAGGCGCGCAGCCGGTGTGCCGGATCTGGCAGTTCGACGCCGAGGGCCTCCTCGACGGCGAGGCTGTGCGCCAGCGCGTGACCGGCGGAGGTGTCACCGCTGATCCGCTCGGCCAGCTCGACCGCGCCGACCGCGGACCGGCCGGCAAAAAGTCGCTCGATTCCGCGGTGCACGAACCACAGCCTCGCTTTGAGGCGCAACACCGATTCGCCGACCACCGAGAACCGGAAATGGCCCGGTTCGATCAGGCCGGCGTGCACCGGGCCGACCGGAATCTCATAGACACCGGCCCCTTCGACGTTGAGGAACGGAAAACCGCCCGCCGCAACGAAGTCCGGCGCCGGCCCGGCGTCGTTACGCATCGGGTGCCAATCCTGTGGCCAGTGCGCGTGCCGGACCAGCCGGCGGGGTTGCGGATGGCCGAGCGGGGTGATCCCGTACAGGTCCTGCATCTCGCGTTCGAAGCGGCCGGCCTGAAACGACAACCGGGCCAGCGAGGGAATCGACGGCCGCTGCGCCGGAATGGTCAGGGTCAGCTCGGTACGACGGTCGGGTCGGCCCGCCAGGAACAGATACACCACCCGCAAGCTGTCGTCGTCGTCGTGGGCGGCCACCAGCGCGAGCCGGAAACCGTCGGCCAGCAGGGCCGCGGCCGCATCGGGCAGCTCGGCAGCGGAGACCGGTTGGCAGTGCTTGATCGGAGCCATCACAGCGCCCCCAGTTGGGTTGCCGCGGCGGTGAACAATCCGGTCAGCGGACCGGCTGTCACGCCCAGCGCAAGGGAGACCAGCACGCCTGTCACCAGTGCGGCAGCGACGGTGGCCGGCACCAGGATCGTCGGGCCGTCGGCACTGGGCGTGCCCAGCAGGATGCGGCCGGACTTGGCCATCAGCGCGGCGAAGGCCACCAGCAGCGCCACCAGCGCCAGCCCCAACGCCCACGCCAGCCGGGCGTCGGCCAGTGCGGTCGCGATCGCCAGCTCGCTGGCGAACATCGCGAACGGGGGCAGGCCGAGCAGCACCAACATCCCCACCGCGAATGCGCCGCCGACCAGCCGTGACCTGCCGAGCACCCCGGTGATCTCGCCGATCGCGGTGGTGCCGTGGGCGGCCTGCAACTGACCGCCGGCCAAGAACAGCACCGTCTTGCCGACACCGTGCGCCAGCACGTGCAACAACAGCGCCGCGACCGCCAGCCGGGTGCCCGCGGCTGCGGCCACCGCCATCAGGCCCATCGTCTCCATCGACGAATAGGCGAGCAGCCGTTTGAGATCGGTGGTGACGGTCAGCAGCAGTGCGGCGATGAGCAACGTCGCCAGGCCGGTGGCCAGCAGCGCGGCCCGCAGGAAAGCGGGGCCGGTCGCGGCGTCGATGATCGGCTTGAGGCGGATCAGCACCGAGAACGCGACCGACAGCAGCACCCCGCTCATCAACGCCGAGACCGGTGCCGGGGCCTGGCTGTGGGCGTCGGCCAGCCAGGTGTGAAACGGTGCCAGGCCCATCTTGGCCCCGTAGCCGATCAGCAGCAGCGCACCGGCCAGCCGGGTCACCGCCGGGTCCAGTGCCGCCGCGTGGGCCGCCAGCACATCGAGGTGCAGCGCGTCGTCGCCGCCGGCGCCGGCGTGGCGGGCGGCGAAGTGCAGTAACACGGTGCCCAGGAACGCGATGGTGATCCCCACCGAACACACCATGACGTATTTCCAGGTGGCCTCCAGCGCGGCACGGCTGCGATGATGCCCGACCAGAAACGCGGTCACCACAGTGGTGGCCTCCACGGCGACCCACACCACGCCGATGTTGTTGGCCGACACCGCCAGAACCATTGCCGCGAGAAACGCCGGGGTGAGGACGCCGTACATGCGTGCCCCACGCCGATCGGTCACCCCGCGGGCCAACTCGGCGTCGACGTAGCCGATGCTTGCCCAGGTGGCCAGGCTGCCGACGACGCCGATCACGATCAGCATGGTCGCCGACAGCGCGTCGGCGCGCAGCAGGCCGTTGAGCGCCAGGTGGGCCCGATCGCCCACCCGGAACCCCAGCGCCACACCACATCCCAGAATTGTCAGTGCCGACGCCAGGGTCGCCACAGCGCTGAGCCGGCGCCAACCCACGGCGAGCGAGAACAGTGACGCCACGACGGGAGCCAGCAGCGGAAGCAGCATCAGCGGTGTCATCAGTCGCGCAGCTCCCGTAACAGGTCCAGATCCACTCCGCCGAAGGTGCTGCGCAGCCGTCCGGTCAGCACGCCGAGCACGATCAGCACGAACAACACGTCCAGTGACGCGCCGAGTTCGACGATCAGCGGAACACCGGCCGTCAGCAGGAAGGCGGTGGCGGCGATCCCGTTGTCCAGCATCAGCAGTCCGACCGCCTGCGAGATGGCATGGCGGCGAGTCGCCATCATGAACAGCGCGATCAGCACGGTGGCGATGGCCGCCGCGGCGGCGGTGGTCGCCGGGTTGCGCTGCAGATCGATGACGGGCTGGGCGATCATGAACGCGACTGCCACCAGGACGGTGACCACCAGCAGTGACGCGGCGGTGCCGACCAGGGGAGTGGCCTCGCGGCGTTCCCGTCGTTCGGCCCCGAGTGCGCGGGCCAGCAGCCACGGCAGCGCGACGGCGCGCACCGCCAACACCGCGATCGCCACCGCGATCAGCGCCCGGTCATGGTCGTGCACCCCGCGAATCAGCGGGATGGCGGCCAGCGCGGCGCCCTGGGCGACCAGCAACCGCTGTACGGTCACCGACAGGTCCCGGCGCCAGACCGCCAGCACCGCGGCCAACAGCACCCCGCCGGCGGCCAGGTCCAGCATGTTGTTGTAGGTCATCCGCCGGCTCCGCTGAAGAAGTTCGCCGCGGTCACCGCAAGCAACGCCAGCAGAAACGACCCGGCCAGCAGTTCGGGCACCCGGAACAGCCGCAACCTGGCGATGAACACCTCCACGGCGGCCAGGGCGGTCGCGAGTAGCGCCACCTTGATCGCGATCGCGCCGGCGCCCACCGCCACGTCGAGCAGGCTCGGGTGCGCCCCGGCGATACCCCAGGGGAAGAACAGGTTCGCCAACAGCGCCAGCAGCACCGTCAGCCGCATGCCGCTCGCCCACTCGACCAGCGCCAACTTGGGTCCGGCGTACTCCAGGACCATGGCCTCGTGCACCATCGTCAGCTCCAGATGGGTGGCCGGGTTGTCTACCGGCAGCCGGCCGGTCTCGGCCACGATGACGATCACCAACGCGACGAAAGCCAGCGCGCTGGCCAACGAGACCACGTGACCCGGGTGCTCGACGGTGTTACCGACGATGGCGCTCAGATTGGCCGACCCCGCCGGAATCGACAGCGCGAACACCGCCACCAGGATGGTCGGTTCGACCAGCGCGGCGATGGTCATCTCCCGGCTGGCGCCCATACCGCCGAACGCCGTCGCGGTGTCGATGCCGGCGAGCGCAAGCGCCACGGTACCGAGGAACAACAGGCCGACAACGGTGATCAGGTCGGCGACCGGGTCCAGCGGCGAATCCGTCGCCACCAGCGGTGCGGCGGCGACGATGACCAGCGTGGTGGCGGCCAGCGCCCCCGGGGCGGCGGCGAACGCCCAGGTGGTTCCCCGCGGATTGAGCAGCTGCTTACCCAGCAGCTTGCGCATATCCCGCCACGGCTGCCCGATCCCCGCGCCGGTGCGGCCTTCGGCCCGCGCTCGGACCTGGCGCATCAGGCCGATCACCAGCGGGGCCCCGGCGATGACACCGGCGACCTGTAGGAAACCGGCCAGATAGGTCATGGTGTTCATCGCGCCACCAGCAGGGCGATCAGCACGCCGATGGCGCCGTAGGCCAGATACAGGTGCACGCTGCCGGTGTGGGCGCGCCGCACCAGCTGCGCGGCGGCGCCGACAGCCCGCGTCACCGGTGTGTACCACCGGTCTTCGATGACGTCGGCGATGCGCGCCCGGTAAGCGATCCGGTCGACTATGTAGGTCGACGGCGCCTGCCCGCTCACCTCGACACCGGTGTCGAACCGCAGCACGTCGTCGAACACCTGCTGTAGCGGTTGGGCGAACGACGTCGCGGTGTACTGCATGCGCGGGGTCAGCTCGTCGGCGCCGCAGGCCCACAGCGGCACGGTGGCCGGCGCGGGCCGCCGCCGCGAACGCCACCGGGAGCCGATCAGCACCAGCAGGACGGCGGCGGCCAGCGCGACGGCCAGCAGGCCCGGGGCCATGGACGCATCCAGGCCGGGCAGGCGCACGAAGACCCCGAGCGTCGGGGAGTCCCCGAAGACCGGCACGGTGGCGATCACGCGGTTGAGCATCGGGGCCACTGCGCCGGGGGCGACGGCCAGCACCACGCACGCCGCAGCGGGCAATGCCATCGCGGCGATCATCGTGTCGGGCGATTCCCGTGCCGCCGCAGCGGCATCCGAGCGCGGGCGGGCCAGGAAGCCGACCCCAAACGCCTTGACCATCGCGGCCACCCCCAGCCCAGCCGTCAGCGCCACCGCGCCCACCGCCAAAGGTGTCACCAGCGCGATCGTGACGTCGTCCCCGGGACGGGCGTTGATCAGCGACTGGATCAGCAGCCACTCACTGACGAAGCCCGCCCCCAGCGGCAACCCGGCGGCGCCGAGCGCGGCCACCCCGAACAGCGCTGTGGTGAGCGGCATTCTGCGGACCAGGCCGCCGAGCCGATCCAGATCGCGCAGGCCGGTCGCGGCCAGCACCGATCCGGCGGCGAAGAACCCGAGGCTCTTGAACGCGCTGTGGGCGATCAGGTGCAGCAGCGCCGCGGTGAGGGCCACCGCGGCGGCCGGCTGCGATCCGGCGCCCGCCAACAACGTCGCGGCGCCCAGCCCCAGGGTGATCAGGCCGATGTGCTCCGTCGTCGAATAGGCAAGCAGCCGTTTGAGATCGGTCGCGACCGAGGCCTGCAACACCCCGTACACCGCCGACACGCCGCCGACGGCCAACAGCGTCAGCGCCCACCATCGTGGGCCGGGGCCCAACAGTTGCATGTCGATGCGGATGATGCCGTAGACGCCGAGATTGACCATGGCGGCACTGAGCAGTGCCGACACCGGACTCGGTGCTTCGGGATGGGCCCGGGGCAGCCACGCGTGTAACGGCAGCAGACCGGCTTTGGAGCCGAAACCGATGAGGGTCAACACGAAGACCGTGTTGCGCACGCCGTCGGGTACCGCGCCGATCCGGGCGAAGTCGTCATCGGCGGTCGCGGCCAGTATCACCATCCCCAGCAACAGCGTCAGGAAGCCCAGCTGCGTCATCACCGCGTAGATCAGGGCGGCCGAACGCACTTCGCTGCGTCGCTGATCGGTGAGCACCAGCACCAGGGAAGTCAGCGCCATCAGCTCCCAGGCGAACAGGAAGGTCGTCACCGACCCCGCCGCCGGAACGGCCAGCAGCGTCACGACGAACACCGGCAGCGCCGTCAGCGGGACGGCGCCGAAGCCCTCGTGTCGGCTGTAGCCGATCCAATACAGGCCGGCAGCCACCGCCACCGCGCCGGTCAGCACCATGAAGAAGCCGCCGAGCGGCTCGACCCGCAGCTGTACGCCCAGCAGCGGCAGCAGCCAGCCGATCCGAACCGCGGGCAGGGCGCCGAACAGCCCGGCCACTCCGGCGCCGAGTCCCGCGGCGCCCAGACCGGCCGTCGCCGCACCGCTGATCAGCGGCCCGAAGGCAGCGCGGGGCGACAACTGCGGAGCAGCGGTGCTCACCGTTCGGTCACCGACCGTAGCGCGGTGACGATCTGGTCGGGGGTGGGCGGGCAGCCGGGGATTGCGATGTCGACCGGCACGACGTCGCCCACCGCGCCCACGGTTCCGTAGGCCTGCGCGAAGACGCCGCGATTGAGCGCGCAGTCGCCGCAAGCGATGACCCGGCGAGGCTGCGGGGTGGCCTCGACGGTATTGCGCAGCGGCTCGGCCATGTTGCGGGTGACCACCCCGGTGACCAGCAGGGCATCGGCGTGCCGAGGTGAGGCGACGAGCCGCGCGCCGAACCGTTCGGCGTCGTACACCGGACCGAACGCGCTGGCGATCTCGACCTCGCAACCGTTGCAGGATCCGGCGTCGACATGGCGGACCTGCACCGAGCCGGCCAGCCCGCTGGGTCGATCGGAGGCCGGCGGCGGGCGGTCGCCGGCCGGTTCGGCGATGCGGCCGAGCGCAAGGATCCTGCTGAGCCAGCTCATCGACGGGCTCGTAGATCGTCGAGGATCGCGACCTGATCGCTGAGCAGCCCGGTCAATGCCTTGCGGGCCACCGCGAGCAGTTCAGTGATCACCGGTGAGGCGATCGAGTAGACCACCGTGTTGCCCTCCTTGGTCGCCGTCACGACTCCGGCGCGCCGAAGCACCCCCAGCTGCTGGGAGAGGTTCGACGCCTCCAGCCCGATCCCGGGCAGCAGTTCGCCGACGCTTCGGTCGCGTTCGGCCAACAGTTCCAGTATCCGGATCCGCGCCGGGTGACCGAGCGTCTTGAAGAACTCGGCCTTCAGTTGGTGCAACGAGTTCGGCACGGCCCCGACCCTAGCAGCGAAATCATCAATTGAAAATATTTTCACCTGTTGTGATGTTCGATTGTCTGCGTCCGCACCCCCGGGCACCGTCTGACCGGCCCGGTAGGGCAGGATGGCAACTGCCGTCGCGGACGTATCTCCGCGATGGCGCTGTCATGCGCGCCAGCCCCCGAGGAGCCTGATGACGGAGCCGACGAGTACCGATCGCGTCTCACCGACCGGCCGCCCCCATTACTCCCGGGTGTTACTCAAACTCGGCGGAGAGATGTTCGGCGGCGGGCAGGTCGGGCTCGACCCCGACGTCGTCGCTCAGGTCGCCCGCCAGATCGCCGAAGTGGTCCGTGACGGTGTGCAGGTCGCGGTCGTGATCGGCGGTGGCAACTTCTTCCGCGGTGCGCAGCTGCAGCAGCGCGGCATGGAGCGGATGCGTTCGGACTACATGGGCATGCTCGGCACCGTGATGAACAGCCTTGCGCTACAAGACTTCCTGGAAAAAGAAGGTATCGACACCCGAGTGCAGACCGCGATCACCATGGGTCAGGTCGCCGAGCCGTATATCCCACTGCGCGCCCAGCGGCACCTGGAGAAGGGCCGGGTGGTGATCTTCGGCGCCGGTATGGGGCTGCCGTATTTCTCCACCGACACCACCGCCGCGCAGCGCGCGCTGGAGATCGGTGCCGAGGTGGTGCTGCTGGCCAAGGCCGTCGACGGGGTGTTCACCGAGGACCCGCGGGTCAACCCCGACGCCGAACTGCTCACCGCGATAACTCACCGCGAAGTCATCGACCGCGGGCTGCGGGTGGCCGACGCCACCGCGTTCAGCCTGTGCATGGACAATGGCATGCCGATCCTGGTGTTCAACCTGCTGGTGGACGGAAACATCGCGCGGGCGGTCGCAGGTGAGAAGATCGGAACACTGGTCACCACCTGAGAGTTCGGTGGGGCACCACCCGCCCCTGGCGGGGGAGAGGAACGGCAAAGATGATCGACGAGGCTCTCTTCGATGCCGAAGAGAAAATGGAGAAGGCCGTGGCGGTGGCCCGCGAGGATCTGGCGACCGTTCGCACCGGCCGGGCCAACCCGGGCATGTTCTCCCGGATCGTCATCGACTACTACGGGTCGCCCACCCCGATCACCCAGCTGTGCAGCATCAACGTGCCCGAGGCACGGCTGGTGGTCATCAAGCCCTACGAGGCCTCCCAGCTCGGCGCCATCGAGACGGCGATCCGCAATTCGGATCTGGGTCTGAACCCCAGCAATGACGGGTCGCTGATTCGGGTGGCGGTGCCGCAGCTCACCGAGGAGCGACGTAAGGAACTGGTCAAGCAGGCCAAGTCCAAGGGTGAGGACGCCAAGGTCGCGGTGCGCAACATTCGTCGCAAGGCGATGGAGGAACTGCACCGTATCCGCAAGGACGGTGACGCCGGTGAGGACGAGGTTGGCCGTGCCGAGAAAGACCTGGACCGCTCCACCCAGCAGTATGTGAGCCAGATCGACGAGCTGGTCAAACACAAAGAAGGTGAGTTGCTGGAGGTCTAGCGACTTCGGCAACCAATCCCCGTGGCAGACAACGACACCGGTGCAGACACCGGTAAGAGGCAGTCGCGGGCGGGACGCAATCTCCCCGCCGCGATCGTGGTGGGGGCGATCCTCGCCGGGATGCTGGTCTACACGTTGCTGTTTGCCCCGCGGTTCTGGGTGCTGATCCTGGCGGTGGCCACCCCGGTCGCGACCCACGAGATCACCAGGAGGCTGCGGGAGGTCGGCTACGACGTCCCGTTCATCCCACTGGCCCTGGGCGGCCAGGCGATGCTCTGGCTGTCGCTGCCGTTCGGCGCCAGGGGGGTGCTCGGCGCGTTCGGCGCCACCGTGGTCATCTCGATGATGTGGCGGCTGGTACACCGCGGGCTGCACATCGCCCCGGTCAACTACCTGCGGGACATGTCCGCGATGGTGCTGATCGCGGTCTGGGTTCCGCTGTGCATGAGCTTCGCGGCGCTGCTGGTCTTTCGCGACGACGGCCCCGGCCGGGTGCTGTGTCTGCTGTTCCCGGTGGTCTTCTCCGACATCGGCGGGTACGCCGTCGGGGTGCTGTTCGGCAAGCGCCCGATGGCGCCGGCGATCAGCCCGAAGAAGTCCTGGGAGGGTTTTGCCGGATCGCTGGTGCTCGGTATCGCCGCGGCGGTGTTCGCGGTGACAATGTTCCTCGACCGGCCGTGGTGGGTGGGCCTGCCGCTGGGGCTGCTGCTGGTATTCACCGGGGTCTTCGGCGACCTGATCGAGTCGCAGGTCAAACGCGACCTGGGCATCAAGGACATGGGTCGGCTGCTGCCCGGACACGGCGGGATCATGGACCGGCTCGACGCGCTGCTGCCGGCGGCCGTGATGACCTGGGTCGTGTTGACCGTCTTGCCGTGAGCCACGGGCATACTGGTACCGATCATGATGCAACAGTTGGTGTTCAGCGCACCGCGACGGGCCCTGCCGCCGCGGCACTTGGCCGATCTCGACGCCGCCGGTCGTGCCGCCGCCGTTGCTGAACTGGGGCTGCCCGCGTTCCGGGCCAACCAGCTGGCCCACCAGTACTACGGCAGGCTGGTCGCCGATCCTCAGCAGATGACCGACCTGCCGGCCACGGTGCGCGCCTCGGTGGCCGAGGCACTGTTCCCCGCCCTGCTGACCGCCGCCGGCGAGATCGAATGCGACGCCGGCGAGACCCGCAAAACTCTGTGGCGGGCCCACGACCACACCAAGTTCGAGTCGGTGCTGATGCGCTACCCCCGGCGCAACACGGTATGCATCTCCTCGCAGGCCGGTTGCGGTATGGCCTGCCCGTTCTGTGCGACCGGCCAGGCCGGACTCACCCGCAACCTGTCCACCGCCGAGATCCTCGAGCAGGTGCGTGCGGCGGCGGTGACATTACGAGATCGAGGCAGTGTTCGATCTGCTGGGGACCGGCTGTCCAACATCGTGTTCATGGGCATGGGGGAGCCGCTGGCCAACTACGCCCGGGTGGTGGCCGCCGTGCGGCGGATCACCGAGCCGCCACCCAACGGGTTCGGCATCTCGGCGCGGTCGGTGACGGTGTCGACGGTCGGACTTGCGCCGGCGATCCGCAAGCTCGCCGATGAGGGGCTCGGAGTGACGCTGGCGCTGTCGCTGCACACCCCCGACGACGAACTACGCGACACGCTGGTCCCGGTCAACAACCGCTGGAAGGTCGACGAGGCGCTCGATGCCGCGCGCTACTACGCCGACGTGACCGGCCGCCGGGTGTCGATCGAGTACGCGTTGATCCGCGACGTCAATGACCAGCCGTGGCGGGCCGATCTGCTGGGCCGCAAGCTGCACCGGGCGTTGGGACAATTGGTGCACGTCAACGTGATTCCGCTCAACCCGACGCCGGGCAGCGACTGGGATGCCAGCCCGAAGCCGGTGGAGCGGGAGTTCGTCCGCCGGGTCCGGGCCCAGGGCGTGGAATGCACGGTGCGGGACACCCGCGGTCGTGAGATCGCCGCCGCGTGCGGGCAACTGGCCGCGGACAGCGAGTAGTTAGCGCAGCGAGCCGCGCTTGCGGCCGATGATGTCGCGCAGCACGACGAACAATGCCAGCGCCGCGAACCCCAGCAGGAAGTAGTCCTCGACGTGACCGATGTGGTTGCCGCGCAGCATCAGCAGCAGGAACCCGACGATCACCAGGCCGAAGATGTGCCAGGTGCGGTAGTTGATCGCGCTCCAACCCCACTCCGCCGACGGCACCTCGGCGGTGTCGACACTTCGGCGCTCCACCTCGGTACTGGCCACTTCGACTCCTTCAGTTCGGTCACCTGCGTAACATTCTGGCATACCGGGATTCAGCCGCCGATCTCGATCGTCGGACCCCGGCGATGCGCGGTCACGGGCCGGCTACCGGCATTACCGTGGACGTCATGGCTGACCAGCCGCTCTCAGAGTTCGCCGTGGCGCCGCCACACAGCGCGCCCGGTGTGACGTCGATGGTGGGCTACCGCGTGCGGGAGGACCCCGCCACCGTTCATCGGGGGATGCCGTCGTCGGCGTTGGTATTCATCGTCAGCCTCGACGACGGGGTGCAGGCAGCCGCCACCGCCGAGGCGTTGCCGGCCGCAAGACCGAGTCCGATCATCTTGGGCGGACTGCACACGCAGGCCAGCCAGGTACGGCAGCGTCGCGGGCAGACCGGAGTGCAGTTGGCCGTGCACCCGCTGGCGTCACGCGCCCTGTTCGGGGTGCCCGCCGCGCAACTCAGCGTGACCGACTTCGATGCGGCACCGGTGCTGGGGCGTGCAGCGGCCGAACTTCACGAACGGGCCGCCGAAGCGCGCGGGTGGCCCGACGCCTTCGCGCTGGTGGCGCATCACCTGCTGGATGCGCACCGTCGCCGTGACGGCGTCACCGTGCGCCCTGAAGTGGCGTACGCCTGGCACCAGCTGGAGCGCAGCCGCGGTACAGCGCCGGTTGGCGCGCTCGCCGAGCAGGTCGGGGTGAGCACGCGGCACCTGATCACGCTTTTTCGCCGCGAAGTGGGCCGAACACCCAAAACGGTGGCCATGCTGATGCGGTTCGAGTACGCGACCGCCTTGATCGCCGACGCTGCGCGCCGGTACCACCGCGTCGATCTGGCCGCCATCGCCGCCGCAGCCGGATACGCCGATCAGGCGCACCTGACCCGCGACTTCGTCCGGTTCGCCGGTGTCCCGCCGGGAGTCTGGCTGGCCGAGGAGTTCCAAAACATTCAAGACGGTGGCCACGGCATCAGGTCACAGTGGTGCTATGACCACTTTCAAGACCACTTCCAATCCGACCGTCTGGGTGACCCTGCAAGCGCATGACCCGATCAAACTCATCGACTATTACGTCGACACCTTCGGCTTCGTCGAGACAGCCCGCCACGGCGTGGACGGCGACACCGTCGCCCACGCCGAACTGATCTGGCCGGAAGGCTGCGGCGGCATCATGCTGGGCAGCCACAAGCCCGGCAACGAATGGTGCCGCGAGCCCGGCACGGCCGGTGCCTACGTCGTCACCGCCGATCCCGACGGTCTCTACCAGCGCGTCGTGAGCCGCAATGCCGATGTGGTGCGTCCGCTGGCCGGCACCGACTACGGCGCCCGCGAGTTCGTCGTCCGCGACCCGGAGGGCAACCTGTGGAGCTTCGGCGACTACACCGGGGAACCACGCGACTGATCTCGGGCACAATGAGCAGGTGAGTGTGTCTGCGGCGAGCCGGACCAGAGTTCTGCTGCTGGGCTCGACCGGCTCGATCGGGACCCAGGCGCTGCAGGTTATCGCCGCCAACCCGGACCGCTTCGAGGTGGTCGGGCTGGCGGCCGGCGGCGGCAACCCGAAGCTGCTGGCCGCTCAGCGCGCCCAGACCGGCGTCAGCAACATCGCCGTGGCCGACGCGCAGGTCGGTGAGGCGCTGGACGCCCCCTACCGCGGGCCCGACGGCGTCACCCGGCTGGTCGAGGAAACCGAGGCCGATGTGGTGCTCAACGCCCTGGTCGGCGCATTGGGGCTGCGACCCACGCTGGCCGCGCTGCGAACCGGGGCCCGGCTGGCACTGGCCAACAAGGAATCACTGATCGCCGGCGGCCCGCTGGTGCTGCAAGCCGCCGCGCCCGGCCAGATCGTGCCGGTGGATTCCGAGCATTCGGCGATCGCTCAGTGCCTGCGCTCCGGCACCGCCGACGAGGTCGCCAGGATCGTGCTCACCGCCTCGGGCGGGCCGTTCCGCGGCTACAGCGCCGCCGAGCTGGCGCACGTCACACCCGAGCAGGCGGGCGCGCATCCGACCTGGTCGATGGGCCCGATGAACACGCTGAACTCGGCATCGCTGGTGAACAAGGGGCTCGAGCTGATCGAGACCCACCTGCTGTTCGGCATCGCCTACGAGCACATCGACGTGGTGGTGCACCCGCAGTCGATCGTGCACTCCATGGTCACCTTCACCGACGGCTCGACGATCGCCCAGGCCAGCCCGCCGGACATGCGCCTGCCGATCGCGTTGGCGCTGGGCTGGCCCGCCCGGGTGCCCGGCGCGGCCGCGGCATGCGACTTCACCAGCGCCTCCAGCTGGGAGTTCGAGCCGCTGGACGACGCGGTTTTCCCGGCGGTGCAGCTGGCGCGGCACGCCGGTCAGACCGGTGGCTGCATGACCGCGGTCTACAACGCCGCCAACGAAGAGGCAGCCGAAGCGTTCCTGGCGGGCCGGATCGGTTTCCCCGCGATCGTCGGCACCATCGCCGAGGTGCTGGGCGCCGCCGACCAGTGGGCCGCGCAACCCGCTACCGTGGATGAGGTACTCGATGCGCAACGCTGGGCCCGCCAACGGGCGGCTCGCGCCGTCGAGGCGGTAGCTATGAGAAAGGTCGGAAGCACCCGATGATGTTCGCGGTCGGCATAGCGCTGTTCGCGCTGGCCATCCTGGTATCGGTGGCCCTGCACGAATGCGGCCACATGTGGGTGGCCCGGGCCACCGGGATGAAGGTGCGCCGCTACTTCGTCGGCTTCGGCACCACGTTGTGGTCGACGCGCCGTGGCGACACCGAATACGGCCTCAAGGCGATCCCGGCCGGCGGTTTCTGCGACATCGCCGGCATGACGGCGGTGGAGGAACTGGCGCCCGATGAGGTCGACCGCGCCATGTACAAGCAGCAGACCTGGAAGCGGGTGGCGGTGCTGTTCGCCGGCCCCGGCATGAACTTCGTCATCGGCCTGGTGCTGGTGTATGCCATCGCCACCATCTGGGGCCTGCCGAACCTGCACGCGCCCACAACCGCGGTCATCGGCGAAACAGCTTGCGTGGCACCGGAAGTCGTCAAGGGGGAACTGGGGAGCTGCTCGGGTCACGGCCCGGCCGCACGCGCCGGCATCCAGCCCGGCGACGTGGTGGTCAAAGTCGGTGACACGCCCGTGGCGACCTTCGAGGAGATGGCCGCCGCCGTGCGCAAACAGCACGGCACCGTCGGCATCGTCGTCGAACGTGACGGCCACCAGTTGACCAAGTACGTCGATGTGACGCCCACGCAGCGTTGGATCGCCGACGGGCGTGACAGCGAGGCGGTTCCCAGCACGGTGGGCGCCATCGGGGTGGGGGCCGCCCAGTTCGGGCCCACCCAGTACAACCCGATCACCGCGGTGCCGGCCACGTTCACCTTCAGCGGTGACCTGGCGGTGCTGCTGGGCAAGTCGCTGGCCAACATCCCTTCGAAAGTCGGCGCGCTGATGCACGCCATCGGCAACCCGAACGGGGAGCGTGACCCGGAGACCCCGATCAGCGTGGTGGGTGCCTCGATCATCGGCGGTGACACCGTCGACCACGGGCTGTGGGTGGCGTTCTGGTTCTTCCTGGCGCAGCTGAACTTCATCCTGGGCGTGCTCAACCTGGTGCCGCTGCTGCCGTTCGACGGCGGGCACATCGCGATCGCGTTGTACGAAAAGCTCCGCAACATGGTTCGCTCGGCACGCGGGAAGGTCGCGGCCGCGCCGGTGAACTATCTCAAGCTGATGCCGGCCACGTACGTAGTGTTGATGGTGGTGGTCGGTTACATGCTGCTCACCGTGACCGCCGACTTGGTCAACCCGATCAGGCTGTTTTGACAGGAGACCCCGCATGTCCGTCGGCCTAGGTATGCCGGCGCTGCCGGCGCCGACACTGGCGCCACGCCGTAAGACCCGCCAGTTGATGGTCGGCGGCGTCGGGGTGGGCAGCGACCACCCGATTTCGGTGCAGTCGATGTGCACCACCAAGACCCACGACGTCGACGCGACGCTGCAGCAGATCGCCGCGCTGACCACGGCCGGCTGCAACATCGTGCGGGTGGCCTGCCCGCGCCAGGAGGACGCCGACGCGCTGGCGACCATCGCGAAGAAGAGCAAGATCCCGGTGATCGCCGACATCCACTTCCAACCGAAGTACATCTTCGCCGCGATCGACGCCGGCTGTGCCGCGGTGCGGGTGAACCCGGGCAACATCAAGGAGTTCGACGGCCGGGTGGCCGACGTCGCCAAGGCGGCCGGCGCGGCCGGTGTGCCGATCCGGATCGGTGTCAACGCCGGCTCGCTGGACAAGCGGTTTTTGACCAAGTACGGCAAGGCCACCCCCGAGGCGCTGGTCGAGTCGGCGCTGTGGGAGGCGTCGCTGTTCGAGGAGCACGGCTTCGGCGACCTCAAGATCAGCGTCAAGCACAATGACCCGGTCGTGATGGTGGCCGCCTACGAGCAACTGGCCGAGCAGTGCGACTACCCGCTGCACCTGGGCGTCACCGAGGCCGGACCGGCGTTCCAGGGCACCATCAAGTCGGCCGTGGCGTTCGGCGCGCTGCTGTCCCGCGGCATCGGCGACACCATCCGGGTGTCGCTGTCCGCGCCGCCGGTCGAAGAGGTCAAGGTCGGCAACCAGATCCTGGAATCGCTCAACCTGCGTCCGCGGGGGCTGGAGATCGTCTCGTGCCCGTCCTGCGGTCGCGCGCAGGTCGACGTCTACAAGCTGGCCAACGAGGTCACCGCCGGGCTGGAGGGGCTCGACATCCCGCTGCGGGTCGCGGTGATGGGATGCGTGGTCAACGGACCCGGTGAGGCCCGCGAGGCGGATCTGGGGGTGGCCTCCGGCAACGGCAAGGGCCAGATCTTCGTCAAGGGCCAGGTGATCAAGACCGTCCCCGAGGCGCAGATCGTCGAGACCCTGATCGAGGAGGCGTTGCGCCTGGCTTCGGAGATGGGCGCGATGGGAGCCGATGCCGGGGACGGAACTCCCGGCGGTGCGCCCACCGTCACCGTAAGCTGAACTGAGCCGATCCGCCGACCGCGCGCGGCACGTCAGTTCGCAAGAAAGAGTCACTATGTCGGCTCCGCCGGATTTCCGCCTCGATCAGCGACGGGTGTCCGTCGCGCGCGACGTCGCCGCGGTGTGGCGAGTGCTCGACGCGGATCCGGTCGGCTCCTGCATGGTTGCGGCCCGCGTCGCCGACCACGGTGTCGATCCCCGTTCCATCGGCGGGGAACTGTGGACGCGCGGCGGCGTGGACGAATCGCTGTGCTACGCCGGGGCGAACCTGATACCGCTGCGCGGGACGCCGGCCGACCTGACCGCCTTCGCCGACAAGGCGGTGAGCGCCATCCGGCGCTGTTCATCGCTGGTCGGCCGTGCCGAGTTGGTGTTGCCGATGTGGCAGCGCCTGGTAGATGTCTGGGGTCCGGCCCGCGACGTGCGCGAGAGCCAGCCACTGATGGCATTGCGCACCATGCCCGAGTGCCCGATGGACCCGGAGGTTCGTCAAGTGCGCCCGGACGAACTCGACGCCTACCTGGTGGCGGCCGTCGACATGTTCATCGGCGAAGTCGGGGTGGATCCGCGGCTCGGTGACGGTGGCCGCGCCTACCGCCGCCGGGTGGCCAACCTGATCGCGGCCGGCCGGGCGTGGGCTCGGTTCGAACGTGGCGAGGTGGTGTTCAAGGCCGAGGTGGGCTCGCAGTCACCGGCAGTGGGGCAGATCCAGGGCGTCTGGGTGCACCCCGAACGACGGGGCCAAGGGCTGGGCTCCGGGGGCACCGCGATGCTGGCCGCGGTGATCGTCGGCACCGGCCGCGTCGCCAGCTTGTACGTCAACGATTTCAACGAGGTGGCTCGGGCCACCTACGAGCGGGTCGGATTCACCCAGGCCGGCACCTTTGCGACCGTGTTGCTGGACTGAGCGGATGCGCGCTGCCGCGAACTTCTCGCCGAAGCTCGCGACCTTCTCGCCGAAGCTGTAGTTGGCGCGGACAAGTTCGAGTAGCGGACACGCTAGCTACAGCCTCGGTGCGCCTCCGCGCCTCAACCGTTTCCATTTCGTAACATCTGCCTCAATGACAACTGCAAACTCACTAGCCACACGAGTCACAGGCCTGTTCGCGGTGCTGCTCACCGTGGCCGGCCTGTCGGCGTGCACGCCCCGCCCGGACGGCCCGGGGCCCACCGCCGAGCGGTTCTTCGCCGCGCTGGCCACCGGTGACACCGCGACCGCCGCCGAGCTCAGCGACGACCCGGCCACCGCCCGCAGCGCCCTCAACGCGGCCTGGGCAGGATTGCAGGCCGAGCACCTCGACGCCCAGGTCATCGGTACGCGCTACAACGACGACACCGGCACGGTGTCCTACCGCTACACCTGGCGGCTGCCGAAGAACCGCGCCTGGTCCTATGACGGCCAGCTCAAGATGGTGCGCAACGAAGGGCACTGGGCGGTCCGCTGGACGGCGACCGGCCTGCATCCCAAGCTCGGGGAACACCAGACCTTCGCGCTGCGGGCCGATCCGCCGCGCCGCGCCTCGGTCAACGAGGCCGGCGGTACCGACGTGTTGGTGCCCGGCTACGTCTACCACTACGAACTCGACGCCGGCCGGGCCGGGCGGAACCTGATGCGCACCGCGGGTGCGGTGATCGAGGCGCTGCGGCCGTTCGACGACACTCTGGGCGACCCGCAACGGCTCGCCGAGCAGGCCAGTTCGTCGGTCACTCCGCTGGGCCTGATCACGCTGCGCAAGAACGACCACGATCGCGTCGAGGCGGCGATCGGCGCGCTGCCCGGGGTGGTGATCACCCCGCGTCCGGAGCTGCTGCCCACCGACGACCGGTTCGCGCCGGTGCTCGTCGGTGAGGTGAAGAAAGCCGTTGCGAACCGACTCGACGGCGAGGCGGGCTGGCGCGTCGTGAGCGTCAACCAGAACGGTGTCGACGTGGCGGTGCTGCACGAAGTCGACCCGTTACCGGCACCGTCGCTGACGATCAGCCTGGACCGATCGGTTCAGCGTGCCGCCCAGAACGCGGTCAACACCCGCGGCAACCAGGCGATGATGGTGGTGATCAAACCGTCGACCGGCGAGCTGCTGGCGGTCGCGCAGAACGCCGCCGCCGACGCCGACGGCCTGGTCGCGACCACCGGTCTGTACCCGCCCGGCTCGACGTTCAAGATGGTCACCGCCGGCGCGGCGATCGAACGGGACATGGTCTCGCCGAATTCGATGGTGGGCTGTCCCGGCAGCCTTGACATCGGCCAGCGCACCATCCCCAACTACGGCGGGTTCGACCTGGGCATGGTGTCGATGTCGCGGGCCTTCGCCAACTCGTGCAACACCACGTTCGCCGAGCTGGCCAGCCGGATGCCGCCGCGGGCGCTCTCCCAGGCGGCCAGCCGGTACGGGATCGGGGTCGACTACCTGGTGGACGGCATCACCACCGTCACCGGTTCGGTGCCGCCGACGGTGGATCTGGCCGAACTGACCGAGGACGGATTCGGCCAAGGCAAGGTGCTGGCCAGCCCGTTCGGCGTCGCGCTGGCCGCCGCGACGGTGGCCGCCGGCAAGACGCCGGTGCCCCGGCTGATCGAGGGCCGGCCGACCACCGTCAACGGCCCGGTGGGCCCGCCGGTGAGCGACGAGATGCTCGACGGCCTGCGTCAGATGATGCGGCTGGTGGTCACCGACGGCACCGCCCGGGCACTGGCCGGATGCGGACCGGTATTCGGTAAGACCGGCGAGGCCGAGTTCGCCGGCGGGTCGCATTCCTGGTTCGCCGGCTACCGCGGCGACATGGCTTTCGCGGCGCTGATCGTCGGCGGTGGGAGCTCGGAGTACGCGGTGCGGATGACCAAGGTGATGTTCGACTCGCTGCCGGACAACTTCCTGCTCTGACCGCACTCTGGGGCACGCGCCGGCCGGCGGCGGTAAATTGAGAAGCCATGACCGGTCTCGATGACGTGGCCCTGCGTATTTCCGATGCGGACCGCAACGGCACGCTGCGTCGCCTGCACAACGCCGTCTCGCTCGGGCTGATCGACATCGGCGAATTCGAGGAGCGTGCCGCCCAGGTGTCGCAGGCGCGGATGCGCTCAGAACTCGACACGCTGATCGGAGACCTGCCGGGACCGCGGGCGATAGTCAGCTCGGCGGCCGACCGGGTCGAACTGCGTGGCTGGGCCGGCTCGCTCAAGCGGCACGGGGAGTGGATCGTGCCGACCCGGCTGGCCCTGGTGCGCCGCCTGGGCTCGGTGGACCTCGATCTCACCAGGGCGCGGTTCGCCGGGCCGGTGGTCGTCATCGAACTCGACATGCGATTCGGTTCGGTCGCGATCCGGTTGCCCGACGGCGCGAGCGCCTCCATCGACGACGTCGAGGTCTACTTCGGCAGCGCCAAGGACCATCGCAGGGACGCCCCCGCCGAGGGCACGCCGCATGTGGTGCTGGCCGGACGCGTGGTGTGCGGCTCCGTGGACATCAAGGGCCCCCAGCGCAAGCTGCGCTGGCGGCGCTGAACAGCTCCGTTAAGCTGGCGTGATGGCCGTCCGTACCCCGCTTTCCCCCGGTGTGGTGTCCCCGACGCTACCGGTGCCCAAGTCGATCCCGCGGCCGGAATACGTCGGCAGATCCACCGTCGCCGAGGGCAGCGAGCCGTGGGTGCAGACACCCGAGGTGATCGAGAAGATGCGGGTGGCTGGCCGGATCGCCGCGGGCGCGCTGGCCGCGGCGGGCAGTGCCGTCGCCCCCGGGGTGACCACCGACGCGCTGGACCGCATCGCCCACGACTACATGGTTGACCACGGCGCCTACCCCTCCACGCTGGGCTACAAGGGCTTTCCCAAGTCGTGTTGCACCTCCCTCAACGAGGTCATCTGCCACGGCATCCCGGACTCGACGGTGATCGCCGACGGGGACATCGTCAACATCGACGTCACCGCCTACATCGACGGTGTGCACGGCGACACCAACGCCACCTTTCTGGCCGGGGAGGTCTCCGAGGAGCACCGCCTGCTGGTCGAGCGCACCCGGGAAGCCACGATGCGCGCGATCAAGGCGGTCAAACCGGGCCGGGCGCTGTCGGTGATCGGCCGGGTCATCGAGGCGTACGCGAATCGGTTCGGCTACAACGTGGTCCGCGACTTCACCGGTCATGGGATCGGCACCACCTTCCACAACGGACTGGTGGTGCTGCACTACGACCAGCCCGAGGTGGACACGGTCATCGAACCGGGCATGACGTTCACCATCGAACCGATGATCAATCTCGGGACGTTGGACTACGAGATCTGGGATGACGACTGGACGGTGGTCACCAGCGACGGGCAGTGGACCGCGCAGTTCGAGCACACCTTGGTGGTCACCGATGACGGGGCCGAGATCCTGACACTTCCGTGACGTCACCGCCGTTTCTGTTGAGCTGCTGAAGGCCTGTCAAAATCGCCCCATGTGGCCCCGCTGGCGGTAGCGTTGCGAAAATGCCGGGCACGATGATGACCATCGACGGGTTTCCGATCCCGATCGATGTCGCCGGCCCGCACAACGGGCCGGTCGTGGTCATGCTCGCGGCCGCCCAACACCCGCTGACCGCCTACGAGGCGGTCTGTCAACGGCTGCATACCGCGTCGTTGCGCACCATCGTGATCGGCGCCGACTCGCGACTGACACCCAAGGCCGTGGTGGGCATCCTGGATTCGCTGGGAGTCCAATGCGGGGTGCTGGTGGGCGACCGCAGTGGCGGTGACAACGCCTGGGAGCTCGCGGCCACCCGCCCGGACCGGTTCACCGGCTTGGTGGTACTCGACCGGGGACATCCGCGGGCACCTGATCTGGGCGGGTCGATCCGCGACGAACGCTGCCCGCCGGTCGAGATCAACACCACCGTGCTGGTCAGTTCCCGCGCCGCCGCTTCGGTGGCCGAAGCCAGCCAGCGGTTCGTCTACGGCGAACACCGGCTGGTGATGCTTCCCGGGCGCCGCAGCGCCCAAGAGTTCACCGCGCAACTCGCGATGGAGATCGTGTTGCGGGCCAGTACCTGGTAGGGGCTGGCGACAAGAGTAAGTTCGGCATCGCCGTGCGGCATAGCGGGCCGCCGCGTTCAGAAAAATCGAATAGCACAAATCGGGGGGTAAGAAGTGTTGTCGTGGGGGCATTCGATACCGGCACTGCTGCGCGAACGGGCTCAGCAATGGCCGGACCGGTCGGCGTTCACCTACATCGACTACGACGTCGATCAAGCGGGCTACGCAGAGACCCTGACGTGGCCGCAAATCCTGCGGCGCACCGAGTCGGTCGCCGTCGAGGTGGCCGCGGTGGCCTCGCCGGGCGACCGCGTCGCGTTGCTGGCACCGCAGGGCCTGGAATACATCGCCGCCTTCTTCGGCGCGATGGAGGCCGGCTGCATCGTGGTCCCGCTACCGGTGCCGGCGTTCGGCAGCCGCGACGAACGCGTCACCGCGGCGCTGAAGGACTGCGCCCCGGCCGCGGTGCTGACCACATCGGCCGTGGCCGGTGACATCAACACCTGCGTGAGCGCCGTCGGGGGCAACCCGCCGGCGATCATCGAGGTGGATCTGCTCGACCTCGACTCGCCGGCCGGCTGGAACGGTGCCGGCGCGCTGACCACCAAGACTGCGCTGCTGCAGTACACCTCCGGTTCGACCGGCTCACCGCGCGGCGTGGTGGTCTCGCACCGCAACGTGTTCGCCAACATCGAGCAGGTGATGGCCGACTACTTCGGCGACGACGGCGGGGCCCCGCCGCTCGACACCACCCTGGTCTCGTGGCTGCCGTTCTACCACGACATGGGCTTGTTGCTCGGCGTCATGGGCGCCGTCACGTTGGGCCGTCCCTCGGTGATCATGAGCCCGATCGCCTTCCTGCAGAAGCCGGCCCGGTGGATGCAGCAGCTCGCCGGCAACCCCTGTTCGTTCACCGCCGGGCCGAACTTCGCGTTCGAGCTGGCCGCGCGACGCACGACCGACGACGACATGGCCGGACTCGACCTCGGCGGGGTGCACACCATCCTGTCCGGCAGCGAGCGTATCCACGCGGCGACGATCCGTCGCTTCACCGAGCGATTCGCCCGCTTCAACCTGCCGCCCAACGCCCTGGCACCCTCCTACGGGCTGGCCGAGGCGATGGTCTACGTGGCATCGGCGCCGCGCACGAATCGGCCGGTGACGGTCCGGCTCGACTACGAGAAACTGGTGGCCGGCACCGCCCAAGTCAGCCCCGCCGGCGCCGACCTGGTCAGCATCGGTGCCCCACGCGCCTGCACGGTGCGGATCGTCGACCCCGACACCCGTACCGAGAACCCCGCGGGCAAGGTGGGCGAGATCTGGATCCACGGGCCCAACGTCGCCAGCGGCTACTGGCACAACCCGGAGGCGACCGAACGTACCTTCGGGGGGCGGCTCGACGTTCCGACCCCGGGCACCCCGACGGGACCCTGGTTGCGCACCGGCGACCTCGGCGTCATTCACGAGGACGAACTGCTGGTCGTCGGCCGCATCAAGGACATGTTGATCGTCGACGGCCGCAACCACTACCCCGACGACATCGAGGCGACGGTGCAGGAGCTCACCGGCGGCCGGGTGGCTGCCGTCCCGGTCAGCCGGGACGGCCGCGAGCAGCTGGTCGTCATCGCCGAAATCAAAAGCCGGGGAAATCCCGGCGAGGAATCTCAGCGGATGCAGACCTTGAAACGGCAAGTGGCGGCGGAAGTGTCGCGATTGCACGGGGTGCGGGTGGCCGATCTGGTGCTGGTGGCACCCGGCTCGTTACCGATCACCACCAGCGGCAAGATCCGCCGATCGACCTGTGCCGACTGCTACCGGTCCCAGCAATTCCGTCGGCTGGAGGCCATCGGCTGACGGTGGGCGGGTAGCCTGACAGCACTCAACTGTCAGGGGGATCGTCGTCGGCGAAGGAGCACTATGACCCGGCCAGCGATGCTGTCCCAGATCGAGCTGCAGCAACTGGTCGGGTCCGGCGACATCGACACCGTTGTGGTGGCGTTCACCGACATGCAGGGCCGGCTGGTCGGCAAGCGGGTCGCGGCGCAGCACTTTCTCGACGAGGTCGCCGGCCACGGCGTGGAGTGCTGCAGCTACCTGCTGGCGGTCGACGTCGAGATGAACACCGTTCCCGGCTACCCGATCGCCGACTGGGGCACCGGCTACGGCGATCTGGTGCTGCGACCGGACTTCGCGACGCTGCGGCGCATCCCGTGGCTGCCCGGCACCGCCCACGTGCTCGCCGATGCCTACTGGCCCGATGGCAGCCAGGTCGCGGTGTCGCCCCGCCAGATCCTGGCCGCTCAGCTCGCCCGGTTGGCCGAACGCGAGCTGGTCGCCTACGCCGCAACGGAACTGGAGTTCCTGGTCTTCGACGACAGCTACCGGCAGGCATGGGCCGCCGGCTATCGCGGCCTGACAGCGGCGACCGACTACAACGCGGACTACGGCCTGGTCGCCGGTGCCCGGCTGGAACCGCTGCTGCGTGACATCCGGTTGGGCATGGCCGGCGCCGGAATGCGCTGCGAGGGCGTCAAGGGAGAGTGCCACACCGGCCAGCAGGAGATCACTTTCCGATACGAGGAGGCGCTGGTCGCCTGCGACAACCACAGCGTCTACAAGAGCGGCGCCAAGGAGATCGCCGACCAGCACGGCAAGAGCCTGACGTTCATGGCCAAATTCGACGAACGCGAAGGCAACAGCTGCCATGTGCACCTGTCGCTGCGCAGCGCCGACGGCGAGGCGGTGTTCGCCGATCCGACGTCACCGCACGGCATGTCGGGGTTGTTCGGCAGCTTCCTGGCCGGTGTGCTGGCCACCTTGTCCGAGCTGACGTTGTGCTACGCGCCGAACATCAACTCCTACAAACGATTCGTCGGCGGCAGCTTCGCTCCCACGGTGATCGGCTGGGGTCTGGACAACCGCACCTGCGCATTGCGGGTGATCGGCCGCGGCGACTCGCTGCGGATGGAGTGCCGGGTCCCCGGCGGCGACGTGAACCCCTACCTGGCGGTGGCGGCGCTGATCGCGGGCGGCCTGCACGGGATCGACAACGACCTGGAATTGCCCGACCCGGTCGACGGTGACGCCTACCACGCCGGGTTACCGCACCTGCCGTCGACGCTGGCCGAGGCCGCCGAGGGGTTCGCCAAATCGGCAGTGGCGCGCAAGGCCTTTGGTGACGACGTGGTCGAGCATTACCTGCACGGCGCCCGGGTGGAGTTGGACGCCTTCCGCACCGCGGTGACCGACTGGGAAAGGGTTCGGGGCTTTGAGAGGTTCTGAACCGCCTGAACCAGCCGGCCCGGTGGTCGGCCTGACCAGCTACCTCGACCGGGCGCAGTTCGGGGTGTGGGATGTGCGGGCGGGGCTGCTGCCCGCCGATTACCTCGAGGGCATCACCGCCGCCGGCGGTATCGCGGTGCTGCTGCCGCCGCAGCCGGTGACGCCCGAGGTCGCCGCACGGGTGCTCGACGGTCTTTCCGGCCTGGTGATCACCGGCGGCAGGGATCTCGACCCCGCCGGTTACGGCCAGCCGCCGCACGCCGAGACCGATCGGCCCGACCCCCGGCGGGACGCCTGGGAGTTTGCGCTGCTGGCCGAGGCGCTGCGGCGCGGGCTGCCGGTGCTGGGTATCTGCCGCGGCGCCCAGGTGCTCAATGTCGCGCTCGGCGGCACGCTGCACCAGCATCTGCCCGACGTGCTCGGCAACAACGCGCACCGGGCCGGCAACGGCGTGTTCACCCCGATGCCGGCGCGCACCGTGGCGGGCACCCGACTGGCCGAGCTGCTGGGCGAGACCTGCCAGGTGCAGTGCTACCACCACCAGGCGATCGCCGAGTTGGGGGACAAGCTGGTGGTCAGCGCGCGCGATGACGACGGTGTCATCGAGGCGATCGAGCTTCCCGGGGCGGACTTCGTGCTCGCGGTCCAGTGGCATCCGGAAGCGTCGCTGGATGATCTGCGGCTGTTCACCGCGATCGTGGACGCGGCGCGCCACTATGCGGCGGCGCGGGTGAGGCGATGACGACACACGACCTCATCGACCCGGCCACCGGGGCGGTGTTCACTACCGTCGAGCATGTCGATACCGCGGCCGTCGACGACGCGGTGCGCCGGGCGCAGGCAGCGCAGCAGCGGTGGGCGCGACTGGCGCCGGCTGACCGCGCCGCAGCGCTGCGCGCCTTCGCCGCGGCAGTCGACGCCCACGTCGACGAGCTGGCCGCCCTCGAGGTGAGCAACGCCGGCCATCCGGTGTCGGCCGCCGAATGGGAGGCCGGGCATGTCCGCGACGTGCTGCAGTTCTACGCGGCCAGCCCGGAACGGTTGTCCGGTCAGCAGATACCGGTGGCCGGCGGGCTGGACGTCACCTTCCACGAGCCGCTCGGCGTGGTCGGCATCATCACACCCTGGAACTTTCCGATGCCGATCGCGGCGTGGGGGTTCGCCCCGGCGCTGGCCGCCGGCAACGCGGTGCTGATCAAGCCCGCCGAGTGGACCCCGCTGACCACGATCAGGTTGGCGGAGTTGGCCGTTCACGCCGGCTTGGACCCCGATCTGCTGCAGGTGCTGCCCGGACCCGGCGCCGAGGTGGGGGAGCGCCTGGTCACCCACCCGGGTGTGGCCAAGATCGTGTTCACCGGTTCCACCGTCACCGGCACCCGGGTGCTGGCGGCCGCGGCCCCGGGCGTCAAACGGGTCACGCTGGAGTTGGGCGGCAAGAGCGCCAACATCGTGTTCGCCGACTGCGACCTGGAGCAGGCGGCGGCCACCGCGCCCTACGGGGTGTTCGACAACGCCGGGCAGGACTGCTGCGCCCGCAGCCGGATCCTGGTGCAGGCAAGTGTTTACGACCGTTTCATGGAGCTGCTCGAGCCCGCGGTCGCCGGTGTCGTGGTGGGCGACCCCGCCTCGCGTGACACCGAGATGGGCCCGCTGGTCTCGCGACCGCACTGGGAGAAGGTGGCCTCCTACGTTCCCGACGACGCACCGGTCGCCTTCCGCGGCCGGGCGCCCGACGGCCCGGGATTCTGGTTCCCGCCGACGGTGCTGACCCCCGCACGTGATGACCGCTGCGTCACCGAGGAGATCTTCGGCCCGGTGGTGACGGTACTGCCGTTCGAGGATGAAGCCGACGCGGTGGCGCTGGCCAACGACACCGTCTACGGGCTGTCGGGTTCGATCTGGACCGACGACCTGTCGAGGGCGCTGCGGATGTCGCGCGCGGTGGACGCCGGCAATCTGTCGGTGAATTCGCACTCGTCGGTGCGGTTCAACACCCCGTTCGGGGGTTTCAAACAATCGGGATTGGGCCGGGAGCTGGGGCCGGACGCCCCGCTGGCCTTCACCGACACCAAGAACGTGTTCATCGCAGTGAAGGAGATGTGAGTGACCGACCTGACCCAACGCCTGGCCGGGCGCGTCGCCGTGGTGACCGGTGCCGGCGGCGGAATCGGCCTTGCGGCCGCCCGGCGGATGCGCTCCGAGGGCGCCCGCATCGTGGTCGGTGACCTCGACCCCTCGGCGGGTGCCGCGGTCGCCGAAGAACTGGACGGTCTGTTCATCCCGGTCGACGTCTCCGACCAGGAGCAGGTCGACGCGCTGTTCGACACCGCGGCGCAGACCTTCGGCTCCGTCGACATCGCCTTCAACAACGCCGGCATCTCGCCGCCGGACGACGACCTGATCGAAACCACCGAATTGCCGGCCTGGCAACGTGTTCAGGACGTGAACCTGAAATCGGTCTACCTGTGCTGCCGGGCTGCGCTGCGGCACATGGCGCCGGCCGGACGCGGCTCGATCATCAATACCGCATCGTTCGTGGCGGTGATGGGTTCGGCCACCTCGCAGATTTCCTACACGGCTTCCAAGGGCGGCGTGCTGGCCATGTCGCGGGAGCTCGGCGTGCAGTACGCCCGCCAGGGCATCCGGGTCAACGCACTGTGCCCCGGACCGGTGAACACTCCACTGCTGCAGGAGTTGTTCGCCGCCGACCCGGAGCGCGCGGCGCGCCGGCTGGTGCACGTTCCGGTGGGCCGGTTCGCCGAGCCGGAGGAGATCGCCGCCGCGGTGGCATTCCTGGCCAGCGACGACGCCTCGTTCATCACCGGTTCGACCTTCCTGGTCGACGGCGGCATCAGCTCGGCCTACGTCACTCCGCTGTAGGAGCCCGCGGCGCGCCTGTCAGAACCACTCCGGACGCATCTGAATCGTGGTGCGGTCCAGGCTTTCCAGCAGGTCGAGCTGCGGTCCGGTTCGGGGTAGTTCATAGCGGAAGAAGTACCGGGCGGCCTGGCGCTTACCGTCATAGAAGTCCCCGCTGCGATCGGCGACGGCCAGCAGTTGTTCCAGCCACATCCAGGCGATCACCACATGGCCGAACACCTCCAGATAGATCGCACTGTTGGCCATCGCGGCGTCGATGTCGCCGGCGGCGAACATGCCGGCGGTGACATCGACCAGCCGCTGGATAGCCGCATCGAGTCGATCCGCGAGGTCAGCCGATTCGGCGCCGGCCCGGCGGGCGGCGGTGATGGTGTCGGTCATGACCCGGTGCAGGGCGGCCAGACTGGCTCCATCGCGTTGAACCACCTTGCGTCCCAACAGGTCCAGGCTCTGGATACCGTGGGTGCCCTCGTGGATCGGGTTGAGCCGGTTGTCCCGGTAGTGCTGTTCGACGTCGTACTCGCGGGTGTAGCCGTAGCCGCCGTGCACCTGGATGGCCAGGTCGTTGGCGGCCAGACACCACTGCGACGGCCAGCTCTTGGCGATCGGGGTGAGGATGTCCAGCAGCGCGGTGGCCTGCTCGAGTTCCTGATCGGATTCTGCGGTGTGGGAGATGTCGACCAGCCGCGCGCAGTACAGCGCCAACGCCAACGCGCCCTCGACATAGGACTTCTGCGCCAGCAGCATCCGTTTGACGTCGGCATGCTCGACGATCGGAATCTGCGGCGTCGCCGGGTCTTTCGCCGTCACCGGGCGGCCCTGCGGCCGGTCCCGGGCGTGGTCGAGCGACTTGAGGTAGCCGGTGTAGCCGAGCGCGATCGCACCCATGCCCACACCCAGCCGGGCTTCGTTCATCATGTGGAACATGTAGGTCAGGCCGCGGTGCTGCTCACCGACGAGGTAGCCGACCGCGCCCGATTCGCCGCCGGGCCGGTGGCCGCCCTCGCCGAAGTTGAGCACGGTGTTGGTGATTCCGCGATAGCCCATCTTGTGGTTGAGCCCGGCCAGCACCACATCGTTGCGCTCACCCAGCGTGCCGTCGGGATTCACCAGATACTTCGGCACGATGAACAGCGAGATCCCCTTGGTGCCCGCCGGACCGCCGGGGATCTTGGCCAACACCAGGTGGACGATGTTTTCGGTCAGTTCGTGTTCCCCACCGGAGATCCACATCTTCGACCCGAACAGCCGAAATGTGCCGTCGGCGCGCGGTTCCGCGCGGGTGGTGATATCGGCCAGCGACGACCCGGCCTGGGTCTCCGACAAGCACATGGTCCCGAAAAAGCGGCCGGCGAGCATGGGTTTGACGAAGGCGGCGAGCTGTTCTTCGCTGCCGAACTTGGCGAGCAGGTTTGCGTTCGCCATGGTCAGCATCGGGTAGCCCGCGGTGCTGACGTTGGCGGCGAATAACCAGGCGAACCCGGCCTGGGCCACCGTCGCCGGCAGTTGCGCACCACCGAGGTCATAATCCATGGCCATGCCGATCAGCTCAGCGTCGGCGCAGGCGGCCAGTGCCTCCTTGACCTCCCCGATGATGGTGACTTTCGTCCCGTCGAAGGTGGGTTCGTGGGCGTCGCTCTTCTTGTTGTGCGGGGCGAAATAGCGGGTCGCCAGCTGTTGGCACAGATCCAGCGTGTCGGAGAAGGTCTCTCGGGAGTGCTCGGCGAACCGGCCACGGCGGGTCAGCTCCTCGATCCGCAGCCAGTCGAAGAGCAGAAAATCCAGGTCGGGGCGGGACAGCAGGGTGGACTTCATCGCTCTCTCCTATCGGCGCACCGGGGCTCATTGAAGGCCGAGCAGCGCGTTCTCGACGACCTCCGGCAGTGCCGGGTGGATCCAGTATTGGCCGCGGGCCATATCTGCCGCGGTCAGCCCGAAGCTCATGGCCTGGATCAACGGCTGGACGATCGACGATGCCTGATGGCCCATGATGTGCGCACCGAGTAGCCGCCCGGTGCCGCGTTCGGCGATCAGTTTGACGAACCCGGTGGTGTCCTCCATGGCCCAGCCGTAGGCGACGTCGCCGTAGTCCTGGATCTTCACCGAGATGTCGAGTCCCTTTGCCCGCGCTTGGCTCTCGGTCAATCCGACGGCGGCGATCTGCGGGTCGGTGAACACCGCGAACGGCACGTAACGGTGATCGGTGATCCGCATCGCGTCGACGTCGTCCCAGTCGCACAGCAGGTTGTGCTGTACCACCCGGGCCTCGTGGTTGGCGACGTGTTTGAGCTCATACGGGGAGGAGACATCGCCGAGCGCGAAAACACCGCGCGCCGTGGTTCGTTGGTACTTGTCAACCACCACCCGGCCGCCGGCAATGTCGATGCCGGCCTGCCCGGCCTCCAACAGATCGCCGTTGGGAACCCGGCCGGTGGCCACCAGCAGCGCATCGGCCCGCAGGATCGACCCGTCATCGAGTTCCAGAATGACGCCGGTGTGGGCGGGTGTTTGCTGCCGGGCGGCGACCACGTTGCGCTGCGAGCGCACCTCCCACTTGCCCGCGGCCATCCGGGTGAACCGCTCGGCGACGGTCTCATCGCAGTGCCGCAGCAACGTCGAGCCGCGGATCACCACCGTGACCCGGACACCCAAGGCGGAGAAGACGTGCGCGAATTCGGCGGCGATGAAACCACCGCCGATGATCACCAGGTGCTCGGGCAACTCGGCCATCCGCATCACGTCATCGCTGGTGTAGTAGTGCACCCCGCTGTCGGCGATCACCGGCGGAATCCACGACCGCGCGCCGGCGGCGATCACCACCTGCGCGGCGCTGAACTGCTCGCCGCCGGCGGTGGCCAGCACGTATCCGCCATCGGAACCGACCGGGGCGAACCTGGTGTGCTGGTCGTAGACGTCGACGTTCGGCAGGCTGCGGCGATACTGCTCGCCGCCGGCGGCGATCGGGTCGATGCGGCCGAAGACGCGCGAGACGATGTCGGGCCAGCGGACCTTCTCGATGCGGGCGTCCACTCCGTAGCGCGCCGCCTGGGTCACCGTCGCGGCGACCTCGGCGGCGTAGACGAACATCTTCGTCGGGATGCACCCCACGTTCAGGCAGGTGCCGCCGAAGGTGCCCTGCTCGCAGATCGCCACCCGCTTGTCGGCGTAACGCTCGTCGAGAATGCTGTTGCCCGAACCGGTTCCGATGATCGCCAGATCGTAGCTTTCCATGGCGTCAGCCTAAACCGTGTGGGCGATACGCTCAGTGGCGTGTCCACATCGGATCAGACCGACATCGCGCTGATCGGTGCGGGCATCATGAGTGCCACGCTGGGGGCGATACTGCGCCGGCTGGAGCCGGGCGCCTCGATCACCGTGATCGAGCGGCTGGACACCGCCGCTGCCGAGAGCACCGACGCGTGGAACAACGCCGGCACCGGCCATGCCGGCCTGTGCGAGCTGTTCTACGCGCCGGAGAAGGCGATCCGCGTCAACGAGCAATTCCAGGTGACCCGCCAGTTCTGGGCCTACGCGGTGCAACATGGGCTGCTCGGCCAGCCGCGTGACTTCGTGCACCCGGTCCCGCACGTCAGCTTCGTCCACGGCGCCGACGGCGTCGATCAGCTGCGTCGCCGCCACCGCGCGCTGGCCGGAAACCCGCTGTTCGCCGGAGCCGAGTTCATCACCGACTTCGATGAGTTCGCGGCGCGGCTGCCGCTGATGGCGGCCGGCCGGAATCCCGGCGAGCCGGTGGCGCTGGACTGGTCGCCCCACGGCACCGACGTCGACTTCGGTGCGCTGTCCCGGCAACTGATCGGCTACGGCGTGCGCCACGGCACCGAGACGCTGTTCGGCCACGAGGTGCGCGCGATCCGCCGAGAACCCGACGGTGGCTGGATGCTGGGCCTCATTGACCGCCACAGCGGCGAAAGACGCGGGCTGCGAGCCAAATTCGTCTTCGTCGGGGCGGGCGGAGCCACGCTGGGACTGCTGCAGCGCTCGGGCATCTGCGAGATCCGTGGCTTCGGCGGATTCCCGATCGGCGGGGCGTTCCTGCGCAGCGGGGTCGCGGAGCTGGTCGCCGCCCACCGCGCCAAGGTGTACGGCACCCCGGCGCCCGGCGCGCCCGCGACGACGGCCCCGCACCTGGACGTCAGGGTGGTCGACGGTGCCCGGTGGCTGCTGTTCGGGCCGTTCGCGGGCTGGTCGCCGAGATTCCTCAAGCACGGCCGGGCCACGGATCTGCCCCGATCGCTTCGCGTGGACAACGCCGCGTCACTGCTGGGCGCGGGGATCCGGGAGCGGAAACTGGTCGGCTACCTCCTCGGTCAACTGCGGCGAGGCCCCGCCGCGCGGCCGGCTGCGCTGCGCGACTTCGTCCCGGATGCCCTCGATGGGGACTGGTCACCGATCCGGGCCGGCCAGCGGGTGCAGGTGATCCGCCGTGGCCGTCTGGAGTTCGACACCACGATCGTGCATGCCGCCGACGGCAGCATCGCGGGCCTGCTGGGCGCCTCGCCGGGAGCGTCGACCGCGGTGCCGGCCATGCTGGACGTGCTGGCGCGCTGCTTCCCGAGCCGGTTCGCGGGCTGGCTGCCGACGTTGAAGGAGATGGTCCCGTCGCTGGGCGTGCGGCTCGCCGAAGAGCCCGCCCTGTTCGAGCAGGTGTGGGAGTGGGGGACCCGACAGCTTGCGTTGCATCCGGCCTCCGACGGCCAGCCTTAGAGTTATCGCGTGACCGAGAACCCATATCTGGTCGGGCTGCGGCTGGCCGGACGCAAGGTCGTGGTGGTGGGCGCCGGAGGCGTCGCACAGCGGCGGCTGCCGTTGTTGGTGGACAGCGGCGCCCAGGTGGTGGTGATCGCACCCGGCGCGACCCCGTCGGTCGAGGCACTGGGGGAGCGCAAGCCCGGCATCACGCTGGTGTCGCGCGCGTACCGGGATGGAGATCTCACCGACGCCTGGTATGCGATTGCGGCCACCGATGACCCGGATGTCAACGCCGCCGTGGTCGCCGAGGCCGACCGTCGCCGGATCTTCTGTGTGCGCGCTGATCTCGCCGTCGAGGGATCGGCGGTCACCCCGGCCAGCTTCAGTTACGCCGGCCTGTCGGTGGGGGTGCTGGCCGGCGGCGAGCACAGTCGGTCGGCGGCGATCCGTTCGGCGATCCGGGAGGCGTTGCAGTCCGGTCTGATCGCCCTGGACATCGAGGCGACCTCCGACGTGGTCCGCGGCGGCGTGGCCCTGGTCGGCGGTGGCCCCGGCGATCCGGAACTGATCACGGTGCGCGGCCGGCGCATGCTGTCGCACGCCGACGTCGTGGTGGCCGACCGGCTCGCGCCGCCCGAACTGCTCGCCGAACTGCCGCCGCACGTCGAAGTCATCGACGCTGCCAAGATCCCCTACGGCCGGGCGATGGCCCAAGACGCCATCAACGGGCTGATGATCGAACGCGCCGCGGCCGGCAAGTTCGTGGTGCGACTCAAGGGCGGCGACCCGTTCGTGTTCGCGCGCGGCTACGAAGAAGTCCTGGCCTGCACCGACGCCGGGATTCCGGTGACGGTGGTGCCGGGTGTGACCAGTGCCATAGCGGTGCCGGCGCAGGCTGGCGTCCCGGTCACGCACCGGGCGGTGAACCACGAATTCGTGGTGGTCAGCGGCCATATCGCCCCCGATGACCCGGAATCGTTAGTGAATTGGGATGCACTGGCCGCGATGCGCGGCACCATCGTGTTGCTGATGGCCGTCGAACGTATCGAGCAGTTCAGCGCGGTACTGCAAAAAGGCGGCCGACCTGCGGATACACCGGTGCTGGTGGTTCAGCACGGGACCACTCCCGCCCAGCACACGCTCCGAGCCACGCTGGCCGACGCGCCCGAGAAGATCCGCGCGGAGGGCATCCGACCTCCTGCGATCGTCGTTATCGGGGCAGTCGCGGGCTTCGGGGTTTAAACATCTCTTAATATTACTGTAGGGTAGCCCGTTATGACTGCTCTCGACGATGCAGGCCGGGCGGCCACGCAGTGGCCGGCAGACGCCACCGGAGCGGCTTCCCCGACTCGTCAGGGCTCGGAATTCGTCAGCCGCACGAGCAGGTATATGTCATCCATGCTGCCCTCTCGTCGTTTCATCTACGCCGTGATCGCCATCGGGGGCATGCAACTGCTGGCCACGATGGACAGCACCATCGCGATCGTCGCGCTTCCCAAGATCCAGAACGACCTCGGTCTGTCCGATGCCGGCCGCGGCTGGGTGATCAGTGCCTACGTGCTGACCTTCGGCGGCCTGATGCTGCTCGGTGGTCGGCTCGGCGACACCATCGGCCGCAAACGCACCTTCATCAGCGGCGTCGCGCTGTTCACCATCGCCTCGGTGCTGTGCGCGGCGGCCTGGGACGCCCCCACGCTGGTGATCGCCCGGCTGCTGCAGGGCGTCGGTTCGGCCATCGCCTCGCCCACCGCGCTGGCGCTGATCGCCACCACGTTTCCGAAGGGGCCGGCCCGCAACGCCGCCACCGCGGTGTTCGGCGCCATGACCGCCGTCGGCTCGGTGATGGGTCTGGTGGCCGGCGGTGCACTGACCGAGGTGTCGTGGCGGCTGGCGTTCGGGATCAACGTGCCGATCGGCCTGCTGATGATCTACCTGGCCCGGACTGCGCTGACCGAGACCCAGCGCGAGCGCATGAAGCTGGATGCCGCCGGGGCGCTGTTGGCGACGCTGGGTTGCACCGCCGCGGTGTTCGC
This sequence comes from Mycolicibacter senuensis, assembly GCF_003284925.1. Taxonomy (GTDB): domain Bacteria; phylum Actinomycetota; class Actinomycetes; order Mycobacteriales; family Mycobacteriaceae; genus Mycobacterium; species Mycobacterium algericum_A. The sequence goes on from NZ_QMEX01000023.1 coordinate 37,925, forward strand.
GTTCACGATCGGTCCCGAGAAGGGCTGGATCTCGGCGGTCACCATCGGCTCGGGGGTGGTGGCGGTAGTCGCGCTGTTGGCCTTCGCGCTGGTGGAACGCACCGCGGAGAACCCGGTGGTGCCGTTCAGCCTGTTCCGGGACCGCAACCGGTTGCTCACCTTCGCGGCCATTTTCCTGGCGGGCGGGGTGTTGTTCACCTTGACCGTGACCATCGGGCTGTACGTGCAGGATCTGATGGGCTATTCCGCGTTGCGCGCCGGCGTCGGGTTCATCCCGTTCGTCATCGGGCTGGGCGTCGGCCTCGGGGTGTCGTCGCAGCTGGTCCGGTTGTTCCCGCCCCGGGTGCTGGTGATCGCCGGTGGCGTGGTGTTGCTGGGCGCGATGGTCTACGGATCGACGATCGACCGGGACATTGCGTACTTCCCGAACTTCGTGACGTTGATCGTGCTCGGTGGACTCGGGATCGGCGTGATCGTGGTGCCGTTGACCCTGTCGGCGATCGCCGGCGTGGGCTTCGACCAGATCGGGCCGACCTCGGCGATCGCACTGATGCTGCAGAACCTCGGCGGCCCGATCGTGCTGGCGGTCGTCCAGGCCGTCATCACCTCGCGCACGCTGTATCTGGGCGGTACCAACATGCCGGTCAAGACCATGAACCCCACCCAGATCGCCGCGCTGGACGCCGGCTACACCTACGGGCTGCTGTGGGTGGCCGGGGTGGCCGTGCTGGTCGGCGCCATCTCGCTGCTGATCGGCTACTCGGCCAAGCAGGTCGCGCATGCCCAGGAGGCCCAGGACGCGTTCGGCGCGGGCAACCTGTAACTGCCGACGGACCGCCGTGAACAGGGTGCTTCCCGGAGCGCCCGCACCGCCAGAAGTTAGGCTCTCGGCCTGTGATCACCCGGATGTCCGAACTGTTCCTGCGCACGCTGCGCGACGACCCCGCCGATGCCGAAGTCCCCAGCCACAAGCTGCTGATCCGGGCCGGCTACATCCGGCCGATCGCGCCGGGCCTCTACAGCTGGCTGCCGCTGGGGTTGCGGGTCCTGCGCAACATCGAGAACGTGGTGCGCGAGGAGATGAACGGCATCGGCGGCCAAGAGATCCTGTTCCCGGCGCTGTTGCCGCGCGCACCGTATGAGACCACCAACCGCTGGACCGAGTACGGCGAGGGCCTGTTCCGGCTGAAGGACCGCCGCGACAACGACTACCTGCTCGGCCCCACCCACGAGGAACTGTTCACCCTGACGGTCAAGGGGGAGTACAGCTCCTACAAGGATTTCCCGGTGGTGCTCTACCAGATCCAGACCAAATACCGCGACGAGGCGCGGCCACGGGCGGGCATCCTGCGCGGCCGCGAGTTCGTGATGAAGGACTCCTACTCCTTCGACGTCGACGACGCCGGGCTGCAGGCCGCCTATGACGCGCACCGGGTCGCCTACCAGCGCATCTTCGACCGGCTGGGCGTGCGCTACGTGATCGTCTCGGCGGTCTCGGGCGCGATGGGCGGATCGGCCTCCGAGGAGTTCCTGGCCGAAAGCGAGGTCGGCGAGGACACCTTCGTTCGCTGCCCGGAGTCCGGCTACGCCGCCAACGTCGAGGCGGTGATCACCGCTCGCCCGCAGCCGCAGCCGATCGAGGGCCTGCCGGAGCCGGAAGTGCACGACACCGGCAACACCCCGACCATCGCCACATTGGTGGACTGGGCCAACAGCGCCGGACTGGGCCGCAGCGTCACCGCCGCCGACACGCTCAAGAACGTGCTGCTCAAGGTGCGGCTACCGGGCGGGGAATGGCATCTGCTGGGCATCGGGCTGCCCGGCGACCGCGAGGTCGACGAGAAGCGGCTGGGCGCGGCGCTCGACCCCGCCGAGTACGCCTGGGCGTCCGACGACGACTTCGCCGAACACCCGTTCCTGGTGAAGGGCTACATCGGCCCGAAAGCCCTGCAAGACAACGGTATCCGCTATCTGGTCGACCCCCGCGTGGTGGACGGCACCAGCTGGATCACCGGTGCCGACGCTCCCGGCAAGCACGTCGTCGGGTTGGTCGCCGGCCGTGACTTCACCGCCGACGGCACCATCGAAGCCGCCGAGGTCCGCGACGGTGACCCCTCCCCGGACGGGTCGGGCCCGCTGGTCAGTGCCCGCGGCATCGAGATCGCCCACATCTTCCAGCTGGGCCGTAAATACACCGACGCGTTCGCCGCCGACGTGCTCGGCGAGGACGGCCGGCCGGTGCGGCTGACGATGGGCTCCTACGGGGTCGGGGTGTCGCGGCTGGTCGCCGTCATCGCCGAACAACAGCACGACGAGCTGGGGCTGCGCTGGCCGGCGCAGGTCGCGCCGTTCGACGTGCACCTGGTGATCGCCAACAAGGACGAGGCCGCCCGCGCCGGCGCCACCGAGCTGGCCGCCGAGCTGGACCGGCTCGGTCTGGACGTGCTGTTCGATGACCGGCAGGCCTCGCCGGGGGTGAAGTTCAAGGACGCCGAACTGCTTGGTGTGCCGTGGATCGTGGTGCTGGGACGTGGCTGGGCCGACGGGGTCGTCGAACTGCGGGACCGCTTCTCCGGGCAGACCCGCGAGCTGTCGATCGACGCCGGGCTGGCCGGACAGGTCCTGGCGGCCGTCCGCGCCGAGGCCGGCTGACCGGGCGGTCGCCACCGGAAAAGTCGCGCCTCAGTCCTGGCCGCCGGGGAATGCCCGGGTGATCGGCCAGTTCCCCAACGCCCGGTTCCAGTGCGCGGCGAATACCGCACTTTGGCCCAGCGCGGTCGCGGCGAACTCGCGATCCGCAGGTTCGCGGGCCTGCTCGACGACCGCGCGCCAGGCGGTCGCGGTGTCGTTCTCCATCCGGACCGCCAGTCGCAGCGCGTCGTCAGAGGTGGTCAGCGGCATGGGCAACTGATACCCGGCGGCGGGTTGCGGGACCGGAACGGAGCGAGCGGCCAGCATGGCGATGGTGCGATCCCGGCGCTCGCGGTGCTGACGGATGGTGGGAACCACCAGGTCGTTGAGCTCCGGCAGCGAGTACGCCGACACCAGCCCGTAGCCGTAGACGACGCCGTACTCGGTGGCCAGCGCATCGCAGAGGGCGGCGTCGGGCGCGCTGAGCTGACTGGGCTCGGCCGAGGTCATGACTGCACCACCAATGCGACGGCGTAGGAGGCCGTGCAGGCCGCCGCGACGGAGGCAAGCAGCCCGGCGCGGTATCCCGTGGCGATGGTGGCCAAGCGGCCGGCGCTGTCGGCCGCCGCGCGCAGTGCGCT
>NZ_QMEX01000240.1 GCF_003284925.1 Mycolicibacter senuensis
CGCCGCGGGGCCGCGTCGCGACGCCGGCGGCCTGGACGCATCTGGGCATGGTCCCGCCGGCCGGAGCCGCCGGGCTGGGGATACCGCCCGGCTACGGGGAGCAGGGACTGTTCGACACCGACTGAGCGGCCCGGTTACAGCTTGCCCAGCTCGCCGGCCAGCACGTCCAACCCCTCGGCCAGCAGTTCGTCGCTGATGGTCAGCGGCGGTAGCAACCGCAACACATTGCCGAACGTGCCGCAGGTCAACACGATCACGCCGGCCCGGTGGCAGGCCGACGCCAGCGCCTTGGTCAGCTCCGCATCCGGTTCGGTGCTGTCACGCCGTACCAACTCGACGGCGATCATGGCGCCGCGGCCGCGAACATCGGCGACGCGGCCATCGCCGGCCTGCAGCCGGCCCAGTCTCTCGAACGCCAGCCGCTCGATCTGCCGGGCGCGTCCCACCAGATCGTCGGCTGCCACGGTGGCGAACGCCCCCAGCGCCGCCGCACACGCCAGCGGGTTACCGCCGAAGGTCCCGCCCAGGCCGCTGACGTGGGGAGCGTCCATGATCTCGGCACGGCCGGTGACTGCCGCCAGCGGCAGCCCGCCACCGATACCCTTGGCGGTGCAGATCAGGTCGGGCTCGATGGGTTCGTGTTCGCAGGCGAACATCGCCCCGGTGCGCGCGAACCCGGTCTGCACCTCGTCGGCGATGAACACCACGTCGTTGTCGCGGCACCATGACAACAGTGCGGGCAGGAATCCCGGTGCCGGAACGATGAACCCGCCCTCGCCCTGGATCGGTTCGATGACCAGCGCGGCCAGGTTGTGGGCGCCGATCTGGTTCTCCAGGACCGCGATGGTGCGCTCGGCGGCCCGCTCGCCGTCGCTGCCCAACTCTTTGTCGATCAGGGCGTCACGGTAGGGGTAGGAGGTCGGTGCGCGGTAGATGTCGGGCGCGAACGGCCCGAACCCGCTCTTGTACGGCATCGACTTGGCCGTCAGTGCCATCGTCAGGTTGGTGCGGCCGTGGTAGCCGTGGTCGAACGCCACCACCGCCGACTTGCGGGTGTAGGAGCGGGCGATCTTGACGGCGTTCTCCAGGGCTTCGGCGCCGGAATTGAGTAGCAGCGACCGCTTCTCATGGGCGCCGGGGGTGAGCCGGTTCAGCGCTTCGGCGACGGCCACATACCCCTCGTAGGGGGTGACCATGAAGCAGGTGTGGGTGAATTCGCCGGCCTGCTCGCGCACCCCTTCGACCACGCGCGGTGCGGCGTTGCCGACGGTGGTCACCGCGATGCCCGAACCCAGATCGATCAGCCGGTTGCCGTCGACATCCTCGACGATGCCCCCGCCGGCGCGGGCCGCGTAGACCGGCAGCGTGCTGGCCACGCCGCGAGCGACGGCCGCCGCGCGGCGGCTTGCCAGCCGCACCGAACCGGGGCCGGGAATCTCGGTGGCCAGGTGACGGCTCTGCTGCAAGGGCGATACAGACATGGGCTGTCTCCTCAGCGGTTGTTGCGGCGGTTCAGACTTGGCCGAGTGGCCGGCAGGCGTTGCCGAACGGGTTCCACCATTCGCCGGGCGGGCAGTCCAGCGGCGTGGGCCCTTGGCCGAGCGGCATGCAGGTGTTGGTGCTCGGCTCCCAGTACTGGCCTTCCGCGCAGTCGAGCGGCGTGGGGCCCTGGCCGAGTGGCATGCAGGTGTTGGTGCTCGGCTCCCAATACTGACCACCCGGGCAGTCCAGCGGTGCCGCCGATCCGACGGCGGGCATCGCGATCGCACCTACGGCCAGCGGGGCTGCCGCCAGCGCAACGGCGGTAGCCAGACCACACGCGAAATTCCTCATCGCCGACCTTCCCTCAAGACTCCTGACGCCTGATTTCTCCCACAGCCTAGGGGGCCAACCGCGGTACCGACTCGGAGTCGTGCGACACAATGGCAGACTGTTGTCATCAGCCGCCGTCACTCGTGAACCGGCGCGCAAGACCAGTACCTGAACTCGAAGGATCGGTTGTCGTCATGAATAGCATGGTTGCCTTCCTGCCGCTGCTCATCGTCATGGGCGCGTTTATGTTCTTCGCCTCGCGTCGGCAGAAGCGTGCGATGCAGGCCACCATCGACCTGCACGAGTCACTGCGGGTGGGGGACCGGGTCCACACCACCTCGGGCATGGAAGCCACGATCACCGGTATCACCGATGACAACGTTGATCTGGAGATCGCGCCCGGCGTGGTGACCACCTGGATGAAGCTGGCGATCCGCGACAAGATCGAGCCGGAGGACTTCACCGCCGACGCGGCGATCGAGCAGGCCACCGAAGACGCCTAGCGGCGATCGCGAGCGCGGCGGAGCCGGGCGCAGCGGGTCGTCGCCATGAGCCCGGACGCCGACGCGCCCAACGCCCGCCCGACGAGCGGGCCCGGCGGCCGGGCACGTACCCTTTTGCGGGTGCAGTCGAACTGATCGTCGGGAACGGACCGAGCGCGGACCAGCCCCGACGACCGCGAGTGCGCATCGTGCAATGAGCGAAGGAGACTGAAGCAACGTGGCATCGCCTTCGGCGCCGGTGCGCCCTGCCCGCAGTCTGGCGGTGTTCCTGGCAATGCTCATCGGTGTCTACCTGCTGGTGTTCCTGACCGGAGACAAGCTGGCCGAGCCGAAACTCGGCATTGACCTGCAGGGCGGCACCCGCGTGACGCTCACCGCCCGCACCCCGGACGGCTCCGCCCCGACCCGTGACGCGCTCAACCAGGCGCAGCAGATCATCAGCGCGCGCGTGAACGGTCTGGGCGTGTCCGGCTCCGAGGTCATCATCGACGGCAGCAACCTGGTCATCACGGTGCCCGGCAGCGATGGCAACGAAGCGCGCACCCTCGGGCAGACGGCCCGGCTCTACATCAGGCCGGTGATCAGCGGGGTGTCGGTGGAGGAAGCCAAGCAGGCCGGCGGCGGTCAGCTGCCGGGCCTCCCCGGCGGACCCCGGCAACCCGGCCTGCCGCCGGGAA
>NZ_QMEX01000241.1 GCF_003284925.1 Mycolicibacter senuensis
CAGCCGGGTGAGCACCCGGGCCAGGTCGGGGTCATCCCCGACCACCACCAACCGGCGGAAGTGTTCGATCGCCGCGGCTACGGCGTGCTCGGTGTCGTCGCTGACCGGCACGGTCGGAAGCCCCCGTAACGGGCGGGGTAACGACCGCCCGGCAAACAGCAGAACGGCGGTTTCAGGGCCGCTAGTGGTGTTCAACGCGCTCCTCGTGAATCACTTCAGATAGGCTCAGACCCCGGCTGGACCACAGTAAGCCAAGACAGTTAGCGAGAAATCCATGCCGGCAATCGTCGTCATCGGCGCCCAGTGGGGTGACGAGGGCAAAGGGAAAGCCACCGACCTACTCGGCGAACGAGTGCAGTGGGTGGTGCGCTACCAGGGCGGCAACAACGCCGGCCACACCGTGGTGCTGCCCACCGGGGAGAACTTCGCGTTGCACCTGATCCCCTCGGGGGTGCTGACGCCGCACGTCACCAACGTCATCGGTAACGGTGTGGTGGTCGATCCCGGGGTGCTGCTCGACGAGCTGGCGGGGTTGGAGCGGCGCGGCGTGGACACCTCGCGGCTGTTGATCTCCGCCGACGCGCACCTGCTGATGCCCTATCACGTCGCCATCGACAAGGTGACCGAGCGCTACATGGGTTCCAAGAAGATCGGCACCACCGGCCGTGGCATCGGGCCCTGCTACCAGGACAAGATCGCCCGCATCGGGATCCGCGTCGCCGATGTGCTCGACGAGGAGTCGCTCGCTCAGAAGATCGAGGCCGCCCTGGAGTTCAAGAATCAGGTACTGGTCAAGATCTACAACCGCAGGTCGCTGGAGCCGCAGCAGGTGCTCGAGGACCTGCTGGTGCAGGCGGAGGGCTTCAAACACCGCATCGCCGACACCGCGCTGGCGCTGGGCGCCGCGCTGGACCGCGGCGAGCACGTACTGCTGGAAGGCTCGCAGGGCACCATGCTCGACGTCGACCACGGCACCTACCCGTTCGTGACGTCGAGCAACCCCACCGCCGGCGGCGCGGCCGTGGGCTCCGGCGTCGGGCCCACCCGCATCACCACGGTGCTGGGTATCTTGAAGGCCTACACCACCCGGGTCGGCTCGGGGCCGTTCCCCACCGAGCTGTTCGACGCCAACGGTGAGTACCTGTCCAAGACCGGCGGCGAGGTCGGGGTGACCACCGGTCGGCAACGGCGGTGCGGCTGGTTCGATGCGGTGATCGCCCGCTACGCCACCCGGGTCAACGGCATCACCGACTACTTCCTGACCAAGCTCGACGTGCTGTCCACGCTGGAGACCGTGCCGGTCTGCGTCGGCTACACCGTCGACGGCAAGCGCACCGACGAGTTGCCGATGACCCAGGAGGAATTCGCCCGCGCCGAACCGGTCTACGAGGAACTGCCCGGCTGGTGGGAGGACATCTCCGGTGCCCGCACCTTCGAGGAGCTGCCCGCCAAGGCGCGTGACTACGTGTCGCGACTGGAAGAGATCGCCGGAGCGCAGGTGTCGTGCATCGGGGTGGGTCCGGGCCGGGAGCAGACCATCGTGCGCCGTGACGTGGTGCGGGACCACGCGTGAGCGACGAAGGCCCCGAGGAACTCGACCCCGACTACGCCAGCCACGGCGGGTTCCCGGACTTCGCGGTCGTGGACCCGAGCCCGGGCTTCGCGCGTTTCGTCACCACGATGCGGCGGCTGCAGGATCTGGCGGTGTCCACCGCCCCCGACGACGTCACCTGGGACGACGCCGCCGACCGCGCCGAAGCGCTGGTGGGGCTGCTGGAGAAGTACCCGGTGTCGCAGGCGGAGGCCCCGGCCGGGCGGGCACCGTCGCTGCCGGGCATGGGCAGCCTGCTGATGCCGCCGTGGCGTATCACCCGCTTCGAACCCGACGGTGTCTCGATGCGGGGCTCATTCAGCCGCTTTCACGTGGGCGGCAACTCCGCGGTGCACGGCGGTGTGCTGCCGCTGCTGTTCGACTGGATGTTCGGGATGGTGGTCCATGCCGCGAATCGCCCGATCAGCAGGACGGCGTTCTTGCATGTCGACTACCGCCACGTCACCCCGATCGACACCCCGCTGGTGGTTCACGGCCGGATCGACAAGGCCGAGGGGCGCAAGGCCTTCATCAGCGCCGAACTGACCGACACTGACGGCACGCTGCTGGCCGAGTCGCAGGGACTGATGGTGCGCTTACTGCCGGGGCAGCCCTAGCGTCGATCGCCCGCGCGGCGGAGCCGGGCGCTGGGGGCCGACGCCGTCAAGCTGAGCTCGGACCCGCGACGGTCATCGCGGCGAACAGCGCCAGGAATGACGCGGCGGGAACCGTGTTGGGGATGCTGTCGCGGACCCGGATGTGGGCGCCCACCGCGAGGATGAAATACAGCGTCAGTGCCGCGGTGGTCAGCCGGGCCAGCACCGGGAAGCGGCGCGCCGACAGCAGGCCGACCGCCGATGCGACCTTGACGATCGGCAGGATCGGGCGGATCTGCTCGGGACACTCCACGGTGTCGAGCGCCTTGGCGATGTAGGGCACCGGGATGGCGCAGAGCACGGCGTCGGCGGCCTGAAAGGCGGCCAGCCCGGTGTAGGTCTTCGGCGACGTGAGGGCACTCATGGGACCGACTCTAGGCGCGCACCACCCGAACCGCCCGCGCGGTCAGTCCAGGTTGAGCGTCGCCTCTTCCAGATCCAGCCCGTGCAACAGGGTGCGCAGCACCTGGTCGTCGATGCGGCCGACGTCACGCTCGTCGATCAGCGCCGCACGCTCGGCGGCCAGCATCTCCAGCCGCAGCCGGCGAAATGCGGCGGCGGCGGTCTCGTCGCTGTCATCGTTGCCCGGATCCAATCGCCGCAGCCGTTCCCGGGCCGCGTTGCGACGCCGGGTGTTCCAGGTGCGCAGCGCCTCGGCGGCGCGTTCGCTGGCCGGTGACGGCTCGCTGGCCGCGGCAAACGCCGAATTCAACAGCTTTT
>NZ_QMEX01000242.1 GCF_003284925.1 Mycolicibacter senuensis
CCGCCGCCATCTGCGGTCGGTCAGCGGTCCGAACGGCCCTACGACCATGCGTCGTAGGAGCGGGCAGCGGCCGGGTCTAGGGTGGTTGTTCATGGCGGGAGCTAACCGGGGCAGTGTCGGGGCTGACGACGCTGACGACGCTGTCACCGCACTCGCACTTGCCGCCGCAGCCGGGGACTCCCGCGCTCTGGAGGCGTTCATCAAGGCCACCCAGCACGATGTCTGGCGGTTCGTGGCCTACCTGTTCGACGGCGGCCACGCCGACGACCTGACCCAGGAGACCTTCCTGCGGGCGATCCGCGCCATCCCGCGGTTCTCCGGGCGCTCCAGTGCCAGGACCTGGTTGCTGGCCATCGCGCGCCGGGTGGTCGCCGATCACATCCGCTACCTGCGGTCGCGTCCGCGCACCGCGCCCGGCGCCGACCCCGAGTTGTTGCTCAACCGCGAGCGGCCCAGCCGCGGCTTTGAGGACGTCGTCGAAGTGAACACCCTGATCGCAGGACTCTCCGACGAGCAGCGCGAGGCGCTGTTGCTGACCCAACTGTTCGGCCTGTCCTACCAGGACGCGGCCGCAGTGTGCGGTTGCCCGGTGGGCACCATCCGCTCCCGGGTCGCCCGCGCCCGTGACGCGCTGCTCGCCGATCCGGATCGCGACGAGCTCACTGGTTAATCCGATCGGATTCGGGCTGGCCGGAGGGTTTTTTCCGGGTCCGGTCCGATGACGCGAGCCGGTGACGGCAGCCACTGGCGCCGCGGTCATGGAACGATGGACACGGATCAGGGTTTCGAGGTTGGGGAGAGCGGTGTCAGCGCGACGTTGGCTGCGGACCACTGCGGTCGTGGGTGCGACGGCCGTGTTGTTGGCCTCCAGTTGCAGCTGGCAGCTCGGTAACCCCATTCCGCAGGGCGTGCCGCCGCCGCCCGGCGACCCGGTCCCGCCGGTCAACACCCAGCTGGTGGCCGGGCGTCCGGCCGACCAGCTGTATCACTGGGCCGCCGAGCGGGCGGCGGTGCTCGACATCCCGGTGACCGCGTTGGAGGCCTACGCCTACGCCGCGCGGGTCGCGGAGGTGGAGAACCCCAACTGCCACCTGGGCTGGACCACGCTGGCCGCGATCGGCCAGATCGAGAGTCACCACGGCCGCTATAACCACGCCACGGTGGCGCGCAACGGCGACGTGCGGCCCAAGATCCGGGGCGTGCGGCTCGACGGGTCCGGCGGCACGCTGCACATCGTCGAGAGTCTGCAGCCCGACCTGGCCGACGACGACGGCGTGGTGCGCGCGATGGGCCCCATGCAGTTCATTCCCGAGACCTGGCGGCTCTACGGCGTCGACGCCAACAACGACGGCATCATCAGCCCGGACAACATCGACGACGCCGCGCTGTCCGCGGCCGGCTATCTGTGCTGGCGCGGAAAGGATCTGGCGACCGCCAAGGGCTGGATGGCGGCCCTGCTTGCCTACAACGATTCGGAGATCTACGCCCGCGCCGTCCGGGACTGGGCCGCTGCGTATGCGGCCGGACGCCCGCTGTGAGGACTGCGGCGGGCAGCACCGTTTAGGCTCCCCGGTAGACCCCAATAGGCTCCCCCATAGGTTTAAGACGGCCAGCCCCATCCAGCTCAAGGAGAAGTCAGTGCCCATCATCCAGCAGGTCGGCGCCCGCGAGATCCTCGATTCCCGCGGCAACCCCACGGTCGAGGTCGAGGTCGCGCTGGAGGACGGCACGTTCGCCCGGGCAGCGGTGCCCTCCGGCGCCTCCACCGGCGAGCACGAGGCCGTCGAGCTCCGCGACGGCGGCTCCCGGTACGGCGGCAAGGGCGTGCAGAAGGCGGTCACCGCGGTGCTGGACCAGATCGCGCCCGCGGTCATCGGGATCAGCGCCGACGACCAGCGGCTGGTGGACCAGGCGCTGGTGGATCTCGACGGCACCCCGGACAAGTCCCGGCTGGGCGCCAACGCCATGCTCGGGGTGTCGCTGGCGGTGGCCAAGGCCGCCGCTGATTCTGCGGCCCTGCCGCTCTACCGCTATCTCGGCGGCCCCAACGCCCACATCCTGCCGGTGCCGATGATGAACATCCTCAACGGTGGCGCGCACGCCGACACCGGTGTCGACGTCCAGGAGTTCATGGTCGCCCCGATCGGCGCACCCAGTTTCGCCGAGTCGCTGCGCTGGGGCGCGGAGGTCTACCACGCCCTCAAGGCGGTGCTCAAGAAGCAGGGGCTGTCCACCGGGCTGGGTGACGAGGGCGGCTTCGCCCCCGATGTCGCCGGCACCACTGCGGCGCTGGATCTCATCAGCACCGCGATCGAGTCCACCGGATTCACGCTGGGCACCGACGTGGCGTTGGCTCTCGACGTCGCGGCCACCGAGTTCTACACCGAGGGCAGCGGCTACGCGTTCGAGAAGCAGAACCGCACCGCCGCGCAGCTGACCGAGTTCTACGCCAAGCTGCTCGACAACTACCCGCTGGTGTCGATCGAGGACCCGCTGTCGGAGGACGATTGGGACGGCTGGGTGGCGCTGACCAACGAAATCGGGGACCGGGTGCAGCTCGTCGGTGACGATCTGTTCGTCACCAACCCCGAACGCCTCGAGGAGGGCATCGAGCGGGGCGCGGCGAACGCGCTGCTGGTGAAGGTCAACCAGATCGGCACCCTCACCGAAACCCTGGACGCGGTGACGCTGGCGCACCACAGCGGCTACCGCACCATGATGAGTCACCGCAGCGGCGAGACCGAAGACACCACCATCGCCGACCTCGCGGTGGCCGTCAGCAGTGGCCAGATCAAGACCGGTGCGCCGGCCCGCAGTGAGCGGGTGGCCAAGTACAACCAGTTGCTGCGGATCGAGGAGGAACTCGGCGACGCCGCCCGCTACGCCGGCGAGCTGGCCTTCCCCCGCTACGCGCCGGAGACCCGATAGTCCGTCGGGGGCGCTGGCAATGTCCGATCCGA
>NZ_QMEX01000243.1 GCF_003284925.1 Mycolicibacter senuensis
ACCGTCGGCGCCCAGTACGGGCCGTCGGCGTCGGGCCACGCCCGCTGATCGACCGTCGCCGGGTCGGGGTAGTCGGAGGCGATCAGCCGGGCGGTGGCCGCCAGTTCGAGCAGCAGACCCAGCCGGGCTTCGTCGATGCCGGTCGTCTTGGCCAGTCGCTTGACCTCGCGGACGCCCAGCCCGCCGCTGCGCAACTCCGGCACCGGCATCTCACCCAGGCTGGCCAGGATGGCGTCGAGCTCGCGCAATAGGTCGATCACCGCGCCGGCAGCGGTCGCATCGACGTCGGCCGCGGTGGTCTGCGACACCACCGGATCGGGCGCCCGCAGGGCCGCCGGGCCGGGTTGCTCGCCGCGCAGCACCTGACCGACCAACCGCGGCAGGATTACCGTTTCGTCGTCGACACGGCGCAGCAGGCCCGCCGCCAGCAGCCGCGGCACCGGACGCTCCGGCGGTGCCCCGGGGGCGGCGTCGCGGGTGCGGCCGATCGGGGAGCCCGCCAGTAGCTTGTCCAGCAGGTCGCGTTGCGGTGCGTCGAGGGCGGCGATGGCCTCGGCGATCTGGTCGCCGCGCTGGGTGGGATCCTCCTGGGTGACCTGGCCCGGATGCCACGGCAGGCCCGCACCGGCCTCGGCGGCCACTCGCAGCTCACCGGTGGGCAGCGCGCCCCAGCACAGCGCCCGTTCGACCAGGTCGTTCAACGCCTCGTGCACCGCGTCGGCGGATGCCCGGTCGCCGATCAGCGCCAGCAGGTCGGCCACCGGCACCGCGACCGTGTCGGCCTCCAGCACCAGCAGCGCGTCGATCAGCGCGAGCCGCAGAAAATCCAGCTCGTCGGTGGCCGCCCGCATCGACTGGCGGGCCTGCGCCCGCGCCGCCAGGGCGGCGATACTGCCCGGCGGCGGTTGGGCGAGGTCGGGCCGCAGTTCCAGTAGCCGGATCAGGCCCTCGTCGGGCAGGTCGGCAAGCCACGATCCCAGCGGCACACCCCGGGCGTGTTCGGTCATCGACGACCAGCGTAAGGCCCAACCGGTGAGCGTCGCCGATCGCGACCTGTCAGAATGGACGCCGTGGCTGCAAACCAGGACAAGAAGAATCGGTACGTCGACAACGGGTGGCCCGAGACCGACGGGGAACCCGCAGTGAGCGAGCTGCGCACCGACCGGGCCGGGGCCCTGTCGCCGTTCGGGAGCTTGGTCTTTCCGCTCCCGTCCGAGGAGCTGCCCTACCTGCATCCGGTCACCGTCGTCAACCGGTAGGCGAGGACGCCATGACCGGGCCGCTCTCACACCTCGACGAACGGGGCGCGGCCCACATGGTCGACGTCAGCGCCAAGGCGACCACCAAGCGTGTTGCGGTAGCCGGCGGCGTGTTGCGCACCACCGCCGAAGTGGTGCAGCTGATCTCGGCCGGCGGGCTGCCCAAGGGTGACGCGCTGGCCACCGCCCGGGTGGCGGGAATCATGGCGGCCAAACGCACCAGCGACCTCATCCCGCTCTGTCACCAACTGGCCCTCACCGGAGTCGACGTCGACTTCACCATCGGTGAATCCCGGATCGACATCACCGCCGCGGTACGCACCACCGACCGCACCGGGGTCGAGATGGAGGCGCTGACCGCGGTGAGCGTGGCGGCACTGACCCTCTACGACATGATCAAGGCCGTCGATCGCGCCGCCGTGATCGACGACATCCGGGTGCTGAGCAAAGCCGGCGGCCGCACCGGATCCTGGGAACGCGGATGAGCGCCCGGACCGCCCACGTCATCATCGCCTCCACCCGTGCCTCGGCCGGCGTGTACACCGACCGCACCGGGCCGATCATCGCCGAGTGGCTGACGCAGCGCGGCTTCGCGCCGGCGCAACCGGAGGTGGTGCCCGACGGAGATGCCGTGGGCACCGCACTGCGGGCCGCGGTGGCAGCGCCGGTCGACCTGGTCATCACCTCCGGGGGGACCGGCATCTCGCCGACCGACGACACCCCGGCGCAGACGGCGGCGCTGCTCGACTACGAGATTCCTGGCCTGGCCGACGCGATCCGCCGGTCGGGGCTGCCGAAGGTGCCGACCGCGGTGTTGTCCCGCGGCGTGTGCGGGGTGGCCGGGCGGACGCTGATCGTCAATCTGCCCGGCTCTTCCGGTGGGGTGCGCGACGGGCTCGGGGTGCTCGCCGACGTGCTCGACCACGCCCTGGATCAACTCGCCGGCGGGGACCACGACCGATGACATCCACCGGCGTGCTGGTGCTGCGGGCAGCGGTCACCGAAGAGCCCATCGTGCTGAGCGAACACGAGGACCTGGTGGGCCACCGGTCCGCCGGCGCGATCGTCGGCTTCGTCGGCATGATCCGCGACCACGACCACGGCCGGCAGGTGCGGAGGCTGGAGTATTCCGCGCACCCGACGGCGCAACAGGTGATGGCCGAGGTGCTGGCCGAGGTCGCCGAACAGGCCCGCGGGATCCGCGCGGTGGCGGCCAGCCACCGGGTCGGCGTGCTGCACATCGGTGACGCCGCGCTGGTCGCCGCGGTGGCCGCTGATCATCGCCGGGAGGCGTTCGACGCCTGCGCGCGATTGGTCGACACCGTCAAGGAGCGGCTGCCGGTCTGGAAGCACCAGTTCTTCGCCGACGGCACCGAGGAATGGGTCGGTTCGGCCTGACCGCCGCCGAGACGAAAAAGCGGGGCCGGTGTCATACCGGCCCCGCTTTCTCGTTACTGCTTAGACGACGACCCGGCTGGGCTGCTGCGCGAACGCGGCCAACGCGTCGTTGCCGCTGACGTTCTCCGCCCGGATGGCCTGCCACAACTGCTGGTGGAAGCCCACGGAGACCGCCTGCTGCTTGTCGCCCTCGGGGGCCGGGACGGCCTCATCGCCCGGCGCGGGGGCCTCGGGTGCCGGGGCCTCGGGCGCGGGAG
>NZ_QMEX01000244.1 GCF_003284925.1 Mycolicibacter senuensis
GGCGTCGTCCGCACCTGGCGGTTCCCCGGCGAACTGGCCCGGGTGCTCGCCGACGAACCGGACCTGGGCGCCACGCTGGTCGACCTGGACACAGCCGATGACGTCGACGCCCTGCTGGGTGTGCTGCTGGCCGAACTGCAGGCCCCGGTCCGCGACGACATCGTCGGCTGGCGCGCCGGCCGGCGCTACACCGAACGCCTCACCCGGGCCTCGCTCGGCGAGGCCGCGCAGACCTCCGAGGGCGGCCACGCCAAGGTCCGCGGCGACGGCTCCTACCTGCTCACCGGTGGTCTCGGCGGGCTCGGGACGGTCGTGGCGCGCTGGCTGGTGTCGCGCGGCGCCGGACGTATCGTCCTCAACGGCCGCAGCGAGCCCTCCGAGGCGCAGCGGGCGGTGCTCGACGAACTGGCGGCCGGCGCCGAGGTCGCCTACGTCGCCGGCGACATCAGTTCACCGGGAGTGGCGCAACGTCTGGTCGCCGCCGCCGAGGAGACCGGCCGGCCGCTGCGCGGCGTCGTACACGCCGCCGGTGTGCTCGGCGATGGCCTTGTGACGGCGGTGACCCCGGAGAGCCTGGCGGGCACCTGGTCGGCCAAAGCCCTCGGCGGCGCGCTGCTGCATGCTGCCACCGCCGAGCGTCCGCTCGACTGGTGGGTGGGTTTCTCCTCGATGGCCGCCCTGCTGGGCCTGCCCGGTCAGCTCGGCTACGCCACCTCCAACGCGTGGCTGGACGCCCTGATGACGTGGCGGCGCGCATCCGGCCTGCCGGGGACCGCCATCGACTGGGGCCAGTGGTCCGACGTGGGGATCGGACGCTCGATGACGCTGAGCGTGCTCGATCCGATCAGCCCGGAGGAAGGCGTCGAGGCACTGGATGCGGTGCTCGGCGCCGCCTCCCTGGGGCCCCGGGTCGGGGTGGGCCGGCTGCGCATCGACCGGGCCGTCGCCACCTCGCCGGAGTTCCGGGAGCTGACGTTCTTCGAGGACCTCGTCGGCGAAGCCGCGGCGGTGGGTGCCGGCGGGCCGGATGAGCACGACAGCGGCACCGCCGCAGGCGCCGGCGAGACGGCTGCGCCGGACTGGTCGCAGATACCCGCCGACCAGCGACGCGACGAGTTGGTGGTCCGGCTGCAGGCTATCCTTGCCCGCGAGCTTCGGACCTCGGCGGCAGCGGTCGACGTGGACCAGCCGTTCCCGGAGATGGGTCTGGACTCGATGATCGCGATGACGGTGCTGAAAGAGACGCAGCAACTGGTGGGGGTGGATTTGTCGGCGTCGATGCTATGGAACCACCCCAGCATTTCAGCTTTGGCGACGCATCTGGTGGGATTGCTGGCATCCCGGTACGCCCCGCAGGACGAAGCAGCACACGATGACGGTCATCTGACGTTCGACTCCTCCGGCGGTGTGCTGGACGAGTTGTTCGATCAGGTCGAGTCGGCATCGGCCGGGAGCGAGAGCGGTAGTTTTTGATGACGGGAACCTCCAAGTCGATCTTCAACAGGATGTCGGCCATGGGTGCCGACAAGCGCGGGGCGCTGACCGAGCAGTTCGAGAAGGCGTCCCGGATCGCCGCCGCGGAGCCGATCGCGGTTGTCGGGATCGGCTGCCGGTTCCCCGGTGAGGCGTCCGGCCCGGACGCCTACTGGGACCTGTTGGCAGGCGGCCGCGACGCTATCACCGAGATCCCCCCGGACCGCTGGGATGCCGACGAGTACTACGACCCGGACCCGCTGGCGCCGGGGCGCATGTCGTCGAAGTGGGGCGGCTTCATCTCCGATGTCGCCGGTTTCGACGCCGACTTCTTCGGCATCTCCCCGCGTGAAGCCGAGGCGATGGATCCCCAGCAACGGCTGATGCTCGAGGTCGCCTGGGAGGCGCTCGAGCACGCCGGTGTGTCGCCCGAACACCTGTCGGGCATCCGCTCCGCCGTGATGATGGGCGTGTATTACACCGAATACCAAGGGATTTCAGCCTCCAACCCGAACGCGATCGACGGCTACTCGGCCACCGGCAACGCGCACGCCGTCGCCGTCGGGCGCATCGCCTACCTGCTTGGTCTGCGTGGGCCCGCCGTCGCGATGGACTCGGCGTGCTCGTCATCACTGGTCACCGTCCACATGGCCTGCCAGAGCCTGCGGATGCGGGAGAGCGACCTGGCGCTGGCCGGTGGGGTCAGCCTCATCCTGCGGCCCGAAACCCAGATCGCCATGGCCAAGTGGGGGATGCTGTCGCCGCGCGGCCGCTGCCACACCTTCGACGCCGGCGCCGACGGATTCGTCCGCGGCGAGGGCGCCGGGATCGTGGTGCTCAAGCGGCTCACCGACGCGATCCGCGACGGCGACCGGATCGTGGCGGTGGTGCGGGGCTCGGCGGTGAACTCCGACGGCAGGTCCAACGGCCTGACCGCACCGAACACCATCGCCCAAAGTGACGCGATCACCCGCGCGCTGCGCAGCGCCGACGTCGCGGCAGGATCAGTCAATCTGATCGAAACCCACGGCACCGGAACCGGTTTGGGCGACCCGATCGAATTCGAGGCGCTCGCCGAGGTCTACGGACGTGGCGCCGAGAAGTGCGCGCTGGGCGCGGTGAAGACCAACATCGGTCACCTGGAGGCCGCCGCCGGGATCGCCGGTTTCATCAAGGCGGCGCTGGCGGTGCAGCGGGGGCAGATCCCACCGAACCTGCACTTCACCAAGTGGAACCCGGCGATCGACCCTTCGCCGACGCGGCTGTTCGTTCCCACCGAGATGACCCCCTGGCCGGCGGCCGAGGGTCCGCGGCGCGCCGCGGTCTCGTCGTTCGGGCTGGGCGGCACGAACGCGCACGTGGTACTCGAACAGGGCCCGGACCCGGTACCCGCGCCGGCACCG
>NZ_QMEX01000245.1 GCF_003284925.1 Mycolicibacter senuensis
CGGCCCGCCCGCCTGACCGACATCCCCGCCTGACCGACATCACAGTTCAGGGGCGCGAGCCGCTGGCCTAGACTCGGTGGCGATGTCCAAGACACCAGACGACACCGCAGCCCTGCATGAGGCGATCTACGCCGCTTTGGGCACCGTGTTGGACCCCGACATTCAGCGTCCGATCACCGAGCTCGGCATGGTCAAGAGCATCGAGATCGCCGACGACCACAGCGTGCACGTCACGATCTACCTGACCATCGCCGGCTGTCCGATGAAAGCCGAGATCACCAACATGGTGACCCGCGCGGTCAACGATGTGCCCGGCACCGGCCCGGTCAAGGTGAGCCTGGACGTGTTCAGCGACGAGCAGCGCGCCGAGTTGCGCAAACAGTTGCGCGGCGACGCCAAGGAACCCGTCATCCCATTCGCCCAACCGGGTTCGCTGACCAAGGTCTACGCGATCGCCTCGGGGAAGGGCGGCGTCGGAAAATCCAGTGTCACCGTCAATCTCGCGGTCGCGCTAGCCGAGCGCGGCCTGTCGGTGGGGGTGCTCGACGCCGACATCTACGGCCATTCGGTGCCGCGGATGATGGGCGTCACGGCGCTGCCCACGCAGGTCGACTCGATGATCATGCCGCCGATCGGCTACGGCGTGAAGGTGATCTCGATCGCGATGTTCACCAAGGGCAACACCCCGGTGGTGTGGCGCGGCCCGATGCTGCACCGCGCGCTGCAGCAGTTCCTCGCCGACGTCTACTGGGGCGACCTGGACGTACTGCTGCTGGACCTGCCGCCGGGCACCGGTGACATCGCGATCTCGGTGGCCCAATTGGTTCCGCCGGCCGAGATTCTGGTGGTGACCACGCCGCAGCAGGCGGCCGCCGAGGTGGCCGAGCGGGCCGGGGCGATCGCGCTGCAGACCCGCCAGCAGGTGGTCGGCGTGGTGGAGAACATGGCCGGGCTGGCCATGCCCGACGGTTCGACCATGCACCTGTTCGGCGAGGGCGGCGGCGAGCAGGTCGCCGAGCGACTGACCCGGGCGATGGGCCGCGACGTTCCGCTGCTGGGCCAGGTGCCGATCGACAGCGAGATGGTGACCGGCGGCGACTCGGGATCACCGGTGGTGCTCTCGCCGGACTCGGTGGCCGGCAAGGAGTTGCGCCGCATCGCCGAGCAGTTGGCCACCCGCGGCCGCGGCCTGGTGGGGATGTCGCTGGGCCTCAACACCGGCAGCACCCAGCGGTGATCGCAAGCGCGGCGAAGCCGTGCGCAGCGGGTCACCGCCATTCAGCCCAGCGGTGATCGCAAGCGCGGCGAAGCCGTGCGCAGCGGGTCACCGCCATTCAGCCCAGCGGTGATCGCAAGCGCGGCGAAGCCGCGCGCAGCGGGTCACCGCCATCAGCCCAGCGGTGATCGCGCTAGGTCGCGTCGGAGTCGAACGGGGCCGGCCCGGCAGGCTTGGGCGTCACGGCGGGTGCCGGCGCCACGGTGCGCGGATCTTCGGCCAGTGAACTGACCGCGGTGAACAACGAGTCGTCCCCGTCGAGCAGATGCTTGGTCAGGGCGGCCCGCGGCGTCATCCCGCGCAGCTTCTGCAATTCGCTCAGCGGCTCGCGCAGCTCTTCGAACTCGGGCCCCATCTCGTCGCGCAGCTGATCGGTGGCGTTGGTGACGTACTCGCGGGCCTGACGCAGCGCGCCGGCGGTCCAGCGGATGGCCCCGGGCAGCCGCTCCGGGCCCAGGATCACCAATCCGAGCACCACGAGAACCAGCATCTCGCCCCAGCCGACATTCGCGAACATCGAGGCGAACTGCTAACCGTCGGGGGTGGGGGTCACCATCAGCGTCACATGGCGACCGTCGCGGACCACCTCGACGGGCGCTTCCTTCCCGATGGTCAGATTGCGCACCGCCACCACGAATTCGTCGGCGTTGGCCACGGTACGGTCGCCGATCTTGACCACCACGTCGTTCTCCAGGATGCCACCCTTCTCCGCGGGGCCGCCGACCTTGACGTTGGCGATCTGCGCGCCCGACGCGATGGCGTTGCTGACCGACCTCGCACTCACCCCCAGCGTGGGGTGCACGATCTTGCCGTCCCTGATCAGTGCTTCTGCCACGATCTTCATCTCGTTGACCGGGATCGCGAATCCCAACCCGCTGGCGCTGTCGGACAACGACTTTCCGGCGGTGTTGATCCCGACCAGCTGCGCGTCCATGTCGATCAGCGCGCCGCCGGAGTTGCCGTGGTTGATCGAGGCGTCGGTCTGGACAGCGTCGATGACCGTGTCGGTGTCGGAGTCCTCACCGGACAGCGGCACCGGCCGGTGCACGGCGCTGATGATGCCGTGGGTCACGGTGCTGCGCAGGCCCAGCGGGGCGCCCGCGGCGATCACCTCGTCGCCGACCCGGATCTTGTCGGAGTCACCGAGGCGGGCCACGGACAAGTTGTCGACGTTGTCGACCTTGAGCACGGCCAGGTCGGTCTTCGGGTCGCGGCCGACCAGGTTGGCCAGCACCTCTTTGCCGTCGTTGAACACCACGGTGGTCTTGAACTTGCTGGGGTTGTTGGCGGCTTCGGAGATCACGTGGTTGTTGGTGACGATGTAGCCCTTGCCGTCGATGACGACGCCGGAGCCCTGCATGCCCTGGTCGTCGCTGACGGACTCGATGGTCACCACAGAATTGGCGATGGCCTCGGCCACCTTGGCGAACCGCCCGGCCGGCTCCTCGGCGTTGCCCTTGGTCGACAGCGTCACCTTGGAGGAGGTGAAGGCCTCGACGACCTGCGCGGTGGTCCGTCCGACCCAGCCGCCGACCATGCCGATCGCCAGCGCGATCGCGGCCAGCGTGGCCAGCGCGCGGTAGGAGACCCGGTCGCCGA
>NZ_QMEX01000246.1 GCF_003284925.1 Mycolicibacter senuensis
GTCGATGTCGCAGTCAGCTGCCGGTCGATCACAGCCTGGCCACCGGCAGGTCAGATCCCGACACCGCACAAAGTCAGCCAACGCTTTTGAGGGCACATACCCGGGCTCGGGCGGCGCGTCAGTGGGGTGCACCAACGACACCAACCGGGCGGATCGGGCGAGCTCAGCGATCAACTCCGGCGGGACCAGCCCATCAGCGTCGACCATGGAGCCCGGCACATCACCGGTTCCGTCGACGGTGGCCTGCTCAGCGATGACGTGAATGACCACCGGCGAAGCATCCTGGCGCGAACCCGCAGCACAATCCGGGCGCCCGCAGCGACACCCCAGCCGATCCGCCCGCGCAGCCAGCGCCCCCATCGCATCGGCGCGGCGCTCAGCACGACTACGCGGATCGTGCTCACATACCGTGGCCGCCAACGCATCCAGGGCTTTGGTCACCGCGCGGGCATCCGCAGTGAACAGGCTGCCGTAGATCTCCGAGATGCCACCTTCTTGATCGCTGAAGCCGATCTCGCGCTGCGCAGCGCGTTCCTTGCGGCGACGCACCGCATCACGATCGACTTTGGCCACGATTTTGTCGATCTTGCCCGCCAGCCGGCCCACTGTCAGCGACGGCCATCGCGGCACCTTGAGCGCCAACTCGGCATCGACTGCGGCCAACACCTCACCATCGGTGATCAACTCGGTGCGATACACGATCGTCTGAAACAGCCGGAGATCGATATCGCCGGCGATGAACACCTCGGCCACCTTCGGCAGCTGCTCACGCATCGCCCGGGCATACCGCAACCGGCTACCGGCCAACGCCTGGCTGATCCGCAACGCCGCGGCCACCTCCGCGCACACCGCCGCGGTGGTGTCGACCGCCCACTCCTCGGTCTCACCGCACGACCTCAGCCGCAGCGCAAACAACTCCCCGATCGCCACCAAGTGTGCCGCCGCCGCCCGGTTCTCCGCCCGCGCCGAGGCCGCGATGCGATCCACAAACGCCGCCGACTCCGGCGTCGTCCGCGGATGACGCTGAGCAAACCACGCACTAAACCCCGCCACCGACTCCGGATCGGGCCCCATCGGCGGCATCGATTCGAACATGTGTTCGATATTACCTGAACGGGCCGACAGTCACACCGCGCACTGCATGGGAAGCCACCCCGAAAGCCGAGGCCCCTCACCCCAAACCCGACCCGCCCTTTCTCCTCCAACGCCGGCGGGCTCAGACTGGCCGGGATCACCTATCAGGTCGACGGCCGACGCGGCTTCGAACAGGTCCTGGTCGTCATCGACGGCGACACGATCACCGTGGCCGACCTCGACGGCGAAGTCCTCATCGAGCACACCCGACCCGAACCGGGAATCCGATACGTCGGCAACGGAAGGCCCCGCGGCCCCCGCCAAGACCGATGAACGTCACCGATGTCCTGATACAGAACTGTCACCGATGTCCTGAGGGATGACATACTGACTCAAACTATTTGGCAGGGTCGCGGTATTCACAACGGCTGGGCGGTCAGACCCGATATTCGGTGCGGGTGTTGCCATCCCAGCGTCGCAATCCGATGAATCGGCCGGTGATCTCACCGCGCCCGGCGATGCGCCGGGCGCGGCCCAACTGCGCCGGGCCGACGCGCCGGGCCAGCGTGACGTGGGCGGTCCACCGGCCGGGCACGACGTTGGACATCGGTCCCGGAAGCAGGTGCGGGGCGCACACCCGGTACACCTGCGCATGCAGGTCCAGTAGCTCGACGGTCGGTACCACCAGCCGGGCAAGCACACCGTGGGAGCGCCCGAAGATCACCGTCGCGCCCAAAATGCAGTCGATCGGCAGCCGGTCGGCGACTGCGGCCAGTTCCCCGTCCACCCGGGCATCGATGCGCTGGGCGACCGCCAGGGTGACGTGCGGTCGGGCGGCCGGCGCCTGGCTGGGCACTCCGGCCGCGGCCAGCTGCGCCCAGATATCGCGGACCGTGGTCTCGGTGGCGGCGTCGAAGACCAACTCGATCGAGTGCACCATCGCTCAGCCCGCCAGCGCGCGCACCCAGCCGACATCGAACGCGGTGCAGCTCATCTCGGCGAACTCCGCAACGTCCAGGGCCGCCGATCCCTCCGGCAGCGCGGCGCGCACCGGCGCCAGCCTGGCCAGCGCCGCACGATTGGAGGTGGCGACGGCGTCGGGCTGCCCGGGCCAGCTGCCGATGACCAACCCGGCGCATGACAGGCCTTGTCCGGCAAGGGATTCCAGCGTAAGAGCGGTGTGGTTGAGGGTCCCCAGTTCGGCGTTGACCACCACCAGCACGGCGGCACCGAGGTCGGCGGCAAGATCCCGCAGCGTGACTCCGTCGGCGGCCAGCTCGACCAGCAGTCCCCCGGCGCCCTCGACCAGGGTCAACCGGTCGGGCCGGTCGGCGGCGCGGATCGCCCCGAGCAACTCGGCGCGGGTGGGCAGGGCCATCCCGGCCAGCTCGGCGGCGACCTGCGGGGCCAGCGGGGCCGGGTACCGGGCGGTCCCGAACAGCTCGGTGGCCCCGCACAACCGGCCGACTTCGGCCAGGTCATCGTCGCCGTCGGCGGTGCCGGTCTGTACCGGCTTGCACACCGCCACGTCCAGCCCGGCCTGGCGGGCACAGCAGGCCAATGCCGCGGTGGCGATGGTCTTCCCGACCCCGGTGCCGGTGCCGGTGATGACCAGGACGGTCATTGCGCCGCGGGGCGGTGGTCGCGCAGCACCTGGGTCAGCACCCGGCCGGCCAGCGCGAGATCTCCCTCGGTCAGCGACGCCCGCGCGGTCAACCGCAGCCGCGAGGTGCCGGCCGGCACCGTCGGCGGCCGGAAACAGCCCACCCGCACCCCGGCATCCAGACAG
>NZ_QMEX01000247.1 GCF_003284925.1 Mycolicibacter senuensis
CAACTGGGCCAGCACGCGCTCCTCGCGCACCACCCAGTTGCGCACGGCCTGCGCGCTGCGCCGGCGCAGGTCATCGACCAGTGCCTGCTCGGCGGACGCGTCCGGCACGATCTTCTTCGCCGCGTCGGTGGGAGTGGCTGCGCGCAGGTCGGCGACCAGGTCGCACAGCGGGTTGTCGGGCTCGTGCCCGACCGCGCTCACCACCGGGGTGCGACAGGCCGAGATCGCCCGGCACAGCGTCTCATCGGAGAATGGCAGCAGATCCTCCACGCTCCCGCCGCCTCGGGCCAGCACGATCACCTCCACCTCCGGATCGGCGTCCAAGTCGCGCAGTGCCTCGACGATCTGGGCCACCGCATTGGGTCCCTGCACGGCGGTGTTGCGCACCGCGAAACGCACCGCCGGCCACCGTGTGCCGCCGACCGTCATCACGTCCCGCTCGGCGGCACTGGCCCGGCCGGTGATCAGCCCGATCGTGGCCGGCAGGAACGGCAGGGGCCGTTTGAGCCGCGGATCGAACAGCCCCTCGGCGTCGAGCAGTCGGCGCAGCCGTTCGATGCGGGCCAGCAGCTCGCCGATTCCGACGGCGCGAATCTCGCTGAGCCGCAAGCTGAAAGTGCCCCGCGCGGTGTAGAAGTTCGGCTTACCGCAGACCACCACCTGGGTGCCCTCGGTGAGTTTGACCGGAGCGCCGGCCACCAGCTCGGGGGTGCACGTCACCGTCAGTGACATGTCGGCGGCAGGATCGCGCAACACCATGAAGACCGTGCGGACCCCGGGGCGCAGGTTGATCTGCGTCAACTGCCCTTCCACCCATACCGACCCGAGCCGGTCGATCCAGCCTTTGACCCGGATCGCGACCGCGCGGACCGGAAACGGGTTCTCGGCGGAGTTGCCCGGCGCGGGGGCGCTCACTTCGTGGTGGTGCGGGTGATCCTGTTGGCCAGCAGCGTCTGGAACGGTGCGCGCGCCTTGGTGGCCTCTTCGTAGCCGAGCAGGGTCTCCAGCTCGTCGACGCTGAGCGAGGCCAGCCGGGCCCGCAGCTGGGCCAGCGTCAGGTTGCCGTAGTCGAGCTCGTCGACCAGGTCCGGTGTGGGCACGGGCGCGTCCGCCTTGCCCCCGCCCGGTGTGACGTCCGTCTCGCCGCGCGGTGCCGGCCGCTCATCGCCGCCCTCGCTGAACGAGTAGAGCGCGAAGCGCCCCTCGGTACGCGGGCCGGAATCGGCGTCATCGAAACCGTCGAAAGTCGCCGTGTCGGTGAAATCAGCGCCGTTGACGCCGTCCTCGGTGTCTTCGTCGAAGGTGGCCCATTCCGGCTGCTCGTCCTTCGGCGGGAACAAGGACTCGAGGGTGGAGTCGCCCTTGTTGACCAGCTCAGCGATGTTCTGCTGCCAGCGCATCACGGCGTGCGCGGCCTGGCTGGCCAGTGTCATGGGGTAGGTCAGGATGGTTTGCGGCAGCTTCATCGTCTCCTCGACGGCGACGGTTGCCGCGCCGACCAGGAGCCGGACGCCAAAGGGTGCAGTAGCCATGGCCACCAGCCTGCCTTACCTGCCGTTCATCGCCAAGTACCGAGGGGGTGCGCGTGAGCTGGCGGTCCCGTGACGCCAGACCGTACCCTGGGTGCCATGTCCCCCACCCTCGACGTGCAGACCTCCGCCAGTGCCGGGGCGCTGACCAGCGCCGCCCCCCGTGGGAAGCGGGTGCTGTTGGCCGAACCCCGCGGCTACTGCGCGGGTGTCGACCGGGCCGTCGAGACGGTGGAGCGGGCGCTGGAGAAGCACGGTGCACCGGTGTATGTCCGCCACGAGATCGTGCACAACAAGCACGTGGTGGACACGCTGACCAACAAGGGTGTGGTCTTCGTCCACGAGGCCGACGAGGTGCCCGAAGGCGCGATGGTGGTGTTCTCCGCGCACGGTGTCGCACCCAGCGTGCACGACTTGGCGGCCGACCGGGGCCTGCGCGTCATCGACGCGACCTGCCCGCTGGTGAACAAGGTGCACAACGAGGCCAAACGGTTCGCCCGGGACGGCTACGACATCCTGCTGATCGGCCACGCCGGCCATGAGGAGGTCGTCGGGATCATCGGTGAGGCCCCCGACCATGTCCAGCTGGTCGACGGCTTAGATGCTGTCGCCGCGGTGACCGTCCGTGACGAGAACAAGGTGGTGTGGCTGTCACAGACCACGCTGAGCGTCGACGAGACGATGCAGACCGTGGTCAAGCTGCGCGAGCGGTTCCCGAAGCTGCAGGACCCGCCCAGCGACGACATCTGTTATGCCACCCAGAACCGGCAGACCGCGGTAAAGGCGATGGCCCCGGAGTGCGAGCTGGTGATCGTCGTCGGATCGCGCAACTCGTCGAACTCCAACCGGCTGGTGGAGGTGGCGCTGGGCGCCGGCGCCGACGCCGCCCATCTGGTCGACTACGCCGACGACATCGACCCGTCGTGGCTGGACGGGGTGGAGAGCGTCGGGGTCACCTCCGGGGCCTCGGTGCCCGAGATCCTGGTCCGTGGCGTGCTGGAGTGGTTGGCCGGGTACGGCTACGAAACCGTGTATCCGGTGACGACTGCCAACGAGACACTGGTGTTCGCGCTGCCCCGGGAGATCCGGCCCGACCGTCGCTAGCGTGGCGGCAGCGGGGCGCCGCTCAGACGTCGTACTCCCAGGAGTCGAATTCCCCGGTGCGCGGCTGGCGGGATCGGGAGCGGGGTTCGCTGCCGCTGTCATCGTTGCCGCCGCCGCTGCGGTAGCGCACCCGCGAGACCGGATGGTGGGTGCTGCCGGCGCCGTTGCCGCGGCCGGCCGGTGGTGGCTGCCGTCGGCGCAGCGGGGGCATTCGCGGCGTTC
>NZ_QMEX01000248.1 GCF_003284925.1 Mycolicibacter senuensis
CGACACCGGCGAAGCCGGCCAGTGGTGACGCGGGCGCGACCAGCGCGAGCATGGTCTCGGTCAGCGACGTCACGGCCGGCGCTATCCCCAGCACGATCTCGCCCGCGTAGTGCGGCGCGATCGTCATCAGCACCGGGTCGCTGATCAGGCTGACGAGCGGGTTGTTGCCGGCAAGATCAGCCTGGATGGCCTCGTTGATCTCGGCGAGTCGAGTCGTCCACCAGCTCTCCTGGTAGATGTTGCCGAAGTCCTGGGTGGGCGCCTGGTCGTTGCGGTGGTGGTGGTCGCGGTGCGGCGGGGTATCGGGGTTGAGCACCGTCGGGGCGGTCGACGCGGCCGGAGCGGACGCCACCGCGGCGCCCGCCACGGTCTGATAGGTCGACATCGTGGTGGCCGCCTGCACCCACATCCGGGTGTAGTCGGCCTCGTTGAGGGCGATCGGGATGGCGTTGACCCCGAAGAAGTTCGTCGCCACCAGCACCGTGTGAATGGCGTGGTTGGCAGCCAGTTCGGCCAGCGTGGGCATGGTGGCCAGTGCGGACGTGTAGGCGGCGGCGGCGGTTTGGTGTTGGGTGGCCAATGTCATGCTGTCGGCGCCGGCCTTGGTCAGCCAGGCCAGATACGGAACATTCGCCGCCACATAGGATTCCGCACTGGGCCCCTGCCAGGATCCGGCCTGCACCGCGGAGAGCAGGGCGGAGAGTTCCTGTGCCACCTCGGTGTATTCGGCGCTCAACGCGTCCCACATCCCGGCGGCCGCCAGTAGCGGGCCCGGGCCCGGGCCGTTGCTCAGCAATGCCGAGTGCACCTCCGGTGGTGATGCGATCCAGATCGGCTCCGTCATTGCTGCCTTTCCTCACCCGTGCGGTAGTCGAATACTAAACCTCAAATCGCGATTATTCGCTGGAAATATCCTCTGAATGCGGGAGAAGCAGGCCGATATAATCCGCATTCATGGACTCGATGGTGCGCCGGCGGCCGCCCGCACCAGAAAGCCGCTCATGATCAGGCTCCGGACCAACTCGAGCTGCTGGACGGCAGTCAGCCCGGGTATTTCACCGACCCGGAAAGACTCGGTGGCATCGGACAGAAACCGCATCGCGGCTTCATGATCCGGGCGGGCGCTGACGATCAACTGGGCGAACTGCAGGCCGACGCCGTCCGCCGTCCGGGTCACCCGGGAGTACAGCGGCTGCTGCTTGCCCACCAGGGTGTCGGCATCGATCCCGACGGTGTCGGCGACCTGTCCGACCACCGGGCAGCGGGCGCGGCGCACCAGCAGATCCTGCATGGCGCCAAGGCCTTCCGCCAGGGCGGCGGGGGTCTCGACCGCGGCGAGCGCATCCCGGACCAGTGCGCCCAGGCCGGCTTGCACCTGTGGGTCGTCCAAATGCCTTGCGGGCAGCCGGGTGTGCACGACGTCGTCGCGCAGGCTCAACAGCTGCAGCGTGTGTGTCAGCAGCGTGAGCACCGTCGGCACGTGGATGCCCACCGTCAGATGGACCGACGACTCCGACGTCGCCTCGGCCGAATGCACCCGTCCCCGAGGCAGATACAGGGTGTCCCCGGCGCTCAGCCGCAGGCTGGTGGGCTCGGGCAGGCCGACCGGATCGACCTCGTGCAGCTGCTGCATCAGGTGTGGCGGAATCGGCTCGTCGCCGTAGAAATACCAGGTCTTGTGGCCCCGGATCTGCAGCACCAGCACGTCGTGGTGGTCGTAGTGCGGCAGGAAACCCACGGCGGACGGCGGGGTGACGTAGGCGTTGACGTGGGTCGGGAAATTCAGTTCGACCTCGACGCCGTGGGTCAGCGTCGACATCGGGCGCAGGTACTTCTCGATGTTGTTGCAGATGAGCGTGTAGCCGTTGTCCAGCTCCGCGTGGATTCGGCCCAGGTCCAGGGTGCCGTCGGCGAGCGTGTACTGCTGCGGCGCCAGATGGTCGGCCCCGCGCACCAGCCGCACCGCGGACGGCTCGGTGCGCAGCGACTCCAGCAGCTGCTCGGCCGTCGCGAGCGGTGACAGCCGGTCGAAGTAGTCGGCGCGGTCCCGGCCGATGTGGTGCAGCGCCGCGCCCCACAGCTCCTCGAGGAAGGTCTGCACCGTCACCGGGGCCAGCAGCCAGCCGAGCGAGGACTCGAATCCTGGGAACTCTCCGAAACCATTGCCGGCCGACACCGGCACAAAAATACACCTGCGACGGCCAAGTGTTCACCCAGCGGGTGCGGGCTGCTACCGCTAAATCGATCCTCAGATACTGACGAACAGCGATTTAAGGTCCTCAGTTGTGGCATGGGAGTTGGCCTGGTTACAGTCGGAGAATGCCCCGTCAGCGCGCTGAGAATCGAACCCATCGCCCCGGCAGTCGCGTGGTGGGCGCCGCGACATCGGTCGGCACGTTCCTGGCGCTGGGGCTGAGCCCGGTCGCCACCGCGCCGGCCCGAGCCGACTTCGACGACCTGTTCTCGCTGGATCAGTTCTTCGACGATTTCGCGCTGGCCGACCCGGGCGCGGCCGCCGGGGACACGCTGGATCTCGGCCAGGTGGGCACCGACATCTATACCTGGACATCGGTCGTGGAGGTCGTTTTCGCCGGGCTGGTCCAGAATCAGCTCTACGCCACCATCCACGACCTGGGCACGCTGTGGATGATGGGTCCCGGCGCCTTGATCGACCCGATCATCAACCCGCTCTTCGCTTTTGACGGCGCCTGCGGCCTGATCTGCGATGGGGTCGACGGAACCGTCGACCACCCCGACGGCGGTGACGGCGGGTGGCTGTTCGGTGACGGCGGCAACGGCTACGGCGCGGGCAGCGACGAGAACATCGCCGC
>NZ_QMEX01000249.1 GCF_003284925.1 Mycolicibacter senuensis
CGGCCGCATTCGACGAAGCCTTCGCCGCCGTCGCGCCACCGCCGATGATCGCGGCGAACCGCAGCGCGCAGGCAACGCTCGTCGCGTCGAATGTACTCGGGCAGAACAGCGCCGCGATCGCGTCGCTCGACGTCGAGTACGCGCAACTGTGGGTCCAGGACGCGCTGGCGATGTACGGCTATGCGGCCCAGTCGGCGGCGGCGACCGCGCTGACACCGTTCTCCGAACCACCGCCCACCACCGACCCTGTGGGGCAGGGCGGGCAGGCGGCGACGGTCGCCGCTGCCACCGCCGCCAGCGGGCACGCTGAGCTGTCGCGGTTGATCACCGCCATTCCTCAGGCGCTGAACGGGCTTGCTCCGGCGGCGGTTGCGGCCGCCTCGACGCAGCCGGCGCAGACCACCGCGGCGCTGTCACTGGCCCAGATCGCCTCCTACATTGAGTTGCTGCCGAAGACCATCGTGCCGTTCAACGACGCGATCAAGACCGTGCTCTACGGCATGATCCAGTACTCCCGCAATCTCAATATCGACCTGGACATCGCCGCGGCCACCGGCGGGCAAGCCGGGTTCGGCTCCGGCGCAACGGCGTTGGCTGCCACCGAAACGTCGCTACCGGTCGCTGCCGCGCCGATATCGGCCGGTTCCGGGGGCGCGGGCACGATCGGCCGACTCAGCGTCCCGCCGAACTGGGTGACGACCGCGCCGGTGGCCAAGATGGTCGCAGCGGCGTCGCCCACCGCAGCGGCGGCAGCGTCGGCGACTGCGGTCGCCGGAGCGCAGATTCCCACCGGGGTATTCGGCGACATCGCGCTGGCGAGCCTGGCCGCGCGGGCGCTCACCGGCGCCGCACCGCGGAGCCATCCCGCCGCCGCGATGAACGGTCACGCGCAGAGTCGACTGGAACGCCTCGTCACGGAGTTGGCCGGCACCACCGATGTGCAGCACTGGCACGTCGACGCCGGCCGCCTCGACAGCCTGCTGGAGGAACTCGCCGAGCAACCCGGCGTGCATGCGGTGCACGTCAATCCCGACGGTCAGAGCAACACCGGACCCGGTCGGCAGCCCGGCTGAAACCGGTGCGACTTCTGCCCGACAGCAGGCGATTTGGCCACCGAAGCGGACTATTGGCCCGCGGGCCGCTCCCGTCCCGCCGTGTCCGATTGACCCTGCCAGTCACCTGGTGCACTATGGTGAGGCAAGCACCTCGTTAGGTGAGGCGTCTGCACGGATACAGGCCACTGACCCCGAACGTCGAAAGACGCCCCGGGTCAGGACAGCTCCTCCCGGATTAAGGGTTGAGCCCAAGTGGCTTCCGGACCTGCGTTGATTACGCAGGCAGGACACGCCGTGCAGTGCCGAAGCTCTGACGAGAGGGGTGCGAAAGTCCGGCTGTCGCCGGGCGTCCCCACCTCTGTGTGCATACGTGCAGGCACCCGCGCGTGCCCAGGCCGAGAGGAGGTGAGAGCGACATTGAGTCCGAGTGATAGTTCCTATCCGAGATCGATGTTCGTCTCCCTAGATCTCGGTACTGCTTTCACCATCTGATTCGCACCGGCGCTGAATTCGTCAGCTGGCGCGCTTCCGTCAGCGGAACGCGCCAGGCTTCGGCATGTCGGTGAAACCGCTTGTCGGCCCGAACTCTCCGTCGAGCAGCGGTTTCGTCGACGTGCCCGGCTCCGGTATGTCGCCATGACCGGCTAACCCGATTCGTGCCTCCGGCCAGCTGCGGACGCAACGCGTATCGGGATGTCGACGTGCCTGCACACCCGCTCAACACCAGACCTCTCAACCACCACTCAAAAAGGAGCAATGCCATGGACTTCGGAGCATTTCCGCCGGAATTCAACTCGGCTCGTATCTACACCGGTCCCGGCTCGGGACCGCTGATGGCCGCCGCGGCGGCGTGGGACAAGTTGGCCGCCGAACTCGCTTCGGCCGAGGCCGCCTACCAGTCGGTCATCAACGGGCTCATCAGCGAGGGCTGGATGGGGCCGGCGTCCAACGCGATGGCCGCCGCGGCCGCGCCCTACGCGGCGTGGATGGGCACCACCGCGGTCCGGGCGGAACAGGCTGCCGCCCAGGCGAAGGCGGCAGCCGCGGCGTTCGACGCGGCGTACGCGATGACGGTGGCGCCGCCGCTGGTCGTCGCCAACCGCTCGCAACTCGCGGCCCTGGTGGCCACCAACGTGCTGGGGCAGAACACCGGGGCGATCGCCGCGACAGAGGCGCACTACGGCCAGATGTGGGCCCAGGACGCGGCCGCGATGTACGGCTACGCGGCGTCGTCGGCGGTGGCCACCAAGGTGACGCCGTTCAACTCACCGCACGAGGTCGCCGACCCGTCGTCGCAGGCGGTCCAGCAGGCGGCGGTCGCCCAGGCCGCCGGTAACGCGGCCTCGTCGAATGCGCAATCCACACTGTCGCAAGCGATTACAAACACGCCGCAGACGCTGCAGACCCTCGCGGCGCCGGTGCAGCCGCCCACGCCGCCGGTCACCGGAGGCGAGGCGATCAGCACCGGTGATCTGACCAACGCGATGACCAACCTGATGAGCAGCTCCTTCAGTCCGATGGGCGCGGCCGGGATCTCCAACTTCGCTGCCGACATGGCGGTGGTACGTGGTGCCGCCATCGCCGCGGGCGACCCGCTGGGCCTGGGCGCCATCGACCCGTTCACGCCGATGCTCGGCGGGCTCGGGCTGGGCGGCGGACTCGGCCATGGAATGCACGGCCTGGGCGCCGGATTGGGCGGGCTGGGGACGGCCTCGGCGACG
>NZ_QMEX01000024.1 GCF_003284925.1 Mycolicibacter senuensis
AGGTCCTGGTCGACTGCGCGGGCAGTCCCCGCCTGCACCGGGCGATGCGGACCCTGCTCTCGGAGACCCGGATCCTGCTCGGCGAGCTCGAAGAGGCCTATCCCGATCTGCGCGAGCAGGTCACCGAACATGTCGTGCTGCGTAAGGCAATCGCGGCCGGTGACGAGGCAGCAGCGGTCCGGCTGATCGACGAGCACATGGACGATGCGGTCCGCCGACTGCTGGCGCGCAGAGCGCAGTTGGCGTTGTAACCGCCGGTCATCCGATCCGGTCGCCGATCTCTTTGGCGGCGTCGACCAGCAGAGCTGCCACCGCCCGGTGCCGCGACGGGCTCAGGCGGTGAACCGGCGCGGCGGCATTGAGCGCCAGCAGCACACCGGACGCCCGGGTTGGAATCGGAACCGCGACGGAGGCGACACCGTCCTCGCTCCCCTCCCGGTTCACCGCGTACCCCTGTTGTCGTATCCGGCTGAGCTCCCGTTGCAGTTCGGTTCTGGTGCCGACCGAGTGCGCCGTGACGCGCTCGAGTTCCTCGTCCGGGTAGAGGCGGGCGACGTCAGCCTCGGACAGGCGTGCCAGCAGCGCCTTTCCGGTCGAGGTGCAGTGCGCGGGCATCGTGCGTCCGAGCCGTGATGCGACCCGAACCGCCGTCGGCCCCTCGGCGGCTGCGATGAACCGGACGCGGGCGCCCTCGATCATCCCGATATGAACCGATTCCCTGAGGTGTTCGCTGAGCCGGCGCAGCACCGGGGTCGCCGCGTCTTCGATGTCGAGGCGGTTGAACACCGACGACGCCACGCTCAGCAACGCGGGCCCGGGGTAGTACGCCTTGGACACCGGATCCTGGCGAACAAAGCCGCGGTATTGCAGCATCGCCAGCAGCCGATGGGCCGTCGATGACGCGACGGCCAGGTGTTCGGCCGCATCCGTCAAACGGAGCCGCGGTTGTTCTCCCAGCAACAGGATGAGCTTGAGCGCCCTGTCCACCGATCCGATCGGATACTGCGGCACCCCGTGGTTCGGGGCGGCGGGGCCGACGGCCGCGCGCGGTTGTCTCTGCACAGCAGAGAGACTACCTAGTCAATTGACCTTGAAAACCCATTCCTGGCAGAGTTCCCACCATGTGCCAGGAATTTTCTCTGCGCAGCAGATACCCTGGGGCTCAGAGACTGGAGTCGCGCCAATGAGTGATCACCGGCAAGTCCTCGACGAGGTCCGGCGGGGGATGGTGCCGGCGCACATCTACAACGACGCCGAGATCTTCGAACTCGAGCGCGAGCGACTCTTCCGCCGGGCCTGGATGTTCGTGGCGCACGAGTCGGAGATCCCGCAAGACGGCGACTACGTCGTACGGCGACTCCTCAACGACTCGTTCATCATCGCCCGCGACTCGAAGGGCGATGTGCGGGCCATGTTCAACATGTGCCTGCATCGCGGCATGCAGGTGTGCCGCGCCGAGATGGGCAATGCCTCGAATTTCCGGTGCCCGTACCACGGCTGGTCGTACCGTAACGACGGGCGACTCACCGGCCTGCCCTTTCACCAGGAGGCCTACGGCGGCGAGGCAGGCTTTCAGAAGCGAGGCCAGACGTTGTTGCCGGCACCCAACCTCGCCAGCTACAACGGCATGATCTTCATCAGCCTCGACGCGCAAGCTCCGCCGCTGGAGGAGTTTCTCGGCGACTTCAGGTTCTACCTCGACTTCTACACCAGGCAAAGCCGAAGCGGTTTGGAGGTGCGCGGCCCGCAGCGGTGGCGCATCAAGGCCAACTGGAAGATCGGCGTCGAGAACTTCGCCGGCGACATGTATCACACGCCCCATACCCACGCCTCGGTCGTCGACATCGGGTTGTTCCGCGAACCCAAGGCGCAGAAACGCAAAGACGGCGCCACGTATTGGGCCGGCTGTGGCGGTGGCACGACTTACAAGCTGCCCCCGGGCACGTTCGAGGAGCGGATGCGCTACGTCGGCTACCCCGACGACATGGTGGGGCGAATCAAACAAGTGTGGTCCGAGGATCATCAGCGCGTCGTCGGCGACGACGGCTTCATGATCTCGGCGGCATCCTGCTTTCCGAACCTGAGCCTGGTACACAATTGGCCGAAGATCCAAGACAGCGACGATGTGTTGCCGTTCATATCGATTCGCACCTGGCAGCCGATCAGCCAGAACGAAACCGAGGTGTATTCGTGGTTCGCGGTCGACGCAGCGGCGCCCGAGCAGTTCAAGAAGGACTCCTACAAGGCCTACCTGATGTGCTTCGGTTCCACCGGCATGTTCGAACAGGACGACGTGGAGAACTGGGTCTCGCTGACCAATACCGCCGCCGGATCGATGGCGCGCCAGCTACTGCTCAACGGCCGGATGGGACTGCTCGCTGACGACACACCGGTGGTGAATGCGTTGCCGCCGGAACAGTTTCATGGACCGGGTGTCGCCCAGGTCGGCTACAACGAGAACAACCAGCGCGCCATTCTGCGGATGTGGGCAGATCACCTGCAACTGCCTCCGGTGCCGCTGGAGCCGGCGGCTATCGGCGGACAGCCCGAGGGGATTACCCCGCTGGTGCAGACCAACGGCGTTTCGGCATGCCCGACGGCCTACCAGGAGGCCCGGGCATGACGTCGACCGAACGAGGTGAGCGCGCCGGGTTCCCTCGGCCGAGCGACGCCGCACGACCGTGGGAGCTGGCCGTGCTGGGCGGTCATGCGCCCCGGCAGGTCCGCACCGGCAAGCCACTGCCGTTCAACGACGTCCGGCATCTGCAGGCACATCAGTTCCTGGTCGATGAGGCCTATCTCCTGGACGCACAGCGCTACAGCGAATGGCTCGACACCCTCACCGAGGACATCCACTACTTCGCCCCGGTCCGGGTGACCACGGCCTCGGGCGCCGGATTCGACACCTCGCCGGGCATGGCCCACTTCGACGAGAACAAGTACTCGCTGAACCGGCGCGTCGCGCGCTTTGCGACCGAACACGCCTGGACCGAGGATCCGCCGTCACGGCTGCGCCATCACATCACCAACGTGCGCACGTTTGCCTGCGACGATGACGCGCATCTGATCGTGGAGTCAGCCGAGTTGCTTTTCCGCAGCCGTGGTGACGTGAACGAGGCCGCGCCGATCTCCTGCGGTCGAGAGGATCTGCTGCGTCTCACCGATCAGGGGTGGAAGCTGGCGCGCCGCACGATCTATCTCGACGAGTCGGTCCTTCGGATGCAGAATCTGGCGGTGTTCCTGTGAGTGAACTCGAAGACCTCATCGGTTGCTCGGTGGGCGAAACCATCACCATCGCCAATGAATTCACCGAGGTGACGTTGCGCCGAGTCGACACCCGGAACGGTTCGCGGCTGCTCGTCACCTCACCGAAGTCGGGACAGTGGATCAGTCTGGACGCCTTGGAGATCGAAGCGCTGACGTGGCAGAACGCCTACACCCTGGCGGCGATGGTCGGAAAGATGCACGAACCGCTGCTGTGCGACGAAACCGAACTGCCATGACGCGATGGCTCGAGGGCAAACGGGCACTGGTCGTCGGCGCTGGGTCCGGTATCGGTCGAGCGGTCGTGGACGCATATCTCGAAGAGGGAGCGCAGGTCGCCGTCCTGGAGCGCGATGCCACCAAATGCGCTGCCCTGCAGCAGCAGTTGCCGGGGCTGCCGGTGACACAGGGAGACGCGACGACGGCCGAGGCCAACGCGCGTGCGGTCGCCGCCGCCGTCGCGGCCTTCGGCGGACTGGACACGCTGGTCAACTGCGTCGGGATCTTCGACTTCTACAAGGGCATCGGTGACATATCGACCGATGAGCTTGCGCCGGCCTTCGACGAGATGTTCACGACTAACGTGTTGAGCCATCTGCAGTCGGTGAAGGCGGCCCTGCCGGCGCTGCGAGCCCAGGAGCAGTCCTCGATCGTTCTCACCGAGTCCACGTCCTCGTTCTATCCGGGCCGCGGCGGCGTGCTCTACGTCGCCTCGAAGTTCGCGGTTCGCGGCCTGGTCACCACGCTCGCCCACGAACTCGCCCCGCACATCCGCGTCAACGGCGTTGCACCGGGCGGAACGCTGCACACCGACCTGCGCGGCCTGCGCAACCTGTCGCTGGACCATATCCGCCTGGACGACACCCCCGACCGTGCCCGCGATCTGGCAGCGCGCACCCCACTCAATGTCGCCCTCACACCGCAGGATCACGCCTGGAGCTTTGTGTTCCTGGCATCAGACCGCTCCCGCGGCATCACTGCCGGAAGCATCCATCCCGACGGCGGGTTCGGGATGGGTAAAGCCGCAGCACCCACCGGGGACCACGCGTGACCGCAGCCGACCTGACGGTGCTACGGGCCGAGATCGCACAAGCGTGCCGAGTGGCTGCATCGCGGGGCCTCGTCGACGGCATTCTCGGACACATCAGTGCCCGAATCGATGAAGATCACCTGCTCATCCGGTGCCGCAGCGACTCCGACGGCGGTGTGGCATTCACCCGGCCCGACGACATCCGCCTCATCCGATTCGACGGAACACCCGGGGCAGCAGGCGAATTGAACGGCTACCGGGTGCCCAACGAGTTGCCGATCCACGTCGAGACGCTGCTGGCACATCCCGAGCACCGCGCGGTGGCCCACCTGCATCCGCCGGCCGTCGTGGCGGCTGATCTGGCCGGTATCACAATCGAACCGATCTACGGCGCCTTCGATATCCCGGGCGCATGGCTGGCTCGTGACGGGGTTCCGGTCTATCCGAGGGCGGTGCTGATCCGCACCGCGGAACTGGGCAAGGAGATGGTCGCCGCCATGCGGGGAAAGCCGGTGGTGATCTGTCGTGGCCACGGCATCACCAGTGCCGCCGCCACGGTCCCGCAGGCCGTCCTGCAAGCGATCAGCCTCGACCGGTTGGCGGCCATGTCGCTGCGCATTCGCGCCGCGGGCGGCACGTTGACACCAATCGACGAGTCCGATTGGGCAGATCTGCCCGATTTAGGCCCGTCGTTCACCGCAGCCGCGGCCTGGCGCCATGAGATCGCCCGAGTCGAAACCGGCTGAACCGATGACGCCTACCGATATCGTGACGCTATGACGGGCCAGGCGGAGATCAGCGCAGAGATCGCGGCGATCCAGGCCGGGTACCGGGCCGCAGGTACCCGCGAGAGCCAACCGAGGCTGGACTATCCGCCGTATCGCAGCAGCAGGCTTCGCCATCCCAAAAGGCCGTTACACCTGACCGATCCGGAGACCGTCGAGTTGCGGGGGCCCTGCTTCGGCGACTCCGATGTCGATGCCGCCGACGCCGATCTGACGGCCCAGCACCCCGGCGAACCGATCGGCGAGCGCATCGTGGTGACCGGGCGCATCCTCGACGGTGGCGGCAGGCCGGTGCGCCGGCAACTCGTCGAGATCTGGCAGGCCAACGCCAGCGGCCGCTACATCCACCAGGGGGATCAGCACCCGGCGCCGTTGGACCCCAATTTCACCGGCGCGGGACGTTGCCTCACCGACGACGACGGCTCCTACCGGTTCACGACGATCAAACCGGGCCCCTACCCGTGGCGTAACCACCACAACGCGTGGCGCCCCGCGCATGTCCATTTCTCGGTGTTCGGCACTGATTTCACGCAGCGGATGATCACTCAGATGTACTTCCCGGGCGACCCGCTGTTCGCGTTGGACCCGATCTGCCAGTCGATCACCGATCAGCAGGCCCGCGACCGGCTCGTCGCGAGCTACGACCACGACATCACCAGCCCCGAATGGGCCACCGGCTACCGGTGGGACGTGGTGCTCACCGGCCCGGCCGCAACGCCGTTCGAGGAGCCGCGGTGACCAGGTTGACCGCCACCCCCGGGCAGACCGTCGGCCCGTTCTTCGGGTTCGCGTTGCCGTTCGACCGTGGCAACGAACTCGTCTCCCCCGACTCACCCGATGCCGTCCGGCTGCACGGCACCGTCACCGACGGCGCCGGAGCGCCGGTTCCCGATGCGTTGCTGGAGATCTGGCAGCCCGATACCGACGGCTCGGTGTCAACGGCCACCGGATCGCTCCGGCGGGACGGCCGGACCTTCACCGGCTGGGGACGCGCTGCGACCGACACGCACGGTTATTACAGCTTCACGACGATCAAACCCGGTGCACGGCAACGGTTGACACCATTCATCGCGGTCGCCGTGTTCGCACGCGGTCTGCTGAACCGGTTGTTCACCCGCGCCTACCTGCCCGACGAGCAGCTCGACGCCGACCGACTGCTCAGCTCGTTGCCCGATGATCGGCGCCATACCCTCATCGCGGTGCCCGACGAGCACGGGTTCCGTTTCGACATCAGGCTGCAGGGCGCCCAGGAGACGGTGTTTCTCCGTTATCGGGGGCAACCGTGACGGACTTGCTGTGGCCCGGCGACCACCGGGCGGGGCAGATCTTCAGCGACGCGGCGTTTCTGACCGCAATGGCACGGGTCGAAAACGCTTGGCTTCGTACGCTTGTCGACGCCGGTATCGCGCCGGACTCGGCGCGAGCCGACCTGACCGCGATGATCGCGGCAACCGACGTCGAGGCGGTGGCCGTAGCGGCCGAGATCACCGGCAACCCGGTGCCCGCGCTGGTGACCCTGCTTCGTGACCGCACCGGCGGTGAACCGGCACGCTGGCTGCACCGAGGCCTGACCAGCCAGGACGTCGTCGATACCGCGCTGATGCTCTGTCTTCGCGATGCGCTGGAGCGCATCCACGGCGAAATCCTCGCGCAGGTGCGGCGATTGGCCGAGCTGGCCGAGACCTACCGCGACAGTCCCATGCTCGCCCGCACCCTGACCCAGCCCGCGTTGCCCACGACGATCGGCATGAAGATCGCACATTGGCTTGACGGGGTTCTCGATGCGGCCGACTCATTAGCCGCGCTACCGGCACTTCCGGTTCAGGCCGGTGGCGCCGTGGGGACGCTGGCGGCTGCCACGGAGCTGGCCGGCTCACCCGGCGACGCCGCCGCACTGTCAGGGCGACTGGCCACCGCCCTTGATCTCACCGACCGCCCCCCGTGGCACACCACCCGGTCCGTTCTGACCCGGGTGGGCGACGCGTTGGCCACCTGTTGCGACGCCTGGGGCCACATCGCCGGCGATGTTGCGATCGGCAGCAGGGCCGAGGTCGGCGAACTGGCGGAGGGCCGAGGTGGCGGTTCATCCACCATGCCGCACAAGAGCAATCCGGTGTTGTCCATCCTGATCCGGCGCGCCGCGTTGGTTGCGCCGTCGCTGAGCGCCGCCGTGCACGGCGCGTCGGCGGCCAGCGTCGATGAGCGCTCCGACGGCGGCTGGCATGCCGAATGGGCCACCCTCCGAACATTGAGCCGTCACACCGTCGTGGCCGCAGCCCAGACCGCCGAACTGCTCGCCGGCCTGGTCATCGACACCGACCGTGCCGCGGCGAACCTGGCCGCCGCCGGTGACCTGCTCGCAGAGCAGCGGTCCATGACCGAGTTGACCGGTCGTACGGCCCGGCGCGACTACACCGGCGCGACAAGCCATCTCATCGATGTCGTGCTGCAACGCGCGCGCCACACCACGGGAGCGACATGAGCGTGGCACGGCTGGTCGGGACCGACTTCGGCGGACCGCCGGATGCGGATCTGCTGCTGTTGGGGCCATCACTGGGCACCTCGGCAAGCACGCTGTGGGGCGCGGCCGCTGAACGACTCGCCGAGCACCTGCGCGTCGTCGCGTGGGATCTTCCCGGCCACGGCCGCAGCCCGGCAGGGCGATTCGGGATACCGAATCTGGCAACCGGCGTGCTCGCGTTGGCCGACGAGATCGCGCCGCACACTGCGTTCCACTACGCCGGTGTCTCCATCGCCGGGGCGGTCGGCTTGCAGTTGCTGCTCGATGCCCCCGAGCGGTTGTCGAGCGCCACGCTGCTGTGCACCGGTGCCAGCATCGGACGGGCCGAGGATTGGGCCAACCGCGCCGCCACCGTGCGCACCTCGGGCACCGGCGCGGTCATCGAGTCGTCCCTGCAACGCTGGTTCGCCCCCGGTTTCGCCGACCGCCGGCCCGACGCGGTCGCGGCACTGTCGGAGGCGTTGCGCCTCACCGACACCGAATCGTATGCGCAAGCGTGCGAGGCCCTGGCCGATTTCGATGTCACCGCGCGACTTGCTCAGATCACTGTGCCCGTGTTGGCGGTTGCGGGCTCGGAAGATGTCGCCACTCCCCCGGAATCGCTGCGGCGTATCGCTTCCGGCGCCCGCCACGGCCGGCTGGTGACACTCGACGGCGTCGGTCACCTGGCGCCACTCGAGGCGCCCGCGGCCACCGCCAGCCTGATTCTCGACCAGCGGATGGTGCGCGACCCGGTCTACATCTCGGGCATGGCGGTGCGACGGCAGGTGCTCGGCGATGCCCACGTCGATCGGGCGATCGCGCACACCACCGACTTCACGGCCGACTTTCAGGACCTGATCACCCGCTACGCGTGGGGCAGCATCTGGACCCGGGACGGTCTCGACCGACGCAGCCGGTCGATCGTCACGCTGACCGCGCTGGTGGCCCGCGGCCACCATGAGGAGTTGGCAATGCATCTGCGCGCAGCGCGCCGCAACGGTCTCAGTGATGACGAGATCAAGGAGGTGCTGTTGCAGACCGCCGTCTATTGCGGTGTGCCCGACGCCAATGCGGCTTTCCGCATCGCGGCGCGGGTGCTCGCCGACCACGAGAGTTCGGACGGCGACGCACCCTGATCCGATGAGCGCCGATCCCTGGGCCGCTGCCGCGGACTCAGAGCAGGCCCAGGATCCGATCGCCGGTCGCGGCCGTGGACAACTTCGCCTCACCTCGGGTGGCCAGGTGCTCGGCGACGGCCCGGTCGACCCGCTCTGCGGCGGTGTCCTCGCCGACATGTGCCAGCAGCAACGCCACCGACATGATCGCCGCTGTCGGATCGGCGATGCCCTGACCGGCGATGTCCGGTGCGCTGCCATGCACCGGTTCGAACATCGACGGGTTGGTGCGGGTGGCGTCGATGTTGCCGCTGGCCGCCAGTCCGATACCGCCGCACACCGCGGCCGCCAGGTCGGTGACGATGTCACCGAACAGGTTGTCGGTGACGATCACATCGAACCGGCCGGGATCGGTGACCAGATAGATGGTCGCGGCGTCGGTATGGCAGTAGGCGATCTCGACATCGGGGTATTCGGCAGCGATCTCCTGCACCGT
Source organism: Mycolicibacter senuensis (assembly GCF_003284925.1). GTDB lineage: Bacteria > Actinomycetota > Actinomycetes > Mycobacteriales > Mycobacteriaceae > Mycobacterium > Mycobacterium algericum_A. The sequence goes on from NZ_QMEX01000024.1 coordinate 9,194, forward strand.
GCGCCACCACAGGTCCCCAGCGAAGTTGAGCACGTTGGTCTTGTGCAACAACGTCAGGTGCTTGCGGCGGCGCTGGGCCCGGCCGAAAGCATCGTGGACCACGCGGCGCACGCCGTATGCGGTGTTGACGCTGACCTCGGAGGCGATCTCGTGTTCGGTGCCGCGCCGCAGGAAACCACCGGTGCCGGCGTACGGCCCCTCGGTGCCCTCGCGCACCACCACCAGGTCGATCTCCGGATTGCCTACCAGCGGGCCGCTGACCCCGGGATAGAGCCGGGCCGGACGCAGATTGACGTGGTGGTCCAGGGCGAAACGTGCTTTGAGCAACAGGCCGCGCTCCAGCACCCCGGACGGCACCGACGGGTCGCCGATCGCGCCGAGCAGGATCACATCGTGTGCGCCGAGCTCCTCTAGCACCGAGTCGGGCAACACCTCGCCGGTGGCGTGATAGCGCTTGGCTCCGAGATCGTAGGTCGTCTTCTCGGTGCCGGGCAGCACCGCGTCGAGCACCTTGACGGCTTCGGCGATGACCTCCGGGCCGATGCCGTCGCCCGGGATGACCGCGAGTTTGACACTCATGCCAGGTCGACCTCCTCGAACTTGTTGGCGCCCACCGCGGCGGTGATCGCCGACTGCACGTCCGCCGGCACCGGGCGGTCCACCCGCAGCAGGATCGTCGCCGCCGGCCCTTCGGCGTCTTCGGACAGTTGCGCGGCGTGAATGTTGATGTCGGCGGAGCCCAGCAAGGTGCCGATCTTGCCGAGGGCGCCGGGCTGGTCGGAGTAGTTGATGATCAGGTTGACACCCTCGGCGCGCAGATCGAAGTTCCGTCCGTTGATCTGGACGATCTTCTCCACCAACTGCGGGCCGGAGAGGGTGCCGGCCACCGTCACGGCCGCGCCGTCGGCGGTGACCGCCTTGAGCTCGACGACGCTGCGGTGGTTGGGACTTTCGCTGGCCGTGCCGATCTCAGCGTGCACTCCGCGCTCGGCGGCCAGCGCCGGCGCGTTGACGAACGTCACCGGATCTTCGATGATCGCCGAGAACAGCCCGCGTAGCGCTGAAAGTTTAAGTATTCCAACGTCTTCGGATGCCAGCTCGCCGCGTACCTGCACACTCAGCGAGACCGGGAGACCGTCGGAGAGTGCGCCCGCCAGCAGCCCGAGCTTGCGCACCAGATCGAGCCAGGGCGCGACCTCCTCGTTGACCGCGCCGCCTCCCACATTGACCGCGTCGGGCACGAATTCACCGGCAAGTGCCAGCTTCACACTCTTGGCGACATCGGTGCCGGCCCGGTCCTGCGCCTGGGATGTGGAGGCGCCCAGGTGCGGGGTCACCACCACCTGCGGCAGGTCGAATAACGGGGAGTCGGTGCACGGTTCGGTGGCGAACACGTCCAGCCCGGCGGCCCGCACATGACCACTGGTGATCGCATCGGCCAACGCCGCCTCATCGATCAGCCCACCGCGGGCGGCGTTGACGATGATCACCCCCGGCTTGGTCTTGGCAAGCGCCTCCTTGCCGATGAGGCCCGCGGTCTCGGGGGTCTTGGGCAGGTGGACCGAGATGAAATCGGCGCGACCGAGCAACTCGTCGAGGCTCAGCAACTCGATGCCCAACTGGGCGGCACGCGCGGCCGACACATACGGGTCGTAGGCGACGATGTGGGCGCCGAACGCGGCGAGCCGCTGAGCGACCAGCTGGCCGATCCGGCCGAGGCCGACCACGCCGACAGTGTGGTCGAAGATCTCGGTGCCGGAGAACGATGAGCGCTTCCATTCCTTGGCGTGCAGCGAGGCGTCGGCGGCCGGGATCTGCCGCGCGGCGGCGAGCATCAGCGCAATGGCATGCTCAGCGGCGCTGTGAATATTCGAGGTCGGGGCGTTGACGACCAGCACACCGCGTGCGGTGGCGGCGTCGACGTCGACATTGTCCAAGCCGACCCCGGCCCGGGCCACGATCTTGAGCTTGGTACCGGCCGCGAGCACCTCGGCGTCGACTGTGGTCGCCGAGCGCACCAGCAGTGCGTCCGCCTCCGGTACGGCGGCCAGGAGCTTCTCCCGGTCGGGGCCATCGACCCAGCGAACCTCGACCTGATCCCCGAGGGCGGCGACGGTGGATGGGGCGAGCTTGTCAGCGATCAGTACCACGGGCAGAGTCACCCGGACAGCCTAACGATGCCCGCAGGAGCGACGTAGCCGGGCGCTGGCGGACACTTCCCGCCTTGCAGGGGAAAGGCTTTTGCCGTCGATTCCCGGGATTGACCGAGACCGGCGCTGCACCGCTTCGGTCGCGGCTGGACCGCACCTGGACCAGAGCAACTCGGCCGGCGACCGACTTCCGTGCCGGCGGACGTAGTCGGTATGAAACCCGTGTCGCTGTTAATTTGCAATTAAGTACGAACTTGTTTTCACTTTAGTGTAATCTCAGTTCCTCTGTGGTGAACATTACACACAGGCCTAGTCATGACACGGATCACAACTCGAGGAGCAGCCATGAACGCCACCCTTCGACCGTTTGCCCTGGCGGGCGCCGCGATCATCGGCGCCACCGCAATCGCCGCCACGCCCGTGGTGGTCGCACCCGTGAGCGTGCCGACACCGGTCATCGAGCTCACCGCCGACGTCGGCGGCGGGTTCGAGGGTGTGCTGGGCTCGCTCGGCGACGGTTTGGGCAACCTGCTGAGCAGCCTGGACCTGTCGGCGATCATCGGCGACCTCTTTGGCGGCCTGAACCTGTCGGAGCTCATCGGCGACCTCTTTGGCGGCCTGAACCTGTCGGAGCTCATCGGCGACTTCTTCGCCAACTTCGACCTGTCCGGCATCTTCACCGGCATCACCGACTTCTTCGCCAACTTCGACCTGTCCGGCATCTTCACCGGCATCACCGACTTCTTCGCCAACTTCGACCTGTCCGGCATCTTCACCGGCATCACCGACTTCTTCGCCAACTTCGACCTGTCCGGCATCTTCACCGGCATCACCGACTTCTTCGCCAACTTCGACCTGTCCGGCATCTTCACCGGCATCGGCGACTTCTTCGCCGACTTCGACCTGTCGGAGCTCCTGGGCGGCCTGGATCTGTCCGGCTTGCTCGACGACCTGTTCGGCGGCCTGTAAAGGGCGGCGCCGGCAGACCGGACCCGGGCGGGCCGGAGGTCCAGTCGAGCCCGTGACGATAAGCGAGTGGCCCCTGCCATGGCAGGGGCCGCTCGTTAGTGGGGACAGTGTCCGGCACGGTAGCCGTTGGAGACCAACGGCTATCGGGCCGATATCAGCTCGTCAGGCCGTCTCGGTGATGGGCCGGTCCACCCAGCTCATCAGGTCGCGCAGCTTCTTGCCGGTGACCTCGATCGGGTGCTCGGCGTTGGCCTTGCGCAGCCCCTCGAGTTCCTTGTTGCCGCCTTCGACGTTGGCGACCAGGCGCTTGACGAAGGTGCCGTCCTGGATGTCGGAGAGGATGTCGCGCATCCGCTGCTTGGTGTCGGCGTCGATCACCCGCGGCCCGGACAGGTAGCCGCCGTACTCCGCGGTGTCGGACACCGAGTAGTTCATCCGGGCGATACCGCCCTCGTACATCAGGTCCACGATCAGCTTGAGCTCGTGCAGCACCTCGAAGTAGGCCATCTCCGGGGCGTAACCGGCCTCGACCATGACCTCGAAGCCGGCCTTGACCAGTTCCTCGGTGCCGCCGCACAGCACGGCCTGCTCACCGAACAGGTCGGTCTCGGTCTCCTCCTTGAAGGTGGTCTTGATGACGCCGGCCCGGGTGCCGCCGATGCCCTTGGCATACGACAGTGCCAGCGCCTCGCCGTCGCCGCGCGGGTCCTGGGCGACCGCGATCAGTGACGGCACACCCTTGCCGTCGACGAACTGGCGGCGCACCAGGTGGCCCGGCCCCTTGGGCGCGACCATCCCGACGACGATGTCGGCGGCCGGCTTGATCAGACCGAAGTGGATGTTCAGGCCGTGGCCGAAGAACAGCGCGTCGCCAGCCACCAAGTTGGGCTCGATGTCGGTTGTGAAGATCTCGGCCTGCGCGGTGTCGGGCGCCAACAGCATGATCACGTCGGCCCACTTGGCGACCTCGGCGGGGGTGTCGACCTCGAGGCCCTGCTCGGCGACCTTGGGGCGCGACTTCGAGCCCTCTTTGAGGCCCACCTTCACCTGCACGCCGGAGTCGCGCAGGCTCAGCGAGTGCGCGTGGCCCTGGCTGCCGTAGCCGATCACGCCGACCTTGCGGCCCTGGATGATCGACAGGTCGGCGTCGTCGTCATAGAACATCTCAACTGCCACTTTGTGTCACTTCTTTCTGTTCGTTCTTCGATGAAGTATTGGCGGGACTATTTGGCCGTGCCGATGCCGCGCGGACCGCGCGACAACGATACGAGACCCGATTGGACGATCTCGCGGATGCCATAGGGTTCCAACACCCGCAGCAGCGCCTCGAACTTGGCCGGGGTGCCGGTGGCCTCGATGATCAGCGACTCCGGCGAGACGTCGATCACCCTGGCGCGGAACAGGTTCACCGCCTCGATGATCTGCCCTCGGGTGCCGGCGTCGGCACGGACTTTGATCAGCGCGATCTCGCGCGACACCGAGTTGTCGTCCTCCTGCTCGACGATCTTGATGACGTTGATCAGTTTGTTGAGCTGCTTGGTGATCTGCTCCAGGGGAGTGTCCTCCACCGAGACCACGATCGTCATCCGCGACATGTTCTTGGTCTCGGTGGCACCGACCGCCAGCGACTCGATGTTGAAGCCGCGCCGAGAGAACAGCGCCGCCACCCGGGCGAGCACGCCGGGCTTGTCCTCGACCAGCACCGACAGGGTGTGGGTCTTCCAGGCGGTGGTCATCAGGCGTGTCCCTCGTTGTCGTCGTCGTCGAACAGCGGACGGATACCGCGGGCGGCCTGGATCTCGTCGTTGCTGGTGCCGGCGGCCACCATCGGCCACACCTGCGCATCCGCGCCGACGATGAAGTCGATCACCACCGGGCGATCGGTGATCGCCCGCGCCTGATTGATGACGTCTTCGACGTCTTCTTCACGCTCACAACGCAATCCGACGCAACCGAACGCCTCGGCCAGCATCACGAAGTCGGGAATCCGGTGCGAGTGGGTGGCCAGATCGGTCTGGCTGTACCGCTCTCCGTAGAACAGGGTCTGCCATTGCCGCACCATGCCCAGGTTGCCGTTGTTGATCAGCGCCACCTTGATCGGGATGCCCTCGATCGCACAGGTCGCCAACTCCTGGTTGGTCATCTGGAAGCAGCCGTCGCCGTCGACCGCCCACACCTCGGCGTCCGGGCGGCCCATCTTGGCCCCCATCGCCGCCGGGATCGCAAAGCCCATGGTGCCCAGTCCCCCGGAGTTCAGCCAGGTGCGCGGCTTCTCGTATTTGATGAACTGCGCCGCCCACATCTGGTGCTGACCCACGCCGGCGACGTACAGCGCCTCGGGCCCGGCGATCTGACCCAACTTCTCGATCACGAACTCCGGACCGAGGCTGCCGTCGCTCTGCGGACCGTAACTCAGCGGATAAGTGGAGCGCACGTCGTCGAGGTAGGCCCACCACTCATCCAGGTCCAGCTCGGCCTTCTCCTGGCGCAGCGCGGCGGTCAGTTCGGTGATGACGGCCTTGACGTCGCCCACGATCGGCACGTCGGCATGCCGGTTCTTGCCGATCTCGGCCGGGTCGATGTCGGCGTGGATAACCTTGGCGTCCGGTGCGAACGAGTCCAGCTGGCCCGTGACCCGGTCGTCGAACCGGGCGCCGAGGGTGATCAGCAGATCCGAGCGCTGCAGGCCGGCCACCGCCGACACGGTGCCGTGCATACCCGGCATGCCCAGGTGCTGGCGGTGACTGTCGGGGAAGGCGCCGCGCGCCATCAAGGTGGTGACCACCGGGATGTTGGTCAGCTCGGCCAGTTCACGCAGCTCCGCGCAGGCGTCGCCGCGGATCACCCCGCCGCCGGTGTAGAGCACCGGCCGGCGCGCCGCGGCGATCAGTTTGGCGGCCTCCCGGATCTGCCGGTTGTGCGGTTTGGTGTTGGGTTTGTAGCCCGGCAAGTCCAGCTTCGGCGGCCAGGCGAAGGTGCACTGGCCCTGCAGCACGTCCTTGGGGATATCAACGAGAACTGCCCCAGGCCGTCCGCTTGCCGCGATGTGGAACGCCTCGGCGATCACCCGGGGGATGTCGTCGCCGTTACGGACGAGGAAATTGTGCTTGGTGATCGGCATGGTGATGCCGGAGATGTCGGCCTCCTGGAAGGCATCCGTGCCGATCAGCGACCGCCCCACCTGACCGGTGATGGCGACCACCGGGATGGAGTCCATCTGAGCGTCGGCCAGCGGGGTGACCAGGTTGGTGGCGCCCGGCCCCGAGGTGGCCATCATGACCCCGACCCGCCCGGTGGCGTGCGCGTAACCGCTGGCGGCGTGCCCGGCGCCCTGCTCGTGACGGACCAGCACGTGGCGCAGCTTCTTGGAGTCGAACAGCGGGTCATAGACCGGCAGCACTGCACCACCGGGGATACCGAAGATGACGTCGACGTCGAGTTCCTCCAGCGACCGGATCACCGACTGGGCACCGGTCAGCTGCTCGGGTGCGATGCGCTTGGCAGCTGCCCTGGCTTTCTCCGCCGAGGTGGCCGCGTGGGCCGGCTGCGGTGGTGCGGACCGCTCCGGCGGTCGGGTCGTGGGTGCGCTCACGGGTTCCTCTTTGTCTTCGACGGCTGTGTCTTTGGGGACTGGTGGCAACAAAAAACCCCCGCCAGCTCAGCTGCTGCACGAGGGTTGCGCGTTGGTGGTTGAAAGCTCAGGCAACAACCAACGCGCAGGGGGCTACTACGAGCATGCCGTTGTCCATAGCGGATGACGGTAGTCGCTGGACCGACCCGGGTCAAATGGCCGGGGTGCGCTCAGTGCAGGTGGTCGACCAGCGAGCCGCGTTCGCCGAAGAGCTCGGACTCCCAATGCTGCAGCAGCACGCTGTTGTCGTGGTCGTCGGGATGGAAGCCGGGTCGCAGGTAGTCGCCGAGCCGGCGAAAAACCGCGCGGGTCAAAAACGGTGAGTGCCGCAGCGCCGCGAAGCTGCGGACCAGGCGCACCGGATGGTAGGCGGCCCGGTCGGAGAACAGCGAGATGATGGTGTTCATCGTGACGGCGATGGGAAAGCTGAATCGGATGACCCGCATCGTCCGGATCCGCCGGATCTCATCACCGCCGACGGCGCGGTAGACATCGAACGCCACCGAGCGGTGCTCGGATTCCTCGACGGCGTGCCACAGCAGCATGGACCGCACCTCCGTCGTGCCGAGCAGCTCCTGGGCCCGCTCATCGGCGAGCAGGGTCTCGGCGAACACTGCGGTGAAGTGTTCCAGTGCGGCCGTGATGGAAAGGCAGGTCAGCGGCGAGAAACGTCGTTCGGCCGCTTTCAGGCGGCGGTGCACGAGTCGGTCGATCCTGCGGGTGGGGTAACCCATCTGCTGCAGCCGCTCATTGAGTGCCCGGTGCTCGCGGCCGTGGGTGACCTCCTGGCCGATGAACCCCTTGACCTGATCCTTCAGTACCGGATCGGTGATCTGGCCGGCATAGTGGCGCACCGAACGAATGAAGAAGTCCTCGCCCTCGGGGAACACCGCCGACAGGTGCGCGATCAGATGACTCATCACCAGGTCGCCCTGCACGAAGTGACGCTGCAACGCCGCCACCGGGTAGTTGAACCGGATCCGGCGCGGCTGCACCGCCAGATGCGCGGATTGCCGGCCGCTCTCCTCGACGGTCATGGCGCCTCCTCCGGTGGGTGAATGGTTGGTTGTGGATCTGCCGGCTCGGCCACCAGTGGCCGGGCCAGCGTCTTGAAGGTCTCGAGGATGTCCCCGGGAGGCACGGGTTCGTAGCCGTCGATCGACCGGGACATCGCCAGGCCGTTCATCAGCACGAAAGCCATCTGCAGGCCGACGCGCGAAGGCGGGACGGCGTCGCCGGCGATGTCGGCCGGGCCCAGCAGTTGGTCGTAGACCCGTTCGCAGGCTTCGGCGAACTGCCGATCGGTTTCGATGACCGCCGGTGCCAGGTCCGGATCGGTGCGCGCCGCTACCCACAGTTCGATCGTCGCGGTGAAAGTCGGGCCGGAGAACATCGACCACAGCAGGGCGAATGCTTCGTCCAGCTTGTCGGCGGCGGGATCCAGCCCGGCCATCAATACCTGGAACTCCTCGATGCGGCGGTTGAGCGCGAACTCGATCGCGGCGGTCAGCAGGCCGTTCTTGGTCGGGAAATGTCCTTGCAGCGCCCCTACCGATACCCCGGCACGACGGGCCACCTCGGTGGTGGTGGTTCCCTTGAAACCCACTTCCACCAGCGCGTCCAGTGTCGCGTCCAGCAGTGCACGCCGGGTCTCGGCGGTGCGCTCCGCCTGAGTCCGGCGGGGTCTGGTCGACGGCATGCAGCCATCATGGCCCACTTAAAATAAGTAGTCAATATTTTTTTGACGCACTCGGGCGTCTCCCGCTCGTCCGCCCGTCCGCACCCGATCGGAACGGCGGTGACATCATGCGGGGGTGCCCTCCGCCTCACACGATCCCGCACCGCTGGTGATCCGCATCTCCCCGATGGCCCACTTCGCGGTCGGCTTCTTGACGCTGGGCCTGCTGATCCCGGTGATGACCTGGCCGCTCACCGCGCCGCTTCTGCTGTTTCCGGCGCTGTTCTCGGCACTGATCGTGCGGTGGCGGACCGTTGCCGACGCCCAACAGGTCACGGTGCGAACCCTGCTGGGAAGCCGTTCGGTGAGCTGGGATGACATCGCCGGCCTCGGGTTCAGCCGGGGATCGTGGGCGCGGGCGCACCTGCGCAACGGCGAGCGACTGCGCCTGCCGGCGGTCAGTTTCGCGACGCTGCCGCTGCTCACCGAGGCCAGCGGCGGGCGGGTTCCCAACCCGTATCGGTGAGGCCGGCCCGCCCGGGGCCGGCTGCCGGCAGAGCTAGGCCAGCGGGTTCGCCCCGTTGAGCAACACCCACATCGCCACGCCGCCGGCGATCCCGAGCAGCAATGCCGCAACCGACCCGATGAAGGGCCGCCGGGCCCAGCCGCGGTCACCGTCGAGCCCGTACCGGCCCGGCCCGACCAGCACGATCGCCACCGCCACCACGATCAGCATGATGTGGTACTCGTGGCCGTCGGGCAGGAAGTAGTCGAAGCGCCCCTGGCCCTGCGAGACCCCGGCGAGCACACCGTTGATCAGATAGGCCAGTGCGCCGGCAGCGGCCAGCGGGGTAAACAAGCCGAGCACCAGCAGCAGGCCGGCGGCGATCTGCCCGCCCCCCGCGGCGTAGGTCAAGATGTCGGCGTGCTGGTAGCCGGCCTCGGCGATCGAGCTCTTCAATCCGGTCAGACCCTGGCCACCCCACCAGCCGAACAGCTGACGCAGCCCGTGGGCGACCAGCGACACACCCAGGCCCAGCCGCAGGATCAATAGGCCCAGATCCTGGGTTCCGCGCCGGTCCACCACCCGAAACGGGTCGTCGGTGTCCGCGCCGGAACCGACCACTCGCCCGGCGGTGCTCTGCGGCTCGGCGTAGGGCAGCGGGTTGTAGTCGCCACCGAGCGGGCGCGAACCGGTCGGATCGTAGGGCGGGATCGCAGCTGTCTCGAAATCACCGGTATAGGTCGGCGATGGCATGTCGTCCTCCGGATCTACCAGACGCGCCGACTTGGGACGTCCTTTGCCTGCGTCGCCAGCATCACCCGGCCGACGCCAGTGTGAGCCCTCACCTTGACTCTTCACCCTGCAAGGGTAAGGGCAACCCCGGCGCGATTGGGGATTTGAACGGCTTCGTTAGCGAATCGATTCCGGCTCGGTGCGGCCGGGCGAGGCGCTGCTGCGGCGGGCATCGTGGCGAAACGGAACGCGGTGTCCGTACCCTGTCGGGCATGCGGATGCGCAGGGCGGTTGTTCGGGTGCCTGTCGTGCTGGGTGTGGTGTTGCTGGTGCTGACCGGTTGCGCGCACTTCGATGACGCTCAATCGCAGCCGTTCACCACGGTGCCGCGCCGCGGCATGGCACCCACCACGACCCCTCCGCCGCCCCCGCCGCTGCCCGCCAACCCGTTTCCCAAGCAGTGCCCGGCCCCCGGGGTGATGCAGGGCTGCCTGGAGAGCACCAGCGGCCTGATCATGCACGCCGACAGCAAGTCGGCGCTGGTCGCCGAGCGGACCACCGGCGCGGTCAAGGAGATCTCGCTGACCGCCGAGCCCAAGGTGAAGACTGTCATCGGCGTCGACCCGGCCGGTGACGGCGGACTGATGGACATCGTGCTGTCGCCGACCTACCGGCAGGACCGGCTGATGTACGCCTACATCAGTACCCCCACCGACAACCGGGTGATCCGGATCGCCGACGGCGACGTGCCGAAGGACCTGCTGACCGGAATTCCCAAGGGCGCTACCGGCAACACCGGCGCGCTGATCTTCACCAGTCCCACCACGCTGGTGGTGCTGACCGGGGATGCCGGGAACCCGGCGGCGGCCGCCGACCCGGGCTCGACGGCGGGCAAGGTGCTGCGCATCGAGCAGCCGACGACGATCGGGCAGGCCGCCCCCACCACCGCGCTGAGCGGGCTGGGCGCCGGCGGCGGGCTGTGCATCGACCATGTCGACGGCTCGCTCTACGTCACCGACCGCAGCCCCAGCGGCGACCGCCTGCAGCGCATCACCAAGGACTCCCGTGTCTCGACGGTGTGGACGTGGCCGGACAAACCCGGCGTCGCCGGCTGCGCCGCGATGGACGGGATCGTGCTGGTCAACCTGATCAACACCAAGCAGACCGTCGCAGTACGCCTGGCCGCCGGTACCGGTTCGGTCACCAGCGAACCCGAGGTCATGCGCCAAGACACCCACGGCCACGTCTGGGCCGTCGAGATGTCGCCGGACGGCAACGTCTGGGGCGCGACGGTGAACAAGACCGCCGGCGACGCGGAGAAGCTCGACGATGTGGTGTTCCCGCTGTTCCCGTCAGGCGGCGGCTTCCCTCGCGCCAACGACGACAAAGACTGAGCAACGATGCGTTGAGCTGAACGTCTGTTAAACCGTCTCAGCCCAAATTTCATCGGTGCCCCGGGCACGGTCGGCCGGGTCGCCTCCGCATGGACTCGGAGACGGCGCTGACGCGGCGGCGAATACGCCATCCAGATCCACCGAAATCATTCCTACCTGGGGTTCTCCCTCGGCACGCTCCGATAAAATGCACCACGGTCCGGCATCCGGTGACGGGCGCGTCAAACAAAGTCAGTCATCATTGGCACCTAAGCTACTTTCAAGTAACCTTTCACGCGCTGTGCTACCCGTCACAGAAACTGTAATTAGGAGCCCCATGCAAAACATTGTTCGCTCGCCGTGGGTCGTCGCTGCCGCGGCACTCGCCGGCGCCGGCGCCATCGCCGCCGCCCCGGTCACCGCCCCGCTGCCCAGCTTGCCTGCCGGCAGCTCGCACGCTGTGGTGCTAACCGCGGACTTCGATCCGTTCGCCGCCTGGCAGGACGTGTTCGACACCGCCAAGACGAACGCCACCACGCTGTTCGACGAGATGTCCGCGGCCCCGATGGTGGCTGGACAGCAGCTGATCTATGACCTGATGCACGGCGTGTCCATCGACCCGCAAGCCGTCATCGACGCCGTTGTGCAGCCCAGCATGCAAACCGATCTGCCGATGTCGCCGCTGCTGCTGAGCAATGACGCGCTGCAGGCACTGATCACATTGGTGTTGCCGCAGTACCTGCCCGATGACTTCCCTCTCACCACCGATGAGCTCTTGCCGGTTCTCTCTTTCCTGGCGTCACCGCTCAGCGGTGTGCTGATCGGTGCGCTCGGCCCGTCCCTCAGCCCACTGGTCGCGCTGAGCAACACCATCAGCGACATCAGCACCGCACTGACCGGCGACAACCCGGATTGGACGGCGGCACTGCAGGACATGGCCAACCTCCCTGCCAACATGATCGGCGGGCTTCTCAACGGGGCCACGCTCAACCTGGACGCGCTGCTGCCGAGCCTGACCGAGGCCGGGCTGTTGCCCGCGGACCTGGACGTCACCGCGCTCAGTTACACCTTCGGCGGGCTGCTGTCCCCCGGCGTCACCGGCACCGACGTCGAGGGCTTCGTCAACTTGATCAACGATGGCAGTTCCCCCGGCATCGGCGGGTCGATCATCAACGGCCTGGGGCTGACCACCGGGCTCATGGGCTTCCCGCTGGTGGTGGACGGCCACGGCGTCGGGCTGTTGGGTGCGTGGCAGAGCCTGCAGGAGATCATCGCCAACGCGCTGGGCTGGGATGGCGTGGGCAATCCGCTCGACGACCTGGCCGGCACCGGCAGCTCCGCGGCGGGCGACCTGCTCGCCGACCTCGCGAGTTCGATCGGCCTGTAGGACTGTTCGTTGCCACACCAGTGGCCCCCTTCGATCCCGAAGGGGGCCACTGGTGTCGTCGACGCGGCCGGACCGGTTCTCACAAAAGCTTTACCGCCCCCGCCCGACCGCCTTAAATATCCGGCTTACCTTGGGAGTCATCTAGGGAAAAGGATGACGACACAATGTTGATCGACGTTCGGTGGCTGCAGTTCATCTTCGAGCACCGGAACCACCCGCGGGCCTGCCGGCCGCAGCAGATCAACGGCGGTGTCTCCGGCTGAGACCCGGCGTTTACCCGCAGGCCGCCAGCACCAGTTCCCGGACCCGGGCGGCGTCGGCCTGACCCTTGGTGGCTTTCATCACCGCGCCCACGATCGCACCGGCCGCCTGTACCTTCCCGCCCCGAATCTTGTCGGCCACATCAGGATTGGCAGCCAGCGCCGCGTCGATCGCCGCTTGGATCACCGAATCGTCGCGCACCACGACCAGGCCACGGTCGGTCATCACCTGCTCGGGTTCGCCCTCACCGGCCAGCACCCCCTCGACCACCTGGCGGGCCAGCTTGTTGGACAGCTTGCCCGAATCCACCAGCGCCACCACGTCGGCGACCTGCTTCGGGGTGATCGCCAGCGCGTCGAGCTCGACGCCGGCCTCGTTGGCCTTCTGCACCAGGAAGTTTCCCCACCAGGCCCGAGCCGCCTCGCTGGATGCCCCGGCTGACACGGTGGCGGCAACCAGTTCGACCGCGCCGGCGTTGACAAGATCGCGCATCACCTCGTCGGAGATGCCCCATTCGTCTTGAATCTTCTTGCGAGCCAGCCACGGCAGCTCGGGAATGGTGCCGCGCAGCCGTTCAACCCATTCGGCGCTCGGCGCCACCGGCTCCAGATCGGGCTCGGGGAAATAGCGGTAGTCCTCGGCGGTCTCCTTGGTCCGTCCGGGGCTGGTGTAGCCGGCCTCATGGAAGTGCCGGGTCTCCTGGATGACGGTGCCGCCACCGGTGAGCACCGCACCCTGGCGGCGCATCTCGTAGCTGACGGCCACCTCGACGCTCTTCAGTGAGTTGACGTTCTTGGTCTCGGTGCGCGTTCCGAATTCGGTTGCGCCGCGGGGCATCAACGAGACGTTGGCGTCGCAGCGCATCGACCCCTGATCCATCCGCACATCGGAGACATCCAGCGAGCGCAGCAGGTCCCGCAGCGCGGTCACGTATGCCCGGGCGATCTGCGGAGCACGTTCGCCGGCCCCGGTGATCGGCTTGGTGACGATCTCGATCAGCGGGACGCCGGCCCGGTTGTAGTCGACCAGGGATTCGCTGGCACCCTCGATGCGGCCGGTGTCACTGCCGACGTGAGTGAGCTTGCCGGTGTCCTCCTCCATGTGGGCGCGCTCGATGTCCACCCGCCAGGTCGTGCCGTCGTCGAGCGGCACGTCCAGGTAACCGTTGAACGCGATCGGCTCGTCGTACTGCGAGATCTGGTAGTTCTTGGGCTGGTCGGGATAGAAGTAGTTCTTGCGGGCGAAGCGGCACCAGGAGGCGATCTCGCAGTTGAGTGCCAGCCCGATCCGGATGGCCGACTCCACACCGACGGCGTTGAGCACCGGCAGCGATCCGGGCAGCCCGAGGCAGACCGGGCACACCTGGGTGTTGGGTTCGGCGCCGAACGCGGTCGAGCAGCCGCAGAACATCTTGGTGGCCGTGGACAACTCGACGTGCACCTCCAGGCCCAGCACCGGGTCGAAGCGGGCGATGACGTCGTCGTAGTCGAGCAGGTCGGCGACAGCAGCGGTCATGGCGCAAAGTCTAGGTGACCGGGTCACACCGGCCAGTCCTCCGTCCGGTAGGCGGCGTCGAAGAACATCCACTCGTAGCGCGCGCTGGTGTGGAAATGCCGCCGCATCAGTTCCCCGGTGGCCGGCGACACCTGCGCACCGATACCGTCGGTGACGGCGAGCACCGCGTCGACCACGGCCTGGAAATCCTCGCCGGCATAGGTGTCGATCCAGCGCTGGAACAGTGGCACCGGTGAACCGTGGCGCTGCAGATGTTCGCCGACCCGGGCATAGACCCAGTAGCAGGGCAGCACCGCGGCGACGGCTTCGGCGTAGGAACCCGATGCGGTGACGGCCACCAGGTGGCTCGCGTAGGCCTGCGTCGTCGGGGTGATCGGCAGTGCGGCCGCCTGGGCGGTGTCCATTCCCAGCTCGGCGAGCAGCCCGGTGTGCAGCTCGCGCTCGGCGCCGAGCGCGACACCGGCATGTTCGGCGAACATCGTCAGCTCCGCTTCGACCGGCGCCTTGGCCGCGCAACCGGCAAGTGCCCGGGCGTAGGCCCGCAGGTAGTGGGCATCCTGGGCAATGTAATAACGGAAGCGGTCGTGGCCCAGCGACCCGTCGGTGAGCCCGGTGATGAAGGGGTGTTCGCAGATGCGCCGGTAGATCCCGGCGATATCGGCCCAGAGCACGTCGCGCATACGGTCTGCCATGCCTCAGGCTAACCGGGCGGTACCGTTTGGCCATGGCTGAGCGCAACGTACTGGGAGGCCCGCTGGAGCCGTGCGGCAGCGACCCCGTGACCGGCTTCTACCGCGACGGCTGCTGTTCGTCGGGGCCGGAGGACATCGGACTGCACACCATCTGCGCGGTGGTCACCGGCGAGTTCCTCGAGCACCAGCGCTCGATCGGCAACGACCTGTCCACGCCGATGCCCGCCTACCGATTCCCCGGGCTGACCCCCGGTGACCGCTGGTGTGTCACCGCGCTGAACTGGCTGCGGGCCCACCGAGACGGCCGTGCGGCCCCGGTGGTGCTGGCCGCCACCCATGAACGCACCCTCGACGTGGTGTCGTTGGATGTGTTGCGCGGCTACGCCGTTGACGTGCCAGATGACCTGGGCGAGCTGTGAACCGTTAGTTGCCGAGCACGGCGCCGATACCGCCGTTCTGCTGTTGCTGCTGGCGGCGATGGACATACCGGACGAATTCGTCGACCAGGCCGCCGTATTCGGGACAGTCCGCGGTCACCGAGCCGGCCAGCAGCCGTCCGGTCTGGTTCTCAGCCAACCCGCTGGTCACCAGGATGTGGTTGACCGCGGCCTTGACCCCGGCCAGGTTAGGCTGAGCATCCATGAACGCACAGACCTCCCCACCGTGATCGGCGACGTAATCGCTTACCGCGTCGCCGGTACCGTGAGCCGGGGCGGCGAGGACAAGCCCGATCGGCAGCGCCGCCAGCGCGGTGGCCGTCCGCGACAGCTTTCCCATACCGGCCCCCCAACCTTCGTTCACCCGGCAAGCGAACAGTAGTCCGGCGAACACCCGGCGACCACTCGGCGACTATTGCCCTAATCCGCCGTGTACAAACACCGGCTACCCGAAGAACGCCGCCGCGTCGTCGTAGCGGCTCTGCGGCACCACCTTGAGCTGGCGCACCGCGTCGGCCAGCGCCACCCGCCCGATCTCCTGGCCGCGAAGCGACACCATCATCCCGTACTCGCCGGCGTGGGCGGCGTCGGCGGCGTTGACGCCGAACCGGGTTGCCAGCACCCGGTCGTAAGCGGTCGGGGTGCCGCCCCGCTGCACGTGGCCCAGCACGGTGGTGCGCACTTCCTTCTTGACACGCCGCTCGATCTCGACGGCCAGCTGGGCGGCAACCCCGGTGAACCGCTCGTGGCCGAACTCGTCGATCCCGCCGGAGCGCAGCTCCATCGACCCGGCCGCGGGTTTGGCCCCTTCGGCGACGACGCAGATGAAGTGGGACGAGCCGTGCTGGAAGCGCTGCTTGACCAGCCGGCACACCTCTTCGACATCGAACGGCTGCTCGGGGATCAGCGTCATGTGCGCGCCGCTGGCCAGGCCGGCGTTCAGGGCGATCCAGCCGGCGTGGCGCCCCATCACCTCGACCAGCATGACCCGCTGGTGGGATTCGGCGGTCGAATGCAACCGGTCGATGGCCTCGGTGGCGACCTCCAGCGCGGTGTCGTGCCCGAAAGTGACGTCGGTGCAGTCGATGTCGTTGTCGATGGTCTTGGGCACCCCCACCACCGGCACGTTCTCCTGCGACAGCCAGTGCGCCGCGGTCAGGGTGCCCTCCCCACCGATCGGGATGAGCACGTCGATGCCGTTGTCGTCGAGGGTCGCCTTGACCTGGTCCAGGCCGGCACGCAACTTGTCCGGATTCACCCGGGCGGTGCCGAGCATGGTGCCGCCCTTGGCCAGCAGCCGATCGTTGCGGTCGTCGTTGGCCAGCTGGATGCGCCGGTTCTCCAGCAGGCCGCGCCAACCGTCCTGAAAGCCGACCACCGACGAGCCGTAGCGCGAATCACAGGTGCGTACCACCGCCCTGATCACCGCGTTCAGCCCGGGACAGTCACCGCCACCGGTGAGGACTCCGATCCGCATGCCCCCATCTTGCCCGGTGTGCGGCCACCGGTTTTCCCATTGCCCGGATCAGACTTTGGGAACAGACCACTCCAACTCGAATTCGACCTGGTATTTGATGTTCGTGCCCTTGTCCTCGCGCTCGATCTCGATCTCGCGCTCCAGTGCCTCGGGCACCTCCAGGCTGCCGTCGGCCCCGTAGGAGATCTTCCCGGCCTCCAGTTCGTCGGCCAGCCGCCGCAGGTCCGCCGCGGCCTCCGCCCGGGTCATCATCCGTTCTTCCTCGTGAATCGTTTCTTCAGCCATATTCCCAGGGTACGGAAGTAACGTCGCCCTCAGATCGCCGTCGGCAGTACGCCGCGAGCGGCCTCGTAGGCCGCTCCCACCCGGTAGAGCCGGTCATCGGCCAGCGCCGGCGCCATGATCTGCAGACCCACCGGCAACCCGTCGTCGCCGGACAGCCCCGACGGCACCGACATACCGCAGTGCCCGGCCAGGTTCAGCGGCAGCGTGCACAGGTCGAACAGGTACATCGCCAGCGGGTCGTCGACCTTCTCGCCGAGCCGGAACGCCGTGCTGGGGGTGGTGGGCGAGATCAGCACGTCGACGGACTCATAGGCCGTGTCCAGGTCACGGGCGATCAGGGTGCGCACCTTCTGCGCCTGGTTGTAGTAGGCGTCGTAGTAGCCCGCCGACAGCGCGTAGGTCCCGAGCATGATGCGGCGCTTGACCTCGGGACCGAAGCCGGCGGCGCGGGTCAGCGCCATCACCTCCTCGGCGCTGTGGGTGCCGTCGTCGCCGACCCGCAGCCCGAAGCGCATCGCGTCGAAGCGCGCCAGGTTGGACGACACCTCCGAGGGCAGGATCAGGTAGTAGGCGGACAGTGCGTAATCGAAGTGCGGACAGTCCACCTCGGAGATCTGGGCTCCCAGCGCGGTCAACTGTTCGACGGCGGTGTTGAACGACGCCAGCACGCCGGGCTGGTAGCCCTCCCCGCGGTGCAGCTGGCGCACCACCCCGATCCGCACGCCCGACAGATCCCCGGCGGCGCCGGCGTTCGCGGCGGCGACGACATCGGGCACCGCTGCGTCCAGCGAGGTGGAATCGCGCGGGTCATGCCCGGCGATCACGGCATGCAGCAGCGCGGTGTCGGCCACGGTGCGCGCGCACGGCCCGCCCTGATCGAGCGACGACGCGCACGCCACCAGCCCATAGCGGCTCACGGTGCCGTAGGTGGGTTTGACACCGACCGTGGCGGTCAGCGCGGCCGGCTGGCGGATCGAGCCGCCGGTGTCGGTGCCGATGGCCAGCGGTGCCTGAAATGCCGCCAGTGCCGCGGCGCTGCCGCCGCCGGACCCGCCGGGCACCCGCTCGACGTCCCACGGGTTGCGGGTGGGTCCGTAGGCGGAGTTCTCCGTGGAGGAGCCCATCGCGAACTCGTCCATGTTGGTCTTGCCCAGGATCGGGATACCGGCCGCGCGCAGCCGGGCGGTGACGGTCGCGTCGTAGGGCGGCCGCCAGCCTTCCAGGATCTTCGATCCGCACGTGGTAGGGGCGTCCACGGTGGTGAAGACGTCCTTGAGGGCCAGCGGCACTCCCGCCAGCGGCGACGGTGCCTCGCCGGCGGCGATGGCCTTGTCGGCGGCTGCGGCGGCGGCCAGCGCTTCCTCGGCGCCGACGTGCAGGAAGGCGCCGTAACGCTGGTCGGTGGCCGCGATCTGGTCCAGATGGGCCTGGGTCACCTCTACCGAGGACACCTCACCGGCGGCGATCCGCGCCGCCAGGGTGGCCGCGTCTGACCTTATGAGGCGGAACGCTTCACTCACTGGCTCTCCCCCAGGATCTGCGGGACCGCGAAGCGGCCGTCTTCCGCACGCGGGGCGCCCGCGAGCGCCTGCTGCTGGGTCAGGCTGGTCACCAGCTCGTCGGGCCGGGTCACGTTGACGGCCTTGAGCGGGTTGTCGGTGGCCTCGACGCCGGTGACGTCTACGGCCGCAATCGTGCTGACATGGGTCAGGATCGCGTCGAGCTGGCCGGCGAAACCGTCCAACTCGGCGTCGGTCAGCGCCAGCCGGGCCAACCGGGCCAGATGGGCGACGTCGTCACGGGAGATCTGGGGCACGACTGGCAAGACTAGTCGGCGTCACTTTCGGTGCGGCCACTGTGGGACAGTTTTGCGGTGTCTTCCTATCTGCTGCGCGTCGAACTCGACGACCGCCCCGGCAGCCTCGGCTCGCTGGCGGTCGCGCTGGGCTCGGTGGGAGCCGACATCTTGTCGCTGGATGTCATCGAGCGGGGTTCCGGATCGGCGATCGATGACTTGGTGGTCGAGCTGCCACCCGGAGCGATGCCCGACGTACTGATCACCGCCGCGGAGCGGCTGGAGGGCATCCGGGTGCACAGTGTTCGCCCCTATACCGGGCTGCTGGAGGCGCACCGCGAGCTCGAACTCATCGACCGCGTCGCGGCGGCCGGTGACCGTCAGGCCAAGCTGCAGAAATTGGCCGACGCAGCACCCCGGGTGCTGCGGGTCAGCTGGTGCGCGGTGTGGCGCGGCGACGGGTCCGCCGCTGGGTTCCGCCGGCTCGTGGGCAGCCCGGGCACTCCCGAGACCGAAGCCGACGCCGTGCCGTGGTTGCCGCTCGCGCGCGCCGCCGTCTTGGACAACACCGCCGACTGGGTGCCCGCGGTGTGGCGGGAAATGGACACCGCGCTACTGGCCGCCCCGCTGGGGGACCCGCAGACTGCGATCGTGCTGGGCCGCACCGGCGGCCCGCCGTTCCTACCGGCCGAGGTGGCGCGGTTGGGTTATCTCGCCGGGATCGTCGCCACGCTGTTGCGCTGATGGCGCCGGCCCACTTCGCCCGGCTCCGCCGCGCTCGCGACCGCCGCTGCTAATCCGTCGGCTCGTCGTCCGCCGGTCCTTCGGCCAACAGCTTGACGAAGCCCTCCTCGTCGAGGATCGGCACGCCGAGCTCGACGGCCTTGTCGTACTTCGACCCCGGCGCGTCACCGGCGACGACGTAGGCGGTCTTCTTCGACACCGATCCGGCCGCCCGGCCGCCGCGCGCGATGATGGCCTCCTTGGCCTCGTCGCGGGAGAAGCCGGTCAGCGACCCGGTCACGACGATGCTCAGGCCCTCCAGCGTGCGCTGGATGCTCGCGTCGCGCTCGTCGGCCATCCGCACCCCGGCCGCCCGCCATTTGTCGACGATCGCGCGGTGCCAGTCGACGTCGAACCATTCGGTGACCGCGGTGGCAATGGTGGGCCCGACGCCCTCGACGGCGGCCAGCTGCTCGGTGGACGCCGCGGTGATCGCCTCCAGGCTGCCGAACTCGGTGGCCAGCGCCCGGGCTGCGGTCGGGCCGACGTGGCGGATCGACAATGCCACCAGCACCCGCCACAGCGGTTGGGATTTGGCCTTGTCGAGGTTGGCCAGCAGTTGCCGGCCGTTCTTGGACAGCGCACCGCCCTTGGTGGTGAACAACTCGGTGCGCAGCAAGTCGTCTTCGGTGAGGGTGAACAAGTCGCCTTCGTCGGTGATGACCCCGGCGCCCAGCAGCGCGGTGGCCGCCTCGTAGCCCAGCGCCTCGATGTCGAAGGCGCCGCGGCCGGCGACGTGGAAGACCCGCTCGCGCAGCTGCGCCGGGCAGGACCGGGCGTTGGGGCAGCGGATGTCGACGTCGGCCTCTTTGGCGGGCGCCAGCAGGGTGCCGCACTCCGGGCAGTGGGTCGGCATGACGAACTCACGCTCGGTGCCGTCGCGCAGATCGACGACGGGACCGAGCACCTCGGGGATCACGTCACCGGCCTTGCGGATGATCACGGTGTCGCCGATCAGCACCCCTTTGCGTTTGACCTCCGAGGCGTTGTGCAGCGTGGCCAGC
Source organism: Mycolicibacter senuensis (assembly GCF_003284925.1). GTDB lineage: Bacteria > Actinomycetota > Actinomycetes > Mycobacteriales > Mycobacteriaceae > Mycobacterium > Mycobacterium algericum_A. Next base: position 29,868 of record NZ_QMEX01000024.1, read on the forward strand.
CCCACCGTGGAGCCGGCCACCTTGACCGGGGTCATGTAGGCGAACGGAGTGACCCGGCCGGTGCGCCCGACGCTGACCCGGATGTCGACCAGCGTGGTCTGCGCCTCCTCGGGCGGGTATTTGTAGGCCACTGCCCAGCGCGGCACCCGGGAGGTGGCGCCGAGCCGGCGCTGCAGTGCCCGGTCGTCGACTTTGACGACCACACCGTCGATTTCGTGTTCGACGTCGTGGCGGTGCTCGCCCCAGTAGGTGATGCGTTCGGCCACCGCGGCAATGCCTTCGACGCGGGCGGTGTGCGGTGAGACCGGCAGGCCCCAGGCCTTCATCGCGGTGTAGGCCTCGTGCAGGGTGGCCGGGTTGAATCCCTCGCTGTAACCCAGGCCGTGGCAGACCATCCGCAGGTTGCGCCGGGCGGTGATCGCCGGGTTCTTCTGCCGCAGCGAGCCGGCCGCACTGTTGCGCGGGTTGGCGAACGGCGCCTTGCCCTCGGCGACCAGCCCGGCGTTGAGGGTTTCGAAGTCCTCCAGCCGGAAGTACACCTCACCGCGCACCTCCAGCACCGCCGGGATCGGGAATTCACTGTCGGCGGTGAGGAATTCGGGGATGTCGGCGATGGTCCGCGCATTCAGCGTCACATCCTCGCCGACCCGGCCGTCACCGCGGGTGGCGCCACTGACCAACCGGCCGTCGCGATACACCAACCCGAGCGCCACCCCGTCGACCTTGAGCTCGCACAGATAGGTGGTGTCGCCGCCGATCTCGCCGGCGACCCGGCCCGCCCACGCGGTCAGCTCATCGGGCGAGAACACGTCTTCCAGCGACAGCATCCGCTCCAGGTGCTCGGCCGGTGTGAAGTCCGTGGTGAACCCCGCCCCGCCCACCAGCTGGGTCGGCGAGTCGGCGACGCGCAGTTCGGGGTAGGCGTCCTCGAGGGCGAGCAGCCGGTTGAACAGCTCGTCGAACTCGCTGTCGGGGATGACCGGCGCATCCTTGACGTAATAGCGGAACTGGTGTTCGCGCACCTCTTCAGCCAGGTCGTGCCACTGCCGCCGGATGTCGGGGCTCACGCTGTCGGACTCTGGACTCACCCTGGCAGGCTATCGGCTGACTACCCTGGCGGCATGCCGCACCCGATCATGTTCCGCGACGACGACCCCGGCCTGGCGGAGCTGCGCGGTATCGCGCTGGGCTTTCCCGAGGCCTTCGAGAAGATCTCCCACGGCCGACCGGTGTTCTGCGCCCCCAAGATGTTCGCGGTCTACGGCGGCAGCACCAAGGCCACCGGGACGATGGTGCGCCACCCGCACGCAGTGTTGGTCAAGGTCGACGAGTCCGAGCGGCGGGCACTGGAACAGGACTCGCGATTCTTCTATCCGATGTACCTGGGACCGTCCGGCTGGCTGGGACTGGATTTCGATGCCGCCCCCGTCGATTGGGGCGAGGTCGGCGAGCTGGTCGACGCCTCGTTTCGGCTGACCGCGGCACCGCGGTTGATCCGGCTCCTCGACGGCGTCTGACCCCCCGACATCCGCCGCCGTCGCAGGGACGTCATATCGCTTCGGGGTCACCCGCCAGTGCCTCGCCCACCTGCCGGACCAGCCCGACCGCGGTGCGCGCCCACTGCGCGGTGGCGCCCGCCAGCCCGCAGACCGGGCTGATGCCGACCCGTTCGGCCAGCACCGAGCGGCCGAAGCCGATCCGGTCGGTGATCGCGGCGGTCGCGGCGGCGAGTTCTTCGACGGCGGGGCGTCGTGCCGGCTCCACCGCGGGAATCAGCCCCAGCACCACGGTGCGACCGGATTCGATGAACGCGCCGATCCCGTCATAGTCGACCGACGTGGTGGTGCAGTCCAGCGATACCGCAGTAATCCTGCTGGGCAGCAGCACATTCCACGGTAGCTCTGCGGCACAGCTGTGCACGATCAGCTCGCCGTCCACCGCCTCGGCGCAGCCGTCGAGCAGTGCGGTGGCCACCGCTTCATCGATGGCCGGTACCGGGCTCAGCGAGGTGACCCCGGCCAGACCTCCGGTCACCGCGGCGGTCAGCGCCGGCTCGTCGAGCTGCACGACCACCGGGGTGTCGAGCCGGCGGGACAGCTCGGCCCGATGCACCCGCAGCCCCTCGGCCAGCGAGCCGGCCAGATCCCGCAGTGCGCCCGGGTCGGTGATGGCCCGGTGCCCGTTGGCCAACTCCAGCTGCGCGGCCAGGGTCAGCGGCCCGGACGCCTGCACCTTGACCGGGTGCCCGCTGCCGCGCAGGCCGGTGATCTCCCAGGCCTCTTCGAGGGCGTCGGTGTCCTCGCCGAGCAGGCTGATCGCCCGCCGGGTCACCGCGCCGGGGCGCGCCGCCAGCCGGTAGCCGCGGGGGGCGGTGTCGATGGCGATGTCGACCAGCAGCGCGCCGGAGCGGCCGATCAGGTCGGCGCCCACCCCGCGGGCCGGCAACTCCACCAGATGGGCCAGGCTTGCGCCCAGCTCGCCGACGACCACCTCGGCGGCTTGGCGCGCGAGGGTGCCCGGCCAGGAGCCGATACCGGTGCCGGTGGCGAATGCGCTCATCGAGCAACCGTATTGAAGCGGGTTTGCACCTCGGCGCGGCGGGTTACCTTCGACGGGTGAGGACGTCGGGGCTGCTGCCACTGTGCGTGATAACTGCGGCGGTGGCCGGGTGCACCCGATTCGTCGGCGGGGCGGCGTTGGGACCGGTCCTGCCGCCGGAGTCCGACGGCGCCGTGCACGTCGGGACGATCCTGCTCGACACCGGCCGGATGCGCGGCATCACCGGGACCGACGAGGACCTCACCATCATCCCCACCATGGATTCCACCGCACCGGTGGACATCGATGAGCTCGCCGCGACCGTGTCGCCGCCCTGCCGATTCGTCTTCGACGAGACGGCGGTGTTCGGCAGCGCTTTCACACAGTTCCGCAAGACCACCTATCAGTACCCGCCCAAGGGCGCGTTGATATCCGAGGCCGCGGCTGCCTACCCGGATCCGGCGTCGGCCCGGCAAGCCTTCGACGCGTTGGTGGAGACCGTGGCCGGTTGCGCCGACAGCCCCGCCGGGCCGCACCTGGTCGGCAACCAGTCCGTCGACGAGTGGTCACTGCGCACCGGTGCCGGCACCTGCGGACGCACCTACCTGCTCAAGTCGACGGTGCTGCTGGAGGTCACCCACTGCGGGTTCTCGGAGTCGGTCGCCGAACTGGTGGTGACGAACATGGCGGCCGGAGTCCCCGGTTAGGGCGGTGGCTCAGTCTCCGGTGCCGGCGATGGTGGCGCTGGCGATCACCTCGTCGCCGGCGGGGTCCGGGCGGTAGCAGGCCAGGGTCTGGCCGCGGGCCACACCGCGCAACGGTTCTCCCAGCCGCACCCGCAGTTCTTCGCCGACCAGTTCGGCGACCGCGCCGACGGTCTCGCCGTGGGCCCGCACCTGCACCTCGCACTCGACGGGCCCGTCCCACGCGCGCCCCGAGGTGAACACCGGTGCCCGGCCGGTCAGCTCCAGCACGTCCAGGTCGGCGAGGGTGCCGACGGTGACGGTGGCGGTGGCGGCGTCGATGCCGGTCACGTAACGGGGCCGGCCGTCGGGGCCGGGACCGGCGATGCCCAGGCCCTTGCGCTGACCGATGGTGAACCCGTGCACGCCGTCGTGTTCGGCCAGCACCTCTCCACCGGCGTCGACGACGGCGCCGGGCCGGACGCCGATATGGCTGCCCAGGAAGGTGCGGGTGTCGCCGGTCGGGATGAAGCAGATGTCGTGGCTGTCCGGTTTGCTCGCCACCGCCAGGCCGCGTTCGGCGGCTTCGGCGCGGATCGCCGGCTTGGGGGTGTCACCGATCGGGAACGCCGCGTGGCTCAGCTGGTCGGCGGTCAGCACCGCCAGCACATAGGACTGGTCCTTGTCGGCGTCGACCGCCCGCCGTAGCCGGCCGTCGGCCAGCCGGGCGTAGTGGCCGGTGGCCACCATGTCGAAGCCGAGCGCCAGGGCACGGGCGGCCACCGCGGAGAACTTGATCTTCTCGTTGCAGCGCACGCACGGGTTCGGGGTCTCGCCGCGGGCGTAGGACTCGACGAAGTCGTCAATCACCTCTTCTTGGAACTGCTCGGAGAAATCCCACACGTAGAACGGGATGCCCAGCACATCGGCGACCCGCCGGGCGTCGTCGGAGTCCTCCCGCGAACAACAGCCCCGCGAACCGGTGCGCAATGTGCCGGGATTGCGTGACAGCGCCAGGTGCACACCGACCACGTCGTGCCCGGCGTCGACCATCCGGGCCGCGGCCACCGACGAGTCCACCCCACCGCTCATCGCGGCTACGACCTTCATCGGGCCACCTTCATCGCCCCGGTAGCGGCCAGCATGGCGTGGCGTGCCCGCTCCACCGCGCCGGGAAGCACCGCCAGCACCGCATCGACGTCGTCGTCGACGCTGGTGTGCCCCAACGACAGTCGCAACGAACCACGAGCGGCGACCGGGTCGGCGCCCATCGCGGTCAGCACATGCGAGGGGCGTGCCACCCCGGCGGTGCAGGCCGAACCGGTGGAGCATTCGATGCCGTTGGCGTCCAATAACATCAGCAGGGAATCGCCTTCGCAGTCGGCGAATGTGAAGTGCGCATTGCCCGGCAGCCGGTCGGTGCGTGAGCCGTTGACGCAGCTGTCCTCGATCGCGGCGAGCACGCCGTCGATGAGCCGGTCGCGCAGCGCCGCGACCCGGCTCGAGGTGGCCTGCAGTGACCCGACGGCGATCTGCAGCGCGGTGGCCATGCCGACCGCACCCGCGACATCGAGGGTGCCGGAGCGGATATCGCGCTCTTGTCCCCCGCCGTGCGTCAGCGGAACACATGTCACATCGCGGCGCACCAGCAGCGCCCCGACGCCGCACGGCCCACCGAACTTGTGGGCGGTCAGGCTCAGCGCCGACAGTCCGCTGGCGGCGAAATCGACCGGCAACTGCCCGACGGCCTGCACCGCGTCGGAGTGCATCGGCACCCCGAACTCCGCGGCGACCGCGGCCAGTTCGGCGATCGGCAGGACGGTGCCCACTTCGTTGTTGGCCCACATCACCGATACCAGCGCCACATCATCGCCACGGCCGGCATCCAATTCCGCGCGCAGCGCCGCCGGCGACACCGAACCGTCGGGCCCGGTGGGCAGCCAGCTGATCTCGGCGCCTTCGTGGTCGGCGAGCCAGCTGACCGAATCGAGCACGGCGTGGTGCTCGATCTCGGTGGTGATGATCCGGCGCCGGCGCGGGTCGGCGTCGCGTCGGGCCCAGTAGATGCCCTTGACCGCCAGGTTGTCGCCGTCGGTGCCACCGGCGGTGAATACCACCTCGGACGGTCGTGCGCCCAGCCGTGCGGCGATCGACTCCCGGGACTCCTCCATCCGGCGTCTGGCGGCGCGGCCGGCGGAATGCAGCGACGAGGCGTTTCCGACGGTGCCCATCACGGCCGTCATCGCCTCGATGGCCTCGGGGTGCATCGGGGTGGTGGCAGCGTGATCCAGATAGACCATGACCCGCCCAGGATACCGGGCAGCTCGGGTCGGCCCGGCGGTGCGGCGAGCAGCCGGGTTCAACAGAAGATGCAGGCTGGTCGGCTCGACAGCGCCCGGCACCCCACCGCGGCCTGACAACGCGCGGCCAGTTCGCGCCGATCACTTCCCGGCAGCTGCAGCGACGCGACGTGTACCTGCGCGACGGTGCGTCGTGCGGTGATCAGGCGCCCCATCGAGGCCACCAGGGTGTCGTCGCCGACGAAGGCCGGCAACGTCGAGCGCGACCCATCGGAATGGCGATAGCCGACCCGCAGCGGCTGCACCGGCCGCGACGCGTCGACCGCGGCCTGGAACATCGCCGGGTAGAACCGGCCGTGGGCCCGCCCGCACCAGGTGGTGCCCTCCGGGAAGGCCACCACGGTGCGCCCGGCCCGCAACCGGGCCGCAACCGCCTCGACCACCGACGGCAGCCCGAGCAGGCTGTCCCGATCGATCGGAATGATCCGCATCAGCCGGGCCAGCGCCCCGATCCCGGGCCAGCTGATCAGGTCGGCGCGCGCCACGAACGTTCCCGGCGACACCGCCCCGACGACGAACACGTCCAGCCAGGATGTGTGCGTGCTGACCACCAGCATGCCGCGCAGATTGCGCACCGGCCCGCCCGTGGTCACCACCCGCACCCCGAAGCAGCGCAACACCATCCGGCAGCAGCCGCGCTGGAACCGCGCCCGGCCCGGCAGCGGCACCGCCAACAGCGGCAACAGCGGTACCAGCAGCCCCGCCAGGGCCAGTCGCAGCGCCACCACCACGGGAGACACCCGCGCCACGCCGCCGCGCACACACGCCGGCGTACAGCATCCCCGGGGCGCCCAGGGATGCACGACGGCCGGGGTCACGCGTGCGCGGTGCCGTCGGCCACCGCCGACACCGCCGACACCGCAGACACCGCAGACACCGACCGCAGCCGGTGCAGATAGCGGACATCGGCCTCGTTTCGGCCCAGCAGCGCCGGGAAATCCCCGACACCGAAGTCGGGGTCGTGGGCCGGTTCACCGCAGATTCGCGCGCCCAGCCGAAGATAGCCGCGCAGCAACGGGGGCATGGCCGGCCGGGCCGGCGGCGCGATCTCATCCAGGCTCTTGCCATCGATCACCACCGGCCGGTACGGCCTCACCCGGTGCGGTGAGGCGTGGCGGCGCCGCACGAAGTCGCGGACACCGCGGATCTGGCTGCCGGGCGCCCCCTCACCGTGGACGGGCACCGATACGCACCCGGTGACGTAGTCGTACTGGTAGCGGTCCAGGTAGGCCAGGATTCCGGCCCACATCAACAGCACGACGGCGCCGTTGCGATGCCCGGGTCGTACCACGGCCCGGCCCATCTCGACCAGCGACGGCCGCAGCGGGTCCAGCGCGGAGACATCGAATTCGGTTGCGCTGTAAAGCCCTCCGGCGGCGATGGCACCGGTCGGCGGCAGCATCCGATAGCAGCCGACCAGCGCACCGGAGTTGTCGTCGCGCACCAGCAGGTGATCGCAGTAGTCGTCGAACCGGTCGGCATCGAGGCCGGGGCGGCCGTCGGCGGCAGCGGGCAGGGTGAATCCCGGCTCGCTGCTGAACACCTCGTAGCGCAGCCGCTGCGCGGCTTCGATCAGGGCGGGGTCAGTGGAGACCAGCAGCGAGTATCGCGGGGTGTCGGTCGTGGTGGTGGGTTCGGGGGCGATGAGTACAGCACCAGTGCTCACACCGGTCACGGTCGCGCAGTCATGCGGCGCCCAGGCAATCACCGCATGACATGTCGGTGCACGATCGGTGACGAATTGTTCCGGGTTGACAGCGGGCAACGTGTCGAGATTGCGCCCATGGTCGTGAAACCGCGCGCTGCACGACCACCAGTGCAATCTCGACGCCCTCGGGGGAATGCCGGTGAGCTCAGGCGGCGGCACCGCCGCCGTCGGCGTGCAAGGTCGATCCGGTGATGAAGCTGGACCTCGGTGAGGCCAGGAACAGTACGGCTTCGGCGATCTCGGCTGCTTGTGCGGTGCGGCCCAGCGGAAGCGCCTTGCCCAGTTCGTCGTTGACCTCACCCCATTCGGCAGCCACCCCGGCGGTGGCGGTGGGACCGGGGGCGACGCTGTTCACCCGCACACCGTGGGGCCCGAATTCGGCTGCCCAGGTGCGGGTCAGCGATTCCAGCGCAGCCTTGGAGGCGCTGTAACTCGACGCGCCGGGAACGCCCTTGAAGGCGACCATGCTGGTGACGTTCACGATGCTGCCGTGACCACGCCGCAGCATGCCGGGCGCCAGCGCCGCGACCAGAAAGTAGGCGCCGCGCACGTTGGTGTCGAATGTCGACTCGAACGACGACACGTCCTGGTCGACGGTGAGCGAGCCGGGGAAGCTGGCGGCGTTGTTTACCACAATATCGACTTCGCCGCATTGCCGGACAAGGGCTTTCACCGATTCGAGGTCGGACAGGTCGGCGGCTACGAACCGGACACCGGCCCCGAGCTCGGCGACGGCCGCGGCGCCGCGGTCGGCGGACCGACCGGTGATGATCACCGTGGCGCCGTGGCGGGCCAGCAGCCGCGCGGACTCCAGGCCGATGCCGGCGGTCCCGCCGGTCACCAGCGCCGTCTGGCCGGACAGCTCGTTCACTGGCTCGCCAGCCAATCCGTGAGGCGGGTCTGGGCCAGCGTCGCGTCGGCTCCGGTGACCAGTCCGGTGTCGCCGACCTTGGTGCCGAAGTAGACGGCCGCCGGGTCGACGACGATCGGCAGGGTTTCGCCCCGGTGCGCCAGCACCGCGGCGGCCAACTCGGCGAAAGTCATCTTCTCCGGGCCGCCCACGTCGATGATCCCGTCGACCGGCGCCGCCTGCGCGGCTTTGGCCACCGCGGCGGCCACCTCAGCCCCGGCGATCGGCTGGATGCGTCCCTCGGGGGCCCGCACCACACCGTCGACGGTCAGGGATGTGGTGATCGCGTCGGCGAACTCGTGGAACTGGGTGGCCCGCACGATGGTGTAGGGCAGCCCGGATTCGGTGATGATCCGTTCCTGGGCGACCTTGGCCCGCATGTAGCCGCTGTCGGGCAACCCGTCGCAGCCCACGATGGACAGCGCCACATAGTGGCTGACATCGGCCTTTTTGGCCGCGGCGACCTGGTTGGTCGTCGAGCGGGTGAAGAAGTCCATGACCGGGTCGTCGTCGAAGTCCGGTGAGTTGACTACGTCGACGAGCACGTCGGCGCCGGAGAGCGCTTGGGCCAGGCCCTGGCCGGTGAGCACGTCGGCGCCGGTGTCGCGGGAGGCGGCCACCGGCTCGTGCCCGGCGGCGGCCAGCAGCGCGACCACCTTCGAGCCGATCTGTCCGCTGGCGCCCGTCACGGTGATTTTCATGTCGCTAAACCTCCTTGGCCGACTTGTGGTCCTTCCACACTGGCACCGCGCCGGGCGGGGCCGCACCCTGGAAAGTCCGTAGTCTCACCCCGGCGCGGATCGCCGCCACGGGGCGTCGCGCAGTTCCCGGCGCGACCGGATGCCCAATTTGGCGAAGACCTTGCGCAGGTGCCATTCCACGGTGTGCGCGCTGATGAACAGCTGCACACCGATCTCGGCGTTGGTCAGGCCCGCCCCGGCCAGCTCCGCGATCTGCTCTTCCTGCGCGGTCAACGCATCACCGGTGGCGACCGGCTGCTTGCGGACCTTCTCCCCGGTCGCCTGCAGCTCGCGATGGCTGCGCGCGGCGAACGCCCGGGCTCCGAAGCCGCTGAACATGTCGTGGGCGAGCCGCAGTTGGGTCCGGGCGTCACCGCGCCGGTTCTCCCGGCGCAGCCACTCCCCGTAGAGCAGATGGGTGCGCGCCAGCTGCACGGCGATCCGGGTTCTCGCCAATCGTTCGATCGCCTCGGTGTAAAGGCTTTCCGCGGCGTCGCCGTCACGCAGCAGCGCCGCCGACCGGGCCCGCACCCCCAGCGCCCAGTCGGTTCCGGCGACCCGGGTGCGGTCGTCGAGTTGCTGCAGCGCGTCGGCGGCCTCGGTGTGCCGGTCGGTTCGCACGGCGGCCTCCACCAATTCGGCCAGGTTCCAGCCGTAGAGCCCCAGATCCTCGTATTCGCCGGCCCGGGCCAGTATCTCGTATGCCGCCTGGTAGCGCCCCAGCGCGTTGTTGAGCACCGCGCCGGCATAGCCGGCCAGCGCGGTCACCCGTCCCTCGCCGCGCGCCGTCCCGTAGCGCACCGCCGCATCGAGCAGCCCGGTCGCCTCGGCTTCATCGCCGACCCAGGCGGCCAGCGCCAGCTCGTGATAGCGGACCGGGGTCTGGCCGGCGGCGGCCGACAGCGTGCCGGCGTCAGCGATCAACGCCCGGGCCGAGGCGAATTCACCGGCCTGCACGTGCACACCGGCCAACGTCGTCAACGCCATCGGCAGCACCGCCAGCGCGCCGGTATCGGTGGCGACTCGCACCGCCTCGGTGGCGATCCGGTGCCAGGACTCGTCGTCCCACAATTCGTGCAGCACCGCCTCGTGGGCGATCGGAAAGGCTTGCCACGTCCAGTCTTCCGGGGAGATCGCCGCGATCGCGGCGCGCAGCGGGGGCGCGGCGGCGGCGCAGCCGTCGCGCACCCGGATGACCAGGCCGTGCAGCAGCAGACCGGCCGCCCGGCCCGGCTCCGTCCGCACCCGATCCGCGAGCGACACCGCGGTGGCAAGGCGCGCATCCTGACCGAACAGCCGTCCGGTGTACATCGCCGCGCTGACCGCCTCCAGCAGTGCGTCCTGGCCCATGTCGGTGTCGTGGCGCTCCAAAGTCGCTGCGGCGTCGAATAATTGCCGTACCGACAGATTCAGGGTGGGGGCATCTCCGCTGCCCCGTCCCCGAGTGAACACCAACATCGCGCGGGTCCGCGCCGCCCTGGCACGCTGCAAGGCGTCCAGCGGCGCCAGCTCGGCG
>NZ_QMEX01000250.1 GCF_003284925.1 Mycolicibacter senuensis
ATCCGGTCGCGGCCGCAACGTGTGCACGGTGACCGAACGCCGCCGGGCCTGCGCGGAGATCTCATTGGCGACGTGCAGCACCTCCGGCGGGTTGCGCCAGCTGGTCCGCAGCTCCAGCGTCGGGGCCGGGGTGCCGTCGGAGAGCGGGAAGTCGGTGGCGAATCGGGGCAGGTTGGTCGCCGAGGCGCCGCGCCAGCCGTAGATCGACTGAATCGGGTCGCCCACCGCCGTCAGGGCCAGCCCGTCGTCGACGCCGCCGCCGAACAGTGACGACAGTGCGATGCGCTGGGCGTGGCCGGTGTCCTGGTATTCGTCGAGCAACACCACCCGGTAGGTGGCGCGCAGCCGCGCGCCGACGGACTCGCCGGCCTGCGCCAGCCGAGCGGCCGTGGCCATCTGCGCACCGAAGTCCATCACCCGCTCCGCGCGCATCCGCTGGTGCAGTGCGTCGATCAGCGGTACCAGCGAGGCGCGCTCGGTCTGGGTGTCCAGCATCTTGAGCAGCGACTGGTTGGGGTCGGCTCGCTGACGCGGTCCGGGCGGCAGGGTATGGACCAGCCGCTCCAACTCCAGGTGGGTGTCCCGCAGCGCATCGGTGTCCACCAGGTGTTCGGCCAACTGCCCGGCCAGGCGCAACACCATTGCGGTGATCGCTGCCGGGTCCCGGTCGGTGCGCAGTTCGCCCGAGTAGGCACTGACCACGTCGAACGCCAGCTGCCACAGCCCGGTCTCGGTGAGCAGCCGGGTATCGGGTTCGATCCCCAGCAGCAGCCCGTGTTCACGCAGCAGCGCACCGGCGAACGCGTGGTAGGTGCTCACCGTCGGCGTTGCCGGACCACCGGCCGATCCGGCGGAACCCGGCTCGGGAATCATCAAGCCGGTGCCGGACAGCCGGGCCAGCCGGGAACGGACGCGGCGCAGCAGTTGGCCGGCGGCCTTGCGGGTGAACGTCAACCCCAGCACCTGGCCCGGATCGGCATAGCCGTTGGCGACCAGCCACACCACCCGGGCGGCCATCGTCTCGGTCTTGCCGGCGCCGGCGCCGGCGATCACCACCAGCGGACCCGGCGGTGCGGCGATGACCGCCGCCTGCTCCGCGGTGGGCTGGTGCAACCCGAGCGCTGCTGCCAGCTCGGCGGGATCGTAGCGGGCTTTCATGTGCCGCTCCCGCCGGTGTGGGCCGGGCAGATCGGCCGGATCGGGCAGTGCCGGCAGCCGTCGTTGACCCGGGCGGTGAACTGCGGACCGGCGGTGGCGGCGGCCGCCGCAGCGATGCGCTCCCGCCAGTCACGCCCGGACTCTGCGGTGAGCGGGTCTACCCGGCCAAGGCCGGGTAGACCAGCCGCGCGCCGCCGGGCTGCTCGTCGGAGCCGACGAGGCCGGCCTCCACTGCCAGCTGGTAGACGGCCAGCTGTGCGTGCTGTTGCGCGTCGTCCTTGCTGACCGGCGTCTTGGCGGTTTTGACGTCGACGACCACCAGCCGTCCGGCCGCATCGCGTTCGATGCGGTCGATCCGGCCGCGCAACCGCACCCCCTCACCAGCGTCGATCACGCCGTCGAAGGCGATCTCGGTGCCGACCTCGGTGAGTTCGTCGCGGGTCTGCGCCCGCCAGGCAAGGAACGTCTCGATCATGGTGCGGTGCCGGTCCTGCTCGTTGGCCGAGTGCCACGGCGATTCGAACGGCAGTTGCCGCCAGGCCCGGTCCAACTCGGCCAGCAGCTCTTCTCGGCTCGCAGCGGACTCCGCGACCAGGGCGTGCATCAGCGACCCGATTGTCGAGCGCAGGTCACGGCCGTCGGTTCCACCGTGCCGTTCGGCCAGCCAGCGCAGCGGGCAGTCCAGCAGGCTCTGCAGCGCAGACGGCGACAGCGTGACGACCTGCCCACCATCGGCGCGCCACAGCGGTTCCTCGGTGCTCACCGGCGCCGTCCCGTGCCAGTCGGCCGGGTCGGCGCCCGGTACACCGGCAGCTGCCAGCCGAGCTAATTGTGTTGCGGCGTCGGCACGTTCGGAGTCACTGACAACACCGTCGGCAGCACAGACCACCGCCCGCAGCCGCCCGACCACCCCGGCCGCCGACAGCACCGGCGGGGCCGCAACCGGCGGTGCCGGTGCCGGCCCGTCGTCGCCGGTGGCGCAGGCTGCGAGTTCGGCGTGGAACTCCGAGGGGAGCTGTTCCTCGGCCGCGCCGCCGTCCCCCTCACCGTCGACGGCGGTGATCATCAACCGATGGCGTGCCCGGCCCATCGCCGCCACCAGTAGCCGCCGCTCCTCGGCGAGCAGCGGCGCCCGGGCCGAGACCTCGTCACCGAGACCGTGCAGGCTGTCCAGCAGACGCTGGGTCCCCAGCACGCCGCCGCGCGGAACGGTATTGGGCCACAGCCCTTCCTGGACACCGGCGATGACCACCAGATCCCACTCGCGCCCGAGTGCGGCATGCGCGCTCAGCACCTCGACCGCCTCGACGCCCGCCGCGGCCTCGGTGCGCGGCATCACCAACTGCATGGCGGTGACATGCTCGATAAGGCCGGTCAGGGTGGCCCCGGCCGTGCGTGCGACATAGTGCTCGGCGAGATCGAACAGCGCGGTCACCGCGTCCAGATCCCGGCCGGCTTGGGCGCCGGCCGGACCGCCGCGCTGTGTGGCCGACAGCCAACGTTGTTGCAGCCCGGACCGATTCCAGGCCTGCCACAGCGTGTAGTGCGGATCCCGGCCATCCTCGTGGCTGCGCGCCGCGGCCTGCAACACCGCGCGCACCCGCCGCAGTGCG
>NZ_QMEX01000251.1 GCF_003284925.1 Mycolicibacter senuensis
CGGCTCCAGCTCGGCCTCGGCCAGTTCGTCGTCGGTGGGCAGCCGCAGCGCGATCAGGCCGGCGTAGGTGCCGGCTTCGAGCTCGATCCGGTTCACCGTCACGTGCACCGGCGCCCAGCCCCCGTCCGGCTGGCGCAGTCGCAGCACTCCGGTCGCCGGCCCGGCGGTGAAATCGGTCGTCATGCGGGCGACCCGGGCTTCGTCGTCGGGATGCACCCGGGGGGCCTCCACCGTGCCGCGCCAGTCGTAGAACGGGCACGGCTCGTCCAGCCACTTCAGCAGCCGCCAGTCGATCAGGTCGACCATGGCCCGGTGCACGCCGGGCTGCGCCAGCCCGTGCAGGATCTGCTGCGCCAGAAAATCGGGACGCTGCACGGTGCCGTCGAGTTGGCCGCGCCAGTTCATGCCCCGCGCCACCAGATGCTCACGCCCGCCCGGATCGGACTCCCAGGCGGTGCGCGCCACGAAACCCACCCGGATGGTGTCGCCGCGAAAATCGGTGACATCCCAGCTGCTGCAGATGGTCTTGTCGGGTTCGGCCCGAATCGCCAGTGCCAGCACCTTGTTCTCGTTGGGGTTGAAGTCGCGGGTGGGCAGTTCCTCGGCGAAGGCCCGGCCGTGGGTGGCCTCCACCGCGGGGTCCTTGCCGCTGTTGGCCAGTGATTCCTCGGTGTCGGTGGCGACGCCGAGGGTCAGGTCCCACTTCAGCGGGCCGGGGGTGGGACGCTCCGGTGGTTCGGCATCGGCCGGGCCACTCCAGACATGCACGCCGTGCACGTGGCCGTCGGACATCACCACCGGCTCGGTCCGGATCACCCGGTCATGCTTGGGGGTGATGCTGACCAGGCTCTGCCCGGTGCGCATCGTCTCGGCGATCGCAGTCCGGATCGCAGCCAGATGCGGGCTGCGACGCAGGAACTGGGTGATCGGCACCAGATTCTTCACCTGGCGCCCCTGGGCGACGACTACCGGTTCACCGCCGAGCGTCTCCACCAGCAACCAGTCGTGTGCCATAACCGGGGATTTTACGGCCAACGGTTCGCTACCAGCACCGACAGCAGCCGTTTCCCAGTTTTATCCGGCGGCGGGAGGTAACCTGGTTGGTTTTCGAGTTGCGTTGGTCCCGTACAGCCGGTAACTTACGGCCGCATCCGGCTGTGTACCGGGTCTTGGGGAACGGTTTGTTATCGACCGTTCGTCTCGCTGCTCCGTCGCCGTCTCCGGTGGCATGTTTGCCACGGGAGTCCGCGGGGTATCGGTTCGGGGAGTCGGCCGTTCGGGGGGTCGGCCGACTCCCGCAACCGTGCTTCCCGACTAGTGCCGGCCCGTGCCGTTGAGCCTGTCGAGCACCAATCGCAGTACCCGCACCGCACCCTCCTTGTCCAGCGGGTCGTTGCCGTTGCCGCACTTGGGCGACTGCACGCATGACGGGCAGCCGTGCGGGCATTCACAGCCTTCGATCGTCTCGGCGGTGGCGGCCAACCAGGTGGACGCCGAGCGGAACCCCCGCTCGGCGAACCCCGCGCCGCCCGGGTAGCCGTCGTAGACGAACACGCTGGGCAGCGCGCCCAGTGAGCCGGGCCCCAGCGCCGTGGACAGTCCGCCGATGTCGCCGCGGTCGCAGCTGGCCACCAGCGGCAGCAACCCGATCGCCGCGTGCTCGGCGGCGTGCAACGCCCCCGGTATCCGTGCTTCGGTGATGCCACAGCCGGCCAACGCCTCGGCGGTGACGGTGTAGACCACCGCGGTGGTCGGCAGCGTCGCCGGGGGCAGTTCCAGCTCGACGAAGTCCAGCACCTCGCCGGTCGGCAGCCGCCGCAGGTAGCCGACGATCTGGCGGGTCACCATGACCGGCATCAGTCCGAGGCTGACCGGCCCGAACCAGGCGCGTTCGCCGTCGCCGGTCACCGCTATGTCGGTGATCTCCCGGGCGAACGTCGCGTAACCGGGATCGTCGGCGTGCACGAAGGCGATCCGGCGTTCGGTGTCCAGCGAATCAACCAGGTAACTCTCGCCCTGATGCAGATACACCGCCCCGGTGTGCACGGTGGCCGGCGCCCGCCCGGCATCGACGTTGCCCAGCAACCGGCCGGTGTCGGCTTCCACGATCACCACCTGCCCGCCGGCAGCGCCCCGGATGTCGACCTCCGGATGCGGGTCGAGCCCGGGCGCCGGAAAATACCTCTCGGAGCGCCGACGCAGCAACCCCTCGTCGACCAGGCTCTCGGCGACCCTCTCGGCGCCCAGTTGCGCCACTTCAGCCACCGTCAGCGGCAGCTCGGTGGCCGCGCACAGTAACTGCGGCCCCAGCACATACGGGTTGGCCGGGTCGATCACGACCTGCTCGATCGGTTTGTCGAGCAGCGCCGCGGGATGATGCACCAGGTAACTGTCCAGCGGGTCGTCGCGGGCGATCAGCACGATCAACGCGGTCTGACCGCGCCGGCCGGATCGGCCGGCCTGCTGCCAGAACGACGTCACGGTGCCGGGAAAACCCGCGATCACCACCGCGTCCAGCCCGGCGATGTCCACCCCGAGCTCCAGCGCGTTGGTGGTGGCCAGCCCGTACAGCTCCCCGTCGGCCAGCGCACGTTCCAGCCCCCGGCGGTCTTCGGCCAGATAACCCGCCCGGTAGGAGGCGACCTTGTCGGCCAGCGCCGGGGCGACCGATTCCAGCCGGGTGCGGGCCGCCAGCGCGGTCAGTTCGG
>NZ_QMEX01000252.1 GCF_003284925.1 Mycolicibacter senuensis
CTCGGCCAGTTCCTCGTCGTCGCCGTGGGCGTAGGACTCCCGCAGCGCCGGGGTCACAGCGAACGCGGTCCCGCTGACCGCCTGCACTGACCCGTCGGCGACCAACTGGGCCAGCATGGCCAGCGTCACCGGGATGTACACGCGCATGAGCCCAGACCTTAGCGGCGATAACGAGCGCGACGAAGCCGGTCGCAGCCATCAAACACCGCGGCCCGGCCGGGACCGGTCACGCCTCGCCCGCCAGCGTCGCCGCGTAGTCCTCGACGTAGCGGTAGTTTCCGCGGTCGGGGCGCTGGTAACGGTCGCCCGCCGCGGGCCGGTCCGGCAGTTCCACCTGCGGCAGCGCCACCTCGCGGTAGGGAATCGTCGACAGCAGGTGCGCCATCATGTTCAGCCGCGCGTGCTTCTTGATCTCGGACTCGACGACGTACCAGGGGCTTGCCGCGATGTCAGTGTGCGCCATCATCTCGTCACGGGCCCGCGAGTAGTCATCCCAGTGGTTCACCGACTCGAGGTCCATCGGGGACAGCTTCCACTGCTTGAGTCGATCGTTGCGCCGGTTGCGAAACCGACGCAGCTGTTCCTCCTGGGAGACCGAGAACCAGTACTTGCGCAGCAGGATTCCGTCGTCGATCAGCAGTTGCTCGAAGACCGGGGCCTGTTCGAGGAAGCGCGCATGCTCTTCGGCCGTGCAGAATCCCATCACCTTCTCCACGCCGGCGCGGTTGTACCACGACCGGTCGAAAAGGGTGATCTCGCCGCGGGCCGGCAGCGCGGCGACGTAACGCTGGAAATACCACTGAGACCGTTCGCGTTCGGTGGGCGCCGGCAGAGCCGCCACGTGGACCACACGCGGGTTGAGGCTCTCGGTGATCCGCTTGATGACACCGCCTTTGCCGGCCGCGTCGCGGCCTTCGAAGATCACCACGACTCGAGCGCCGGAGCGTCGCACCCATTCCTGGAGTTTGACGAATTCGATTTGCAGGCGCAGTAATTCGGCCTGATACACATCGTCGGCGATCCGGGCCTGCGCTCCGCTCATGTCGCAGCCTCCAGCAGTTCGGCCAGCGCTTCGTCCAACAGCGCAGAGACCAGCCCGACGTCACTCATCGACTTGCGGTCGGCGTTGACCCCGTAGTACAGCATGCCGTTGTAGGACGTGACCCCGATGGTGAACGCCTTGTTGGGCAGCAGCGGGGGCACGCTGTAGGTCTCGAGCAGTTTTGCGCCGCAGACGTACAGTTGCCGCTGCGCGCCGGGCGCATTGGTGATCAACAGGTTGAACACCCGCCCGGAGAACCCGGCGAACGCGGTGGCGACCCGAACGCCCATCGCATGCAGCGTCGGCGGCGCGAAGCCCGACACCGTCAAGATGGTGCGGGCATCCACCAGGCCGGTCGGAGCGGGGTGCGACTCGGTGGCGTAGGCGATCTGGGACAGTCGCACCACCGGATTGGGTTCGCCGACCGGCAGATCCACCAGGAACGGGGTGACCGAACCGATCGGCTGACCCGCGGTGTCGTACTCATGGTCGGGATACACCGACAGCGGCGCCATCGCCCGCACCGTCCGCGTCGAGGACACCGGCTCGCCGCGGGACAGCAGCCAGTTGCGCAGTGCCCCGGTGATCACGGCGAGCACGACGTCGTTGATCGCACAGCCGTAGCGGGCCCGTACCGTGCGGTAGTCCTCCAGCGCCCCGTGCGCCACCGTGAAGAGGCGGTTCTGCGACACCTGGGTGTTGAGCGGGGTGTTCGGCGCGGTGCCGCGCACCATCGCCCGGGCGGTGTCGAATGCCTTGCGGCCCACCCAGGTCAGCGGGTCGCTGAACGTCGATCCGACCGCCCGCAGCTGGGTTCGAGGTGCCGCAACCCAGTCCCCGAGCGCCCCCAGCACCAGTTCGACGGCGCCGGGCTCGCGCCGCGGAACCCAGATGTCCTCGTCGAACGGCGGCGGGCGCTGCGTCCGGTCCACCAGCACATGACCGAGCGCGGGCGCCGCCATTCCGTTGACCAGCGCCTGGTGCGACTTGATGTAGAGCGCCATGCGGTTGTCGGCCAGGCCCTCGATCAGGTACAGCTCCCACAGCGGCCGGTGCCGATCCAGCCGCTGCTGCCCGAGATGGGCGATCAACTCGTGCAGCTGGCGGTCGCTGCCCGGCGACGGCACCGCGAGATGGCGCACATGGTAGGTGATGTCGAACTCGTGGTCATCGACCCACACCGGCCGGGCCAGGCTCATCGTGACTTCCCGGATCTTCTGCCGGTAATACGGGATCTGTGGCAGCCGTTGCTCGACGGTGGCCAGCAGCTGCTCGTAGCTCAATCCGCCGCGCGGCCGGCGCACGATGAACAGCGATTGCACATACATCGGCGTGGTGGTGTTCTCCAGCCGGTAAAAGGCCGCGTCCGTCGCCGACAGCCGGTTCACCATCGCCGCCCGCCCTCCCTACTGACTCGATTCGGCCTGGCGCGCGACACCCACCGGAACCAGAACCGGAGAAACACTGCCGCTCACGGTAGCCCGCCGCCGCAGCGCAGGTACCCGGATACGGTCGCGCCGTGATTGTGCGATGATCGCCACACATCCTGCCACTCTCCAGCAGGGTCATCCGTCGGATCGACCGTGGAGAGCTGCCGTGACCGTGGACCCCTCCCCGCCCATACCCGCGACCGTCGCGCCGGTGATCGACTAC
>NZ_QMEX01000253.1 GCF_003284925.1 Mycolicibacter senuensis
TCTCCGCCGAGTCGTGGTTGGTGGCCGACATGGACAGCGGGGCGGTGATCGCCGCCCGCGACCCGCACGGCCGGCACCGGCCCGCCAGCGTCATCAAGGTGCTGACCGCGATGGCGGCGATCAACGAGCTGGACCTGGCCAAGGTCGTCCCCGGCACCCAGGAGGACGCCAACGCCGAAGGCACCCGTGTCGGCGTGGGCCCCGGCGGCGACTTCACCGTCAACCAGTTGCTGCACGGCCTGCTGATGGGGTCGGGCAACGACGCCGCTCACGCCTTGGCAACCGAGCTCGGCGGCATGGACACGGCGCTGCACAAGATCAACGCGCTGGCCGCCAGGCTGGGCGGCCGCGACACCCGCGCCGCCACCCCGTCCGGGCTCGACGGGCCGGGCATGAGCACCTCGGCCTACGACATCGCGCTGTTCTACCGCTACGCCTGGAACAACCCGGTGTTCGCCGACATCGTCGCCACGCGGAACTTCGCGTTCCCCGGCTACGGCGACGTGCCCGGCTACACCTTGGAGAACGACAACCAGCTGCTCTACAACTACCCGGGCGCCCTCGGCGGCAAGACCGGCTACACCGACGACGCCGGGCAGACGTTCGTGGGCGCGGCCACCCGCGACGGCCGCCGGCTGGTGGCGGTGCTGCTGCGCGGCACCCGGCAGCCGATCCCGCCGTGGCAGCAGGCCGCGCAGCTGCTCGACTACGGCTTCGCCACCCCGCCCGGCACCCGGGTCGGCACCCTGATCGAACCCGACCCCTCGCTGGTCGCCCGGGCACCCGCCGACGGGCCCAGCCCGCAGGCGATGGTGCTGGCGCCGGCCGGCGACACGGTGCCGGTGCGGGTCGGGGTGAGCATCTTCGGCACGATCATCGTGTTCGCGCTCATCATGGGTGCGCGCGCGCTGAACCGCCGGCCGGGCCGGGCCTCGACGTGGTGAAGGCGCTACGGGCCTTCGGCGGGTTCTCCGGGCTGCTGCTGATCGCGATCGGGTTGAGCCGGGGCATAACATATGCCGCCCTGGCCGATCGGGGTGTGCGCTGATCCCATCCCCTACGGTGAGCTAGGTGGGCCGAATCGGGGAACTGCGCCGATCCTCGCCTCTGGCACTGCTGGTCGGGGTGGCTGCCGCCAGTGTCGGCGTGATCTACGGCTACGACCTGTCCAACATCGCCGGCGCGCTGCTGTTCATCGAGGCCGACTTCGGGCTGACCGCCGCCCAGCAGGAGATGGTGGCCACCGCGACGGTGATCGGCGAGATCGCCGGCGCCCTGGCCGCCGGGTGGCTGGCCAACGCGATCGGGCGCAAGCGCTCGATGGTCTCGGTGGCGCTGGGCTACGCGGTGTTTGCGCTGCTGGGGGCGGCGTCGACGTCGGTGTCGATGCTGACCGTGGCCCGGCTGCTGCTCGGTGTCACCATCGGGGTGTCGGTGGTGGTGGTGCCGGTGTTCGTGGCCGAGTCGGCGCCGGCCGCTGCCCGCGGCGCGCTGCTGGTCACCTACGGGGTGGCCACCGTGGTCGGGATCATCGCCGGCTACCTGTTCGCCTACCTGCTGGCCGGGACCGGCAACTGGCGGGCGATGCTGGGGCTGGCCGCGGTACCCGCCGTGCTGGTGACGCTGCTGCTGGCCCGCATCCCCGACACCGCCCGCTGGTATCTGCTCAAGGGCCGGGTCGACGACGCGTACCGCGCCCTGCGCCGCATCGAACCGAACATCGAGGCCGCCCAGCGCGAACTCGCCGAGATCGGCCGGACGCTGCAGGAGGAACGCCGCAGCGGGGTCGGGGTGCTGCGCGAGATGCTGCGGCCGCCGTATCTGCGGGCGACGGTGTTCGTGGTGACGCTGGGGTTCTTCATCCAGATCACCGGAATCAACGCGATCGTCTACTACAGCCCCCGGCTGTTCGAAAAGATGGGTTTCGAAGGCGATTTCGCGCTGCTGATCCTGCCGGCGCTGGTGCAGGTGGCCGCGCTGGCCGCGATGTTCGTCTCGCTGGCGATCATCGACCGGGTGGGCCGTCGTCCCATCCTGCTGTCGGGGATCGCCACGATGGTCGTCGCCAACGCGCTGCTGATCGCGGTGTTCGCGGCCGGCCCGGCGTTCGGTGATGCGCTGGCGGCGCTCAAGTTCGGCGGGGTGCTGCTGTTCACCGCCGGCTACACCTTCGGGTTCGGTTCGCTGGTGTGGGTCTACGCCGGGGAGGCCCTGCCGGCGCGGCTGCGGTCGATGGGATCGTCGGCGATGCTGACCTCGAACCTGGTGGCCAATGCGATTGTCGCCGGGGTGTTTTTGACCATGCTCACCTCGCTGGGCGGCGCCGGGACGTTCGCCGTGTTCGGGGTGCTGGCGCTGTTGAGCCTGGCGTTCGTGTACCGCTACGCGCCGGAGACCAAGGGCCGGCAACTCGAGGACATCCGGCATTTCTGGGAGAACGGCGGCCGCTGGCCCGCCGAAGAGCCGACGTCGGCTGAGATCGGGGCGCCGACGTGACCGTGATCTCCGCCGGCGCCGTGGTGCTCGACGGCCGGGTCTGCCGGCCCGGCTGGGTCTCGGTGGCCGACGGGCGGATCGCCGAGTGCGGAACCGGGCCGGTGCACGCCGACATCGAGTTCGCGGATTGCGTTGTGGTACCGGGCTTCATCGACATGCACTGCCACGGCGGCGG
>NZ_QMEX01000254.1 GCF_003284925.1 Mycolicibacter senuensis
CCGGGGTCTTCCGGGCTCAGCCGCTGGGTCGCAGGCAGCGCAGCGCGGCGTGCCGAACGTGGGGGGGATCGGCCGGAATGGCCGCGGCCAGCGCCCGCCACAGCGGCGGCTGCCAGGCCAGGTCGGGATCCAACTGCCCACCCGCGCCGTCGCCGCGCCCGCCGTCGAGCCAGTCCGCGAGCATCTCGGGCCGCTGTCGGGCGTAGGAGGCGAACAGCCCGGCCAGCCGCCGCGCCACCGCGTAGCGCCGGCCACGTCGCACCTGCGCGTCGTCACCGTCGTGAAAGTGGCCCAAATGCGTTGCCAAGGTGCGGCACCAGTCTTCGTCGAGGCTGGCGTCGATCACCGACAGCAGCGGCCAGCTCATCGCGTCCGGCGACCACGGGTCCTCATCGGCGATCCCGGTGATCTCGGCGATCAGCGACGCCGGATTGCGAAACTCCACCCCCGCGC
This sequence comes from Mycolicibacter senuensis, assembly GCF_003284925.1. Taxonomy (GTDB): domain Bacteria; phylum Actinomycetota; class Actinomycetes; order Mycobacteriales; family Mycobacteriaceae; genus Mycobacterium; species Mycobacterium algericum_A. Next base: position 454 of record NZ_QMEX01000254.1, read on the forward strand.
ACACCCCGTCGCCCCATGAACCGGCGCCGAGCACATGGGACAGCCGCTGGGACAGCCAGCGCTCCACGCCACGGGCCGGGACCAGCACCAGGTCCAGCGCGAACGGGTCAGCCGGCGGTGTCGCCAGCAGCGCGCCCAGCCCGTCGACGAGGGCGTCGGTGCGTTCGGCGCGGTGCAGCTGCAGTCCCATCGCGGCCACCATAAACCGCGCCACCGACAGGGGTGCCTCGTAGGCTGGGTCGCGTGAAAGCGGTCAGCTGCAGTAATGCCCAACTCGACGTCATCGACCTGCCGACACCGGCGCCCGCCAAAGGCCAACTGCTGCTCGGGGTGCTGCGCTCCGGGATCTGCGGCTCGGACCTGCACGCCCGCCACCACTGCGACGAGGTGGCCGAGGCGGCGGCCGAGACCGGCTACGACGGTTTCATGCGCTCGCACCAGCAGGTGGTGCTCGGCCACGAATTCTGCGGCGAGGTGCTCGACCACGGACCCCGCACCCGCAAGGCGCCCCGCGCCGGCACCCGGGTGGTCTCGGTGCCGCTGGTACGGCGCGCCGACGGCATCCACCCCGTCGGGCTGTCGGCGGCGGCGCCGGGCTCCTACGCCGAGCAGTTAGTGGTCGAGCAGTCGCTGACGTTGCCGGTCCCCAACGGGCTGTCGGCGGAGGCGGCGGCGCTGACCGAGCCGATGGCGGTCGCCTGGCACGCCGTCCGGCGCGGTGAGGTGCGCAAACGCGACGTGGCGATCGTGATCGGCTGCGGGCCGATCGGCCTGGCGGTGGTGTGCATGCTCAAGGCGAGCGGGGTGCGCACCGTGATCGCCAGCGACTTCTCACCCGGCCGGCGCGCGCTGGCCGCCCGCTGCGGCGCCGACGTCGTCGTCGACCCGGCGCAGGGCTCGCCGTACGACGCGGCCGCCGGGCACGGACATCTCACGGGATCCGCGGATGCGTTCGGTGTCGCGGTGGGCACCGTGGAGAAGCTCTACAAGGCGCGGCTGCCCTGGTGGCATGTCTGGCGGGCCGCCGAGGCCGTCGGCGCCGCCACCCCGAAACGCCCGGTGATCTTCGAGTGCGTCGGCGTCCCGGGAGTGATCGACGGGATCATCGCCGGCGCCCCGCTGTTCTCCCGGGTCGTGGTGATCGGGGTATGCATGGGCAACGACACCATCCGCCCGGCGATGGCGATCAACAAGGAGACCGACCTGCGGTTCGTGTTCGGTTACACCCCAATGGAATTCCGGGACACGCTGCACATGATCGCCGAGGGCAAGGTCGACGTCACGCCGCTGATCACCGGGACTGTCGGGCTCGGCGGGGTGGCGAACGCCTTCGATGCGCTGGCCGATCCGGCGCGGCACGCCAAGATCCTGATCGATCCGCAGAGCCCGTTGCAGGAGGTGTCATGACCGCGGGGATCAAACGCGTCGCGATCAACACCGGCGGAGGCGACGCACCCGGCCTCAACGCCGTCATCTATGCCGCGACGTTGGCCGCCGACAACCGCGGGTGGGAGGTCGTCGGGATCCGCGACGGCTTCAACGGGATGCTGTTCGGTGACGACTACCCCGACGGCGGTTTGATCGAGCTGACCCGCAACCGGGTGCGCGGCATCATCCACCAGGGCGGCACCATCCTGGGCAGCACCAACCGCGGCAACCCGATCGCCTACCCGGTGCAGCAGCCCGACGGCAGCTGGATCGCGGTCGACCGCACCGACGAGCTGCTCGGGCGGTTCGCCGAGCGGGGGATCGATGCGCTGATCACCGTTGGCGGGGACGGCTCCCTGACGATTGCCAACCATCTGCACGACGCCGGGCTGCCGCTGGTCGGGGTGCCCAAGACCATCGACAACGACTTGGACCGCACCGCCGCGACGTTCGGTTTCGACAGCGCCGTCGGGTTCGCCTCCGAATGCATCGACCGGCTGTTCTCCACCGCGACCTCGCACAGCCGGATCATCGTGGTGGAGGTGATGGGCCGCTATGCCGGCTGGATCGCGCTGCACGCCGGCATGGCCTCCGGGGTGCACGCCATCCTGATCCCGGAGATTCCCTACCGGCTGGAGCCCGTCGCCGAACTGATTCGTGAACGCGCCCAACGCGGTTCGACCTACTCGATGGTGTGCGTGGCCGAAGGCGCCAAGCCGGTGGGCGGCGAGCACACGGTGGCCGCCAGGGCGGTGGGCCAGGCCGAGCGGCTGGGCGGCATCGGCCAG
>NZ_QMEX01000255.1 GCF_003284925.1 Mycolicibacter senuensis
CGGATCTGCGTATCCGCGGCCATCAGCCCGGCCCGCGACCCGAACCCGTGGTAGACCGCGCCGTTGGAGGCTCCGGTCGTCTCGGAGACGGCCCGGATCGTCACCGCCGTTGGGCCGGACCGCGCCGCCAGCGACTCGACGGCGTCCAGCACCCGGCCAGGGTCGTGCACACGCGGGCGGGCCATGGCGGCCACCATAACAGAGCGATTGCTCTGTTACCAGGTGCGCCCACCGCCGCACCGGCGTGACAGGATCGAGAAACCATGAGCACTTCCGCAACCCGCCCCGTCGTCTTCTCCGGCGTCCAGCCCACCTCGGCGTCGCTGCACCTCGGCAACGCGCTGGGGGCGATCACCCACTGGGCGGAGCTACAGGACGACCACGATGCGCTGTTCTGTGTCGTCGACATGCATGCCATCACCGTCCCGGGCTGGGACCCCGAGATGCTGCGCCGCAGCACGCTGGTGACCGCCGCGCAGTACCTGGCGCTGGGCATCGACCCGGCCCGCAGCGCGATCTTCGTCCAGAGCCACGTACCGGCGCATGCCGAACTGGCCTGGGTGCTGGGCTGTTTCACCGGATTCGGCCAGGCCTCGCGGATGACGCAGTTCAAGGACAAGTCGGCCAAGCAGGGCTCAGACTCGACGACCGTGGGCTTGTTCACCTACCCGGTGCTGATGGCCGCCGACGTGCTGCTCTACGACACCGACGTGGTGCCGGTCGGCGAGGACCAGCGGCAGCACCTGGAACTGGCCCGCGACGTCGCGCAGCGGTTCAACGCCCGCTTCCCCGACACCTTCGTCGTCCCCGAACCGATGATTCCCAAGGCCACCGCCAAGATCTACGACCTGGCCGACCCGACGGCGAAGATGAGCAAATCCGCGGCCACCGACGCCGGCCTGATCAGCCTGCTCGACGACCCGGCGAAAAGCGCCAAGAAGATCCGCTCGGCGGTCACCGACTCGGAGCGCGAGATCCGCTACGACCCGCAGGCCAAGCCCGGGGTCTCCAACCTGCTGACCATCCAGTCGGCGATCACCGGTGACAGCGTCGAGAAACTGGTGGAAGGCTACGCCGGCCGCGGCTACGGCGACCTGAAGAAGGAGACCGCCGAGGCCGTCGCCGACTTCGTGACGCCGATCAAGGCGCGGGTGGACGAACTGCTGGCCGACCCGGGTGAACTGCAGTCGGTGCTGGCCGCCGGCGCCGAACGTGCCAATGCGGTGGCCGCGGCCACCATCGCGCGGGTCTACGACCGGGTGGGATTCCTGCCGCCGCCGGCATGAGTCATGAATAACGCCGCCACAGACCAGGCCGACGGGTCCAAACCGGGCATCCTCGACCGGCTTCGGTCGCGTTACGGCTGGTTCGACCATGTGATGCGGGCGCAGCAGCGCTACGACGAGTGTCAGGGCAACTTCTTCGCCGCCGGGATGAGCTACTACACCATCTTCGCGCTGTTCCCGTTGGCGATGGTGGGGTTCTCCGTCGGCGGCTTCCTGCTAGCGCGGCGGCCCGAGGTGCTCGACGAAATCGAGCGCCGCATCAAGCACTCCATTCCCGGCGAGTTCGGCGACGAGCTGGTGACCTTGATGGACACCGCTATCGGATCGCGCGCCTCGGTGGGTGCCATCGGCCTGGCGACGGCCGCCTGGGTGGGCCTGACCTGGATGGCCAACCTGCGCGAGGCGCTCTCCGAGATGTGGGAAAAACGTTCGGAGAAACAGGGTTTCGTCTCGTCGAAACTGTCGGACCTGGTTGCGATGGTGTGGGCGTTCGGCGCCATGCTCGTCACCATTGGGCTGACCGCGCTGGCCGATCCGAAGCTGATGCGCAAGATCCTGCGCTGGCTCGGTGTTCCTGACTTCGATCTGCTGGGCGCCTTGTTGCGGGTCGCATCGGTCGGGATGGCGGTAGGGGTGTCGTGGCTGTTGTTCACCTGGATGATCGCCCGGCTGCCCCGGGAGTCGGTCAGCCTGGCCAGCGCCGCGCGGGCCGGCGCGATCGCCGCGGTCGGCTACGAGCTGTTCAAGCAGGCCGGCTCGGTGTATCTGCAGTCGGTGGTCAACGGGCCGGCCGGGGCGGTGTTCGGCCCGGTGCTGGGCCTGCTGGTGTTCGCCTACGTCACCACCCGGCTGATCCTGTTCGCCACCGCCTGGGCGGCGACGTCGGCGGACAACCTGCGCGTGGATTGACCCCCACCTCAGCCGGCATACTCCGGGTGCTTGCCGACGTAGGCCTCCACAAACGAGCAGCTCGGCACGATCCGCTTGCCCGCAGCCCGGGTGTCGGCCAGCGCGAAGGCGATCAGCTTGGTGGCCAGCCCCTGGCCACCGAACGCCTTGTCGATCTCGGTGTGGTGGAAGTCCCGCTGATCGCCGCTGTCGCGGTAGGCGGCCAGCCCGGCCCGCACGCCGTCGACGCTGATCTCATAGCGGTGCTGCTCGGGAACATCGGTGATCGTCGGCTCGCTCATGGTTCTCCTTACCTCAGCCACATTCCGCGGCGCATCACCCGCACCAGCTGCAGGTCGGCATCCATCACCACCAGATTAGCCGCGGACCCGACGGCCAAAACCCCGGCGCCGGCGAGGCCGAGCACCCGGGCCGGGGTGGTCGCGGTCATGCGCACCGCCGCGGCCAGCGCCGCGTCGTTCTCGGTGG
>NZ_QMEX01000256.1 GCF_003284925.1 Mycolicibacter senuensis
CAAAGCCCCCGTTCGTGTCCCGTTCGGTCCTGGTCACCGGCGGTCTGGCGATGCTGACGACGCCGGTGACCGAAGCCGCGCCGGCGCGACGACTGGCGGTGCTGGGAGTCATCGGCGACGTGATCGCCACCCGGGCGATGGAGCACCGGATGGACCCGATCGCCGCCGAGCCGCTGCAGCAGGGCCGGGCCGGGGTGATGCTGCGGTGCAGTGAAGGCTTGGCGATCGCCGGCGGTATCGGGACGCTGCTGGGCGGCCGGCGCCGCGCGGTGGCGGCACTGTCGGGGCTGGCACTGTTGGGGGCCTCGGCGCTGACCCGGTTCGGGGTGTTCGAGGCCGGCATCGAGTCGGCGAAGGATCCGCGCTACACCATCGAACCGCAGAAGCGTCGCCTGGCGGCACGGCGGGCGGCCGGCATCACCGGGGATTCGATCACGACCGCGGGGTGAGCCGGCTCAGTCGTCGAGCTTGTGCAGCGCCGAGCCCTTGTGCATCGCGATGTGATCGGTTTTGTCGCTTTTGATCTCGTACTGCGGTTCGTCGGGGCTCGCCCGTCGGTTGTGCCCCTTGTATTCGGTGTCTTTGGTGTGGACCTTGGTGATCTTGCCGGTCACATGCCCGGCCTCGGAGTTCCATCGGACATGGTCGCCGACTTTGAACTGACTCATACTCATCGCACCTCGATTCCGCTTCCCGGGACGGTATGCCCGATCACCGGATACCCGGAAAGCTCCCCGGCAATCAGCAGGCCACCGGAGGTCTGGGCGTCGGCCAGCAGCAGCAGATCATCCTCGGTGATACCGGGTCCGGGTCGCAGCTGCGGGCGCACCCAGTCCAGGTTGCGCTGCGTGCCGCCGGAGACGAAGCCGTCGCGCAGCGCCTCGACCGCACCGCCGATCACCGGCACCGCGCCGCGGTCGATCACCGCGCCCACCCCGGATGCCCGGCACATCTTGTGCAGGTGGCCGAGCAGCCCGAAGCCGGTGACGTCGGTGGCGGCCCGGACGCCCGCTTCCACCGCTTCGTGGGCCGCGTCGCGGTTGAGCCGGGTCATCAGCTCGACGGCTTCGGCTGAGACTTCCCCGGTGCGCTTGTGCCGGTTGTTGAGCAGTCCGACCCCGATCGGCTTGGTCAGCGTCAGCGGAAGACCGGGTGCGGCGGAGTCGTTTCGCAGCAGCCTCTTCGGGTCGGCCACCCCGGTGACGGCCATGCCGTACTTGGGTTCCGGATCGTCGACGGAGTGCCCGCCGATCACCGGACAGCCCGCCTGCTGGGCGACGGCCAGGCCGCCGCGCAGCACCTCGCTCATCAGCTCCATCGGCAGCGTCTCCCGCGGCCAGCCCACCAGGTTGATCGCGACCACCGGGGTCCCACCCATCGCGTAGATGTCCGAGAGCGCGTTGGCGGCCGCGATCCGGCCCCAGTCATAGGCGTCGTCGACGACGGGGGTGAAGAAGTCGGCGGTGGACAGCACGGCGAGGTCGTCGCGCACCAGCACCGCGGCCGCGTCGTCGCCGTCGTCGAGCCCGACCAGCACCCGATCGTGCTGCTGTCCTACCAGGCCGCGCACCGCCTCCTCGAGTTCGCCCGGCGGGATCTTGCAGGCACAGCCGCCGCCATGCGCGTAACCGGTCAGCCGGATGGTCATCGGTTCAGGCTAGCCACACCGGTTAGGTTGAACAGCGGAGGCGTCTGGGTCCTGGTGGGCTCCCCGGTCTTCAAAACCGGTGAGGCCGAGCAACTCGGTCTGGCGGGTTCGATTCCCGTCCGCCTCCGCCATCGGACAGGAGGGGCTGTGAGCCAGGTCGATCCGCGTCGCGCCATTCCACGCACCGATGCCCTGCTGGCGCTGCCCGCGGTACGCGGCGCATCCACCCGGCTCGGCGATCGCACCATCCGGGCGGTGGTGCACGACGTCCAGGACCGGGCACGCCGCGGCGAACTGGCGCCCGACCAGGTGGAATCTTCGGTGCTGGAACGTCTTTCATCTCATGCCGGAACCACACTGCGGCCGGTGCTCAACGCCACCGGCGTGGTGATACACACCAACCTGGGCCGGGCACCATTGTCCGCGGCGGCAGTCGAGGCGCTCGTGGCGGCCGCCGGCTATGTCGACGTCGAATTGGATCTGGGAACCGGGGCCCGTTCCAAACGCGGCGTCGCCGCGAGTGCCGCACTGCTGGCGGCGTGTCCGGGCGCCGAGGACGCACTGGTGGTCAACAACGGCGCCGCTGCGCTGGTACTGGCCACCACCGCGCTGGCCACCGGGCCGGGAGTTGCCGGAAAAGAAGTAGTCGTCAGCCGCGGCGAGCTGATCGAGATCGGCGCCGGGTTCCGGCTGCCCGATCTGATCGCCTCCACCGGCGCGGTGCTGCGCGAGGTCGGCACCACCAACCGCACCCACCTGCACGATTACGCCGAGGCGCTGGGACCGCAGACCGGCTGCATTCTCAAGGTGCATCCCAGCAACTTCGCCGTGCAGGGGTTCACCGCGGCGGTCGGGCTACGCGAGTTGCGGGCGCTGGCCGACGAGCACGGTGTGGCCCTGCTGGCCGACCTGGGCAGCGGGCTGCTCGCTGCCGACCCGCTGCTGCCCGACGAGCCGGATGCGGCGACCGCGCTGGCCGCCGGCGCCGACGTGGTGACCGCC
>NZ_QMEX01000257.1 GCF_003284925.1 Mycolicibacter senuensis
GCGGCGAGGGTGCCCTGGGCGGCAACGGCGGCCCCCTTCAGCAACCGCTGTTCCCGCCGGCTCAGCCGCGGCCCTATCCGCAGGAACCGGCTCCCGCTCCGGGCACCACCTCGGAGAGCCCCGAACCGGAGGACGCCACCGAGACCACTACGCCGGGCGTCTCCGAGGCCCCGGCGCCCACACAACCGGGCGCACCGGCCCAGCCGCCCGTCCCGGGTGCCCAACTGCCGGGCCTGCCCGGTCTGCCCGGTCTGCCGGGCGTACCAGGCCAGCCCGGCCAGCCGCAGGGCCTGGCGGCTCGCATCGCCGCCGAGAAGCGGTTGCGGCAAAGCGACAACAAGGTGGTGCAGGCGCTGGCGCTGCAGATCCAGGCCAGCCGGTGCGACAAGGAAGACATCCTGGCCGGCAACGACGACCCGGACCTGCCGCTGGTGACCTGCTCCCAGGACCATCAGACCGCCTACCTGCTGGCGCCGTCGATCATCAGCGGTGACCAGATCGCCGACGCCAGCTCGGGCATGGACCAGCGCAGCGGCGCCAACATCGTGCAGGTGCAGTTCAAGAACGGCGCGGCCGACGTCTGGGCCGACTACACCGCGGCCCACATCGGCACCCAGACCGCGTTCACGCTGGACTCGCAGGTGGTCAGCGCACCGCAGATCCAGGAGGCCATTCCCGGCGGTCGGACCCAGATCACCGGCGGCTCACCGGGGTTCACTCAGGACGAGGCGCGCCAGTTGGCCAACGTGTTGAAGTACGGTTCCCTGCCGCTGTCGTTCGAGTCCTCGGAAGCCGAAACCGTCTCGGCCACACTGGGAATGACGTCGCTGCGGGCCGGCCTGATCGCCGGCGCGATCGGCCTGCTGCTGGTGCTGGTGTATTCGCTGCTCTACTACCGGGTGCTCGGGGTGCTCACCGCGCTATCGCTGGTGGTCGCCGGCGCCATGGTCTACGCGATCCTGGTGCTATTGGGCAGATACATCAACTACACGCTCGACCTGGCCGGCATCGCCGGTCTGATCATCGGTATCGGCACCACCGCCGACTCCTTCGTGGTGTTCTTCGAACGCATCAAGGACGAGATCCGGGAAGGCCGGTCCTTCCGCTCCGCGGTGCCACGCGGATGGACCCGGGCCCGCAAGACCATCGTGTCGGGCAACGCGGTGACCTTCCTGGCCGCGGCGGTGCTGTACTTCCTGGCGGTCGGCCAGGTGAAGGGCTTCGCGTTCACGCTGGGGCTGACCACCATCCTCGACCTGGTGGTGGTGTTCCTGGTGACCTGGCCGCTGGTCTATCTGGCGTCCAAGTCGTCGACGCTGGCCAAGCCGAGCTACAACGGCCTCGGCGCGGTGCAGCAGGTCGCACGTGAGCGGCGGGCGGTGGCGAGATCGGGTGGCAGACCCGCAGCCAAAACGGGCGCGCGGGTGAGCGCCCAGTCGACGGGACAGGGATAGCCAGATGGCCAAACCGAGCACCAGCAGCGGCACGAAGAGCGCCACGAAGGCCGCGAAAGGCGAGGCAGGCGCGGTCGAACTCACCGAGACCGGCACCGCCGTGGAGGAGACGGCCCGCAAGCCCACCGGCGCCCCGCGGCCGCCGCAACACGGCTTCCTGTCGCGGCTCTACACCGGCACCGGCGCGTTCGAGGTCATCGGTAAGCGGCGGATGTGGTACGCGATCAGCGGCGCGATGGTCGCGATCGCGATCCTGAGTATCTTGATCCGCGGCTTCACCTTCGGCATCGACTTCGCCGGCGGCACCAAGGTGTCGTTCCCGCGCGGCGACACCTCGGTCACCCAGGTCGAGCAGGTGTTCCGCGACACCGTCGGCAACAGTCCTGAATCGGTGGTCGTGGTCGGCAACGGCAGCTCGGCGACGGTGCAGGTCCGCGCCGAGACGCTGACCAACGAGCAGACCGATAAGCTGCGCGACGCACTGTTCGACGCGTTCCAGCCGGTCGGCCCCGACGGGCAACCCAGCAAGCTGGCGATCAGCGACTCGGCGGTGTCGGAGACCTGGGGTGGGCAGATCACCCAGAAGGCCGTGATCGCGCTGGTGGTGTTCCTGCTGCTGGCGTCGCTCTACATCACCGTGCGCTACGAGTGGTACATGACCCTGGCGGCGATGATCTCGATGATCTTCGACGTCGTTGTCACCGCCGGGGTGTATTCGCTGGTCGGGTTCGAGGTCACGCCCGCCACCGTGATCGGCTTGTTGACCATCCTCGGGTTCTCCATCTACGACACCGTCATCGTGTTCGACAAGGTCGAGGAGAACACCCACGGCTTCGAGCACAAAACCCGGCGCACCTTCGCCGAAGAGGCCAACCTGGCGGTCAACCAGACCTTCATGCGGTCGATCAACACCAGCCTGATCTCGGCGCTGCCGATCATGTCGCTGATGGTGGTCGCGGTGTGGCTGCTGGGGGTGGGAACGCTCCAGGACCTGGCGCTGGTGCAGTTGGTCGGCGTTGTCGTGGGCACCTACTCGTCGATTTATCTGGCCACACCGCTGCTGGTCACGCTGCGGGAACGCACCGAACTGGTGCAGAACCACAACCGCCGGGTGATGCGGCGGCGTCAAGCCGGGGCGGGTTCGAAAGCCGCGCCGGCCGACGACGCGGCCGATGTCGACGAGGGGGA
>NZ_QMEX01000258.1 GCF_003284925.1 Mycolicibacter senuensis
GAACCCGAGGAACCCGACCAGCCCGCCAAGGCGAAACCGATCGGTGTCGTTGCCGAACTGCGCGCCCTGGTCGAACTGCGTGACTCGGGCATTCTGACCCCGGAGAAATTCGCTCAGCGAAAGCAACGACTGCTCGGCGAATGACCCGGATCCGGGTGGAAGATGATGATCGATGGCGGATAACACGGATCACCGGAGCCCGCGCAAAGCGATCCTCGGGCAACTGCCGCGGATCAACCGGCCCGACGGATCACCGATCCGCGTGCTGCTGGTCGACGACGAACCCGCGCTGACCAACCTGGTGACGATGGCGCTGCACTACGAGGGGTGGGTCGTCGACGTCGCCCACAACGGCCGCGACGCGGTCGCCATGTTTCACAGCGGCGAGCCCGATCTGCTGGTTCTCGACATCATGTTGCCCGACGTGGACGGGCTGCAGATCCTGCAGCGGGTCCGCGAATCCGACGCCTATATCCCGACGCTGTTTCTCACCGCCCGCGATTCGGTGACCGACCGGGTCACCGGCCTGACCTCCGGCGCCGACGACTACATGACCAAGCCGTTCAGCCTGGAGGAGTTGGTCGCCCGGCTGCGCGGTCTGCTGCGCCGTTCCGCCCAGCTGACGCCACCGATGAACGAGGTGCTCACCGTGGGCGATCTGACGCTCGACGGCGCGAGCCGGCAAGTGACGTTCGGCCGCACCCCGGTGTCGCTGTCGGCCACCGAGTTCGAACTGCTGCGGTTCTTGATGCGCAACCCGGGACGGGCGCTGGCCCGCGCCGAGATCCTGGACCGGGTCTGGAACTACGACTTCGCCGGCCGCACCAGCATCGTAGATCTATATATCTCCTACCTGCGCAAGAAGATCGACGCTGACCCGCCGATGATCCACACCGTTCGCGGTGTGGGCTACATGTTGAAGCCGCAGCCGTGACCGACGCCCCGAGCACGCCCCGAAAGGCACCCTGGTGGCGCCCGCGGTCGCTGGCCCGCCAACTGGTGCTCGGGGTGTCGGCCGTGGTGACTGTGGTGTTCGTGGCGGTCGGCGTGGTGTCGGTGCTGAGCCTGCGCAACTACGTCACCGCGACGAGCGATGCCGATCTGTCCGAGTCGATGAACGCCTTTAGTCATTCTTTCGTCAAGTATCGCCGCGCCCAACATGTCTCCGGCGCCGACGAGGCGTCGACCATCGGGTCGGCCATGCTGGGTTTCAGCGATCAGACGCCCGGCAATGTGCTGGCGGTGCTGCGCAACGGCAAGGTGATCGGGTCGGCGGTGTTCACCGTGGACGACCCCTATCCCGCACCTGCCGACGTGGTCGCCGCGATCAACGCCCACCACTGGCATGACGGCCCCCCGCAGACGATGGACCTGGGCAGCCTGGGCACCTATCGGGTGGAGACCCGTGTCGTCGACCAGGACGACCTGCTGTTCATCGGCGGGTCACTGAACCTGGCGAACCGCACCGTCGCCCGCCGAATGGCCGCTGCCGCAACGCTGTACACGTTGGCATTGCTGATAACCGCGGGCCTGACCATCACCGTGGTCAACTACGCGTTGCGCCCGCTGCGGCGCGTCGCGGCCACCGCCGGGGCGGTGGCCGCCATGGCGCTCACCGACGGCGACGAACGCATCACCGTGCGGGTGTCCGAGGATGACGTCGATCCGGACAACGAGGTGGGCATCGTCGCCGGCGCCCTTAATCGCCTGCTGGACAACGTCGACAGCGCATTGGCTTACCGCAGCGAGGCCGACCGACGGATGCGGCAGTTCATCACCGACGCCAGCCACGAGCTGCGCACCCCGCTCGCGGCGATCCAGGGCTACGCCGAACTGACCCGGCAGGACTCCGCCACGCTGCCGCCGACCACCGAATACGCCCTGGCCCGTATCGAATCCGAGGCGCAGCGGATGGCGTCGCTGGTCGAGGAGCTGCTGTTGCTGTCCCGGCTCGGCGAAGGCCAGGATCTCGACGTCGAAGACGTCGACCTGGCCGATCTGGTGGCCGATGCGGTCAACGATGCCGCGGCTGCCGCGCCGAGCCACCACTGGGTCAAGGATCTGCCCGAGTCCCCGGTGTGGGTTCGCGGCGACCGGGCCCGGCTGCACCAGGTTGTCACCAACCTGTTGAAGAACGCCTGGGTGCACACCCCGGCGGGGGTGACCGTCACCACCGCCATCACCGAGGAGCACGCCGGGGTGGGCGGGCCGGTCGCGCAGTTGACGGTGGCCAACGACGGCCCGGCGATCGACGCCGACATGGTGCCGCACCTGTTCGAGCGGTTCGTCCGCGCCGACAAGGCCCGCTCCAGCGAGCTGGGCAGCACCGGACTGGGACTGGCGATCGTGGCCTCGATCGTCGGCGCGCACAGCGGGTCGGTGGGGGTGGAATCCGCCGACGGGGCCACGGTGTTCCGGGTTCGGCTGCCGGTGGTGGATCCGGCCGGAGAGCCCTCACCGGTGACGGCGCCCGGCGAGCGTGCGCAGAATGCCGGCTAGAGCCGCGTGTCGCGGTGCAGACACGCACGCTCGCGAGAGTTGGGGAGGGGGTGTGGAGCC
>NZ_QMEX01000259.1 GCF_003284925.1 Mycolicibacter senuensis
CACCGCCGAGTTGCTGCTGCACCGCTACGGGGTGCTGACCCGCGGCGCGGTGGCCGCCGAGGCGGTGCCGGGCGGGTTCGCCGGCCTCTACAAGGTGTTGACGGCGTTCGAGGAGGCCGGCCGCTGCCAGCGCGGCTACTTCATCGAGTCGCTGGGCGCCGCCCAGTTCGCGCTGGCCTCGACGGTGGACCGGCTGCGCGGCTACCTCGACGGTGTCGACCCGACGCGCCGGGAGTATCACGCGGTAGCGCTGGCCGCCGCCGACCCGGCCAACCCGTACGGGGCGGCACTGGGCTGGCCGGCGCACCCCGGCACCGCCCGTCCGGGCCGCAAGGCGGGAGCGCTGGTGGTCCTGGTCGACGGCGAACTGGCCTGGTTCATCGAACGTGGCGGCCGCTCCCTGCTGAACTTCGCCACCGGAGCCGACGCCGCCGAGGTGCAGCGGGCCGCCGCCGGTGCGCTGGCCGGGCTTATCGCCGACCGCCGCGTCGACGGGCTGCTCGTCGAGCGGGTGGACGGTGTGGCGGTGCTGGAGATTCGCGATTCGCCGACGACGACGGCGCTGGCCGAGGCCGGATTCTCCCGTACCCCGCGGGGATTGCGGCTGCGCTGATGCCCGAGGGTGACACCGTCTTCCACACCGCGGCGGTGCTCGACGACGCGTTGACCGGAAAAATGTTGACCCGCTGCGATATCCGGGTCCCCCGCTACGCCGGCGTGGATCTCACCGGGCAGCGGGTGGATGAGGTGATCAGCCGGGGTAAGCACCTGTTCATCCGGGTCGGGCGCGCCAGCATCCACTCCCATCTGAAGATGGAGGGCAGCTGGCGGGTGAGCCCGCCGGGGAGAAGGGGCCCGCTCGACCATCGGGTGCGAATCATCTTGGAGGCCGGGCCCGTTCGCGCATCAGGCATCGACCTGGGCGTGCTGGAGGTGCTCGAGCGTGACCGCGACGCCGAGGCGGTCGCCCACCTGGGCCCGGACCTGCTCGGCCCCGATTGGGACCCGGACGCCGCGCTCGCCAACCTGCTGGCCGGCCCGGACCGGCCACTGGCCGCAGCCCTGTTGGATCAGCGGGTACTGGCCGGCATCGGCAATGTCTTCTGCAACGAATTGTGTTTCGTCGTCGGCCGATTGCCGACGTCCCCGGTTGCCGCGTTGGCCGATCCGGCCCGGCTGGTGGCCCGGGCCCGCGACATGCTGTGGGCCAATCGGCTGCGGTGGGCGCGCTGCACCACCGGAGACACCAGGCCGGGCCGGCAACTGTGGGTGTACGGCCGGGCCGGCCGGCCCTGCCGGCGCTGCGGCACCCGGGTGGAATCGGACAGCGCTGGCGGGCGCATCAGTTTCTGGTGCGCCGCCTGTCAGCGATGAACCGACGCCCGAGGCCCAGGGTGATGTCCTGGGCGTCGGGCGCCGATGTGTCTTAGCGAGGCGTTAGCGTCGCGGGCCGATCACGGCCAGCCGCCGCACCCCACACCGGGCAGGCAGCCGCCGCCACCGCCGGGACCACCGCCACCGGTCGGACCGCCCGGAATCTGGCCGCCGCCACCGCCGGGACCACCGCCACCGGTCGGACCACCGGGGGCTCCGGGCTCCCCCGGCGGCACACCGGGTTCCGGTTCCATCGGTGTGGTCTCCGTCGTGGTGGTTGTGGTCTCTGTCGTGGTGGTGCTGGTCGGGGCTTCTTCCTGGGTGCCGCTGCAACCCGCTGCGACCAGCGCCGCTGTGCTTCCGAGGACGGCGATCGCCATCCTGCCGTGTGCCTTCATCAGAATCAGACTCCCCTCTGCTCTGTCGTGCCTTGCTGTACCCGGCACGCTCAGCGCTGAAACGCGCGCCGGCTGACGAAGCAACGTCGCCGGTGAGTCAGCGGGTCGGTGAACTCGAGCCGTTGCGCCAGCAGTTGCAGCGGAGTGGAGAAGTCGTCGGGGGCGACCTCGACGATCTCCGGGTACAGCGGATCACCGTCGATCGGCAGGCCGAGCGAGGCCAGGTGCACCCGCAGTTGATGGGTACGGCCGGTACGCGGGGTGAGCCGGTAGCAGCCGTCTCCCAGCGCCTCGACCAGCGTTTCGGCGTTGGGTTCGCCGGGCTCCTCACGGGCCTGCAGGCAGCCGCGCCGCTTGATGATCCGGCTGCGCACCAGCCGCGGGAACTCGCCCACCGGCGGCGCCGACGACCGGGCCAGGTACTGCTTGCGCACCGCGCCGCGGGCGAACAGCGTCTGATAGGCCCCGCGCAATTCGCGGCGGGTGGTGAACAGCAGGACCCCGGCGGTGAGCCGGTCGAGCCGGTGCGCCGGACTCAGCTCGGGAAGCCCCAGCTCCCGGCGCAGCCGCACCAGTGCCGTCTGGGCCACGTGGCGGCCGCGGGGCATGGTCGACAGGAAGTGCGGCTTGTCGACCACCACAAGGTCGTCGTCGCGGTGCAGCACCGGGATCTCAAAGGGCACGGGCGTTTCGTCGGGCAGGTCGCGATAGAAGAAGACGTGGGCTCCGGCCGGCAGCACCGTCGTCTCGTCGATGACGGCGCCGTCGGCGGTCATCACCTCGCCGG
>NZ_QMEX01000025.1 GCF_003284925.1 Mycolicibacter senuensis
CGAACATCCCGGCCTGCTGCGGTTCACCATCGGGCTGGCCGAGATCACCGTGCTGCTGATGACCGACCGGCTCACCGAGGCCCACGAAACGGCCCGCCAGTTCACCGATTTCGCCGAACTGGCCCAGCCCGGCCGGGCGATCGGCGAGGTGCTGGTGGCGCAGGCGCTGATCGCGGCCGGCAAATTCGATGCCGCGGCCGAGCTGCTGGCACCGGCCGCGGCGACCTTGGAGCGGACCGGGTATTCGTGGGGTCCGCTGTCGCTGACCCTGCTGGCTACCGCCCTGGCGCGGCAGTCTGACATCGCCGGGGCGGCAAAAGCGTTGCGCCGGGCAGAATCCCGTCACGGATCCAAGTCAGCACTGTTCGCCCCGGAGTTGGGTGTGGCGCGTGCGTGGCAGCGGGCCGGCATGCGGGACCACCATGGCGCGATCACCGCTGCCCGCGACGCCGCCCGGATGGCCGAACGCAGCGGGCAGTCCGCGGTTGCGCTGCAGGCCTGGCAGGTGGCGGTCCAGCTCGGTGATGCCCGGGCCGTCGACCCGCTGGCCCGGCTGTGCGACGAGGTCGATTGCGCGTTCGGCCGGACCGCGCTGACGCAGGCCCGCGCGCTGCCCACCGGGGGTTAGGCGCCTTCCCGGGCCTGCGGGGGGAGCTCGGTGTCCAGTGGGCCGTCCAGTGGCAATTTGACGACGTGGCACCGGCGTGTCGCGTCGTCAAATTGCCACTCGGCGAGCCCACCTAGCCGGCGAGGAACCGTCGCAGCAGGTCGGTCACCGCGCTGATCTGGGAGACCGGCACCCGCTCGTCGACGCAATGGGCCAGGTTCGGGTCGCCGGGCCCGTAGTTGACGGCGGGAACACCGCAGGCGGCGAACCGCGAGACGTCGGTCCAGCCGTACTTGGCGCGCACCTGACCGTCGGCGGCGGCCACCAGGGCAGCCGCCGCGGGCGCGGTGAGCCCGGGCAGGGCGCCGGCGGCGACGTCGGTCTGGTCGATCGCGACGTCGAGCCCGTCGAAGACCTCCCGCACATGGGTCAGCGCCTGCTCGGGTGAGCGGTCCGGCGCGAAGCGGAAGTTCACCGTGACACTGGCCGCGTCCGGAATCACGTTGCCGGCCACCCCGCCGTCGATACGCACCGCCGAGAGCCCCTCGCGGTAGACGCAGCCGTCGATGTCGACGCTGCGCGGCCGATAGGCGGCGAGCCGGTCGAGCACCGCCCCCAGTTTGTGGATGGCGTTGTCGCCCAGCCAGGACCGCGCCGAATGCGCCCGGGTGCCGCCGGCGGTGACGACGACCCGCAACGTGCCCTGACAGCCGGCCTCGATAAAGCCGCCGGTGGGCTCACCGAGGATGGCGAGGTCGGCCACCAGCCAATCCGGCAGGTTGCGTTCGATGCGGTTCAGTCCGTTGGCGGCCGCGTCGATCTCCTCACAGTCATAGAAGACGCAGGTCAGGTCGTGTACCGGTTCGGCGATGGTGGCGGCCAGGTGCAGGAAGACGGCGTCGCCGGATTTCATGTCGACGGTGCCGCAGCCGTGCAGGACATCACCTTCCGCCTCGGTGGTGCGGCGGCTGGGCAGATTGCCGGCCGCCGGAACGGTGTCCAGATGCCCGGCCAGCAGCACCCGAGTCGGTCGCCCGAGCCGCGTACGAGCCAGTACCGCGTCGCCGTCGCGGATGATCTCGAAGCCGGAGGTTTGGGCCCGTAGCGCGGCTTCCACCTCGTCGGCGATTCGTGCCTCGTGCCGCGATTCACTGGGGATGTCGACCAGCGCCGCGGTCAGCGCAATCGGGTCGGAGCGCAGGTCCAGCACGGCCCCAGCGTAGCGGGTCGCTTCTCCCGGCCAGCAGACGTGAAAGCCCCCAATTCTCGGGCGCGCAGGGGGCTTTTGCGTCTGGTCGCCGAGGGAAAGTAGCCTGACCGGCGTGACTGGAGCTTCGGGCGTCGGCGTGGCGACGCTGGCCGCAGACGGATCGGTTCTCGACACCTGGTTTCCTGCACCGACGTTGGACGGCTCGGGTGACCCGGGCACCACCCGCTTGGCGGCTGCCGACGTGCCCGCCGACCTGGCTCACCTCGTTGAGTTGGTCGGCGCCGACGAGGACCGCGGCACCGAGACGGTGGCGGTGCACACCGTGATCGGTGCACTGGCGGACAAGGCCGCCGACGCCTACGACGCCTACCTGCGGCTGCATCTGCTGTCGCACCGACTGGTGGCCCCGCACGGACTCAACGCCGACGGGTTGTTCGGTGTGCTGACCAACGTGGTGTGGACCAATCACGGGCCGTGCGCGGTCGAGGGTTTCGAATCGGTGCGAGCCCGGCTGCGGCGCCGCGGTCCGGTCACCGTCTACGGCGTGGACAAGTTCCCGCGGATGGTCGACTACGTGCTGCCGTCCGGGGTGCGCATCGCCGACGCCGACCGGGTGCGCCTGGGCGCACACCTGGCGCCGGGCACCACGGTGATGCACGAGGGATTCGTCAACTTCAACGCCGGCACACTGGGCACCTCGATGGTGGAGGGCCGCATCTCGGCGGGTGTGGTGGTCGGTGACGGCTCCGACGTCGGCGGCGGCGCGTCGATCATGGGAACGCTGTCCGGCGGTGGCACCCAGGTGATTTCGATCGGCCAGCGCTGCCTGCTGGGGGCGAACTCCGGGCTGGGCATCCCGCTGGGTGACGACTGCGTGGTCGAGGCCGGACTCTATGTCACCGCCGGCACCAAGGTCGCCATGCCCGACGGCACCACGGTCAAGGCCCGCGAGCTGGCCGGCGGCAATAACCTGTTGTTCCGGCGCAATTCGTCGACCGGGGCGGTCGAGGTGGTCGCCCGCGACGGTCAGGGCATCGCGCTCAACGAGGACCTGCACGCCAACTAGCGGCCGGGTACATAAGGCGGTCCGGCTTCCCCTCTCCTCCGTCGAGGCTCGCTGAACCGCCGCGTCAGACCAGCGCCTGCTCCTCCTTCACCGGCTGGATCGGTTGCGGCCAGGGCTGCGGACGCGGGCGTGGACGCACGATCTGCGGCCACCAGAACCAGCGTCCGAGCAGGGTGGCGATCGACGGTGTCATCAGGGACCGGACGATCAAGGTGTCGAAGAGCAGGCCCAGTCCGATGGTCGTGCCGACCTGGCCGATCACGATCAATGCGCTCACCGCCATGGAGGCCATGGTGAAGGCGAACACCAGACCGGCAGCGGTGACCACGGCACCGGTGCCGACCATGGCGCGGATGAGCCCGGTGTGCAGACCGGCGTGGATCTCTTCCCGGATGCGCGCGACCAGCAGCAGGTTGTAGTCGGCTCCGACGGCGAGCAGGATGATGACCGACATCGGCAGCACCATCCAGTGCAGCGGGATGCCGACGAGGTGTTGCCAGAGCACCACCGACAGACCGAACGCCGAGCCGAGACTGAGCACCACCGTGCCGACGATCACCGTTGCGGCGACCACGGCGCGGGTGAGCACCAGCATGATGACGAAGATCAGCACCAGTGCCGCCGTCCCCACGATCAACAAGTCGAAGTTGGCGCCCTGCTGCATGTCGTGGAACATCGCCGCACTGCCGCCGAGGTAGATCCGGGCGCCTTCGAGCGGCGTTCCCTTGATGGCGTCGGCCGCCGCGACCTTGAGCGGGTCGATGCGCGATGTCCCCTCGGGGGTCAACGGATCACCTTGGTGAATGATGGTGAACCGCACCGCATGTCCATCGGGTGACATGAACAGTTTGATGCCCCGCTTGAAGTCGGCGGTCTCGAAGGCTTCCGGAGGCAGGTAGAACGAGTCGTCGTTCTTGGCGGCATCGAACGCCTCGCCCATCGCCGTGGAATTCTCCTGCATGGCCATGTTCTGGTCCTGCTGTGCCTTCTGCACCTGGTACTGGTTGAGCAACGTCTGCTTCTGGTTTTTCATCGACTGGATCTGCGCCGGCATCACGGCGACCATCTGCGGCATCAGCTCGGCCATGCGTTGCATGTCGGGAACCAGGTCGTCGAAGTCGCCGGACATGGTGTCGATACCGTCGAGGCTGTCGAAGACCGATCGCAGCGCCCAGCAGATGGGGATGTCGAAGCAGTGCGGCTCCCAGTAGAAGTAGTTGCGGAACACCCGGAAGAAATCGTCGAAATCGGCCATGTGGTCCCGCATGTCGGAGATGTCGTCGGAGGTCTTCGCCATCTTGTCGGCCATGCGTTGCGACACCGCGGCCAGGTCCGTCTGAATCCTCATCATCTCGGTCATCGAGTCGATGCTGGCCTGCAGGTCATCGGCCTGGCTGAGCAGGTTCTCCAGGTTGGTCTGCATGTAGTCGTTGTTCATCATTGCGGCGGTACCGCTCTGGCCGATGGTGTAGGGGATCGTCGAGTGCTTGATCGGGTCACCGTCGGGGCGGGTGATGGTCTGCACCTGGGCGATGCCGTGCACGTTCTTGAGAGCCTTGGCGATCTTGTCGATCACCAGAAAATCCGCCGGGTTGCGCAGATCCCGGTCGGCTTCGATCATCATCAGGTCCGGGTTCATCTTTGCCTCGGAGAAGTGCCGGGTCGCCGCCGCGTAGCCCACGTTGGCCGCGACGTCGTCCGGCAGGTAGATGCGGTCGTTGTAGTTCGTGTGGTAACCGGGCAGGGCCAGCAGGCCGATCAGCGACGCCGCGACGGCTACCACCAGGATCGCCCCCGGCCAGCGAACCGTCGAGGTACCGACCCGGTGCCATCCGCGGGCCGCACTGATGCGCTTGGGCTCCAGCACACGGCCGAAGCGGCTGCACACCGAGATGACTGCGGGCCCCAGCGTCAAGGCTGCCGCGACCACGATCACCATCCCGATCGCCAGCGGGATGCCCATCGTCTGGAAGTACGGCAGCCGAGTGAAGTGCAGACACAGCGTCGCCCCGGCGATGGTCAGCCCCGATGCCAGCACCACATGCGCCGTGCCCGCGAACATGCTGTAGTACGCGGATTCTCGGTCCTCACCGGTCTTGCGTGCCTCCTGGTATCGGCCGATCAGGAAGATCGCATAGTCGGTGGACGCAGCGATGGCCAAGGTAACCAGCAGGTTGGTGGCGAAGGTCGTCAGGCCGAACACGTTGTGGTAACCCAGGAATGCCACCGCCCCCCGGGCGCCGGACAGCTCGAGTAAGACCATGGCGAGCACGATCAGTGTGGTGATGACGGATCGGTAGACGGTCAACAACATCACCGTGATCACGGCGAAGGTGAGCCGCTCGATGAGCTTCATACTCGCGTCGCCGACGTGGTTCTGGTCGGTGCTGGTGGCCGCGGGACCGGTGACGTAGGCCTTCACCCCGGCGGGAGTGGGGCCCTGGGATGCGATGTGGCGCACCGCATCCACCGACTCGTTCGCCAGCGTCTCACCTTGATCGCCGGAGATGTAGACCTGAACGTAGGCGGCCTTGCCGTCCGCGCTCTGGGCGCCCTTGGCAGTCAGCGTGTCGCCCCAGAAGTCTTGCACATGCTGCACATGGGCGGTGTCGGCGCGCAGCTCGCGCACCATGCGATCGTAGAATTCGTGCGCCTCGGCGCCCAACGGCTCGTCGCCTTCGAGCACCACCATCACCGAGCTGCTGGTGTCGTACTCTTCAAACACCTTGCCGACCCGCTTGGTGGCGATCATCGACGGCGCGTCGTTGGGGCTCATCGACACCGCACGCAGCTTGCCGACCTCTTCCAGCTGCGGCACAACAATATTCAGTGCGGCGATGAGAGCGATCCACGCCAGGATGATCGGCACTGCGAACCGTCGGATGAGCCGGGGAATCAGCGGGCGCTCGGCGTGACGAGGCTGCGCGATGGCCTCGGCCGGCCGGTCGTCCGTCGGCGCGGTCATGCGGCCTTCACAAAGCAGAAGGTCTCGGCATTGAATCCGGTAGCGGTCCGTTCCTGTTTGATCTCGTCGTCGACGGTGACCCGGCAGCTGATGCTGTCGCCGTCACTTTGGGCCAGGATGTTGGGCATCACCGAGGGCAACGTGGTCTCCAGTGTCAGCGTCCAGGGCAGCGCCGCGCTCGTGACGCGCTGGGGCTTGCCCTCGAGGTCCATGTAATTGATGACGGCGCTGCTGCCCGAGCCGAAGACTTCATAGGTGACGAACTTCGGGTTGAAGTCCTCGGCGTTATCCGAGGAGATGTCGGTCACCACCACCGGATGCGCACCGAACACCGTCCGCAGCTGGGCGACTGCGATGACACCCGCGCCCACCGCGATCACGATCAAGACGGGCAGCCACACCCGGCCTAGCAGCCTTATCATCGTCACCTTTCCCGACGTCGGCCCGGGGCAGCCCTGCGTCTCTCCGAGTAGCCAAGCTAACTATATAAGTGGATTCAGTCAATCCGTTTTTTTGTTGCGCGCATTACACTTGGCCGGTGTGAGCGCGAGTAACACAACGGGCCGCCCGCTGCGCAAGGACGCCGAGCGCAATCGCAAGCGGGTCCTGGAGGCCGCCCGAGATCTGTTTGCCCGCAAGGGCCTCGAGCCCAACCTCAATGACGTCGCACACCACGCGGGCGTGGGAGTCGGCACCGTGTACCGCAGGTTCGCCACCAAGGAGGAGCTATTCGAGGCGATCTTCGCCGACGGTCTCCATCAGCTGGCCGACTTGGCGGAATCGGCTCTGCGCCAACCAGACCCATGGCAAGGGTTCGTATGGTACGTCGAGCAGATGTGTCAGCTCACCGCGACCGACCGCGGATTGCGGGAGATCGCCTTCAGCAAGACCTACGGCGGCGATCGGGTGACCGCCGCCCAGGAGCGGCTTGTCCCGATCCTGAAACGGCTCGTGGAGCGCGCGCGGGCCGACGGCCGGCTGCGTCCGGAACTGTCCGATACCGACATGCCCATCTTCGGGCTGCTGGCCGGCACGGTCAGCGAGTTCGCCGGCCACGTCGACGCCGACCTGTGGCGCCGCTACGTGGCCCTACTCGTCGACGGGATGCGTTACCGCACTGAACAATTGCCGCTACCGGTGGCCGCGCTGGACGACGACGGCGTCGACGCCGCGATGCGGACCTGGGAGCCAGCCGGTCCCGGTGCCGACCGTCTCAGCGGTCATCCCGACCGCGATTGAACGTGCCGCCGACGGCTACAGCATCGCGTTGCTGATCTTGTCGCTGTCCTTGCCGATGGTCTTGCAGTAGGCGCTGACCGCCACCCGCGTCGCGGACAACTCCATGTTGGACGGCTCGTTGCCGTTCTTGTCCTTGAGCATCTTGGAGACTTCCGAGCGCTGCTTCTCGTCGTCGTGGCTGTTGAACTCCTGACAGGTGGTGTCGCCGCCCTTGTTGACGACCTTGCTCACCTCCGAGCAGCCACCGAGCAGGAACGCCGCGCCGGCCAGGAGTGCGCCGACGGAAAGAGTCCAATTTTTCACAGCGCCACTCCTTCTGGTTTCGGTTCACGCAAGCGCGAGCCTACGGCAGCAACGCCTTCTTGAGTACCTTTCCCATTGCGTTGCGCGGCAGCGCATCCACCATCCGCACCTCGCGCGGGCGTTTGTGGGCCGACAGTTGTTGCCCGACGTAGTCGATCAGCTCGTCGGCGGTCGCCGTGTGGTCCGGGGCGGCGACGACGAACGCGGCGATGCGCTGGCCCAGATCCTCGTCGGGCAGTCCGACGACGGCCACCTCGGCTACCGCGGGATGGCCGAGCAGGGCGGTCTCGATCTCGCCGGCCCCGACCCGGAAGCCGCCGGTCTTGATCAGGTCCACCGATTCGCGGCCGACGATCCGGTGCATCCCGGCGGCGTCGATGACCGCGACGTCCCCGGTGCGGTACCAGCCGTCGGCGTCGAAGGCCGCCGCGGTCGCCTCGGGCAGGTTGAGGTAGCCGTCGAACAAGGTCGGTCCACGCACCGCCAGCCGCCCGATGGTCGCCCCGTCGTGCGGGACCGGCTCGCCGTCCTCGCCGATGAGCCTGGTCTGCACGCCCTGCAACGGCAACCCCACCCAGCCGGGTCTGCGTTCGCCGTCAACCCGGGTGCTCACCGTGATCAGCGATTCGGTGCTGCCGTAGCGCTCGATGGGCTGGTGGCCGGTCCGGGCGACGAGCGCGTCGAACACCGGAACCGGCAGCGCCGCACTGCCCGAGACCAGCAGCCGGGCCGGCCGCAGCGCGTCGGCGGCACCGGCATCGGCCACCACCCGCGACCACACGGTGGGCACCCCGAAATACAGTGTGCCGCCCAGCTCACTGCAGCTTTGCGCGTAGGCCTGCGGCGTCGGTTTGCCGGTGTGCACGAAGCGGTTGCCGACCCGCAGTGAGCCCAGCAGTCCCAACACCAGGCCGTGCACGTGATACATCGGCAGGCCGTGGACCAACACGTCCTCGGGGCTCCACTGCCAGGCCTGGGCCAGCGCGTCCAGGTCCGCTGCCAGCGCCCGCCGGCTCAACTGCACACCCTTGGGCGGGCCGGTGGTGCCGGAGGTGTAGATGACCAGCGCGGCGTCGCTTGCACCCGGCGGTTCGGCTGGCGACTGAGCCGATCCGGCGCCGCGCCGTACCGGCACATGCGGCAGGCCGGCGAGTTCGGTGGGCCGCTCCCCCAGCCAGGCTTGCGCGTTCGAGTCACGCAGGATGTGGGCACGTTCGGCGACGCCGACATCGGCTGGGACCGGGACCACCGGCAACCCGGCGAGCAGACAACCGGCGACTGCGAGCACCGTCGACGCCGTCGGGGTGGCCAGCACCGCCACCCGCCCCGCCCCGCCGAGGTCTTCGAGCGCCGCCGCCGCCGCAGCGCGCAGATCGGCCCGGCTCAGCGTGGTGTTGTCGATGCGTACCGCATCGGCGATATCGTCGACGTGGGTATCCAGCGAGGTCAGCAACACCCAGGGGACGTTACCGGTTGCCTGCCCGGCCGGCGTTGGCCGCTTTGCCGGCCCACCAGCCACCGTTGTAGCTGGTATCAATGAGCTTGTTCCATTAAATTTGTGGTGACCGGATCACGAGAGGCACACCGATGCACGACCAGTCCGACCAGCGGCGCGGGGCCAATCGCACCCGGCGGTTGCCGCGCAACCAGCAGCGGGAACGGGTGCTGCGACTGGTCACCAGCGCCACCGGCGCGGTGGATGCCTCCGAGATCGCCACCCAGATGGGCTTACACGTCACCACCGTGCGGTTCCACCTCGACGCACTGTGTGAGGACGGCTCGGTCGCGCGCACCCGGATCAAGCGGGACGGCGTCGGGCGCCCCCGCACCGGCTACGTCGCGGTGCGCGACCGGCTGGATTACCGGGGTCTGGCCGAGATCCTCGCGATGGAACTCGGCGACACCGCCGCCGAGCGCCGGCAGCGCGCCGAACGAGCCGGCCGGCGCTGGGCCGGCAGGATCATGGCCCAGGACGTCTCCGAAGGCTCCGCTGACGGCGCCCGGAACGGCGCACCGGCCCTCGACGACCGCACCGGCCGAATCGCCGACGCCTTCGAGCGAATGGGGTTCGGCCCGGAGATCACCGCGCCGGCCGATGTCGGCGACGGCCACCGCGAGTGCGCGATCCGGCTGCACGCCTGCCCGGTCCGCGACCTGGCGCGCTCCCATCCGGAAGTCAGCTGCGCCATGCACCTCGGTCTGCTGCGCGGACTGCTCAGCACCGATGCGGACGGCGGCGAAAACACTGCGCTGCACGCCGAGTTGGATCCGTTCGTCGAGCCGGAGTTGTGCATCGCCAGGGTGACCGGTCGCTGACCGGTCCCGGACCGATTCCGGCCACCGGCTGCCATCGGCACGATCAGTCGCGCGATCCCAGCGGCTCGGCGACCTCACGGCGCCCGATGTGCAGCTCGTCGCGGAGCCGCGGCACCATGTGCGGATAGTGCAGTTCGAATGCCGGCCGCTCCGAACGGATTCGGGGCAGTTCGGTGAAATTGTGCCGCGGCGGCGGGCAACTGGTCGCCCACTCCAGCGAGTTGCCGTAGCCCCACGGATCGTCGACGGTCACGACCTCGCCGTAGCGCCAACTGCGGAACACGTTCCACAGGAACGGCAGCATCGATGCCGCCAGGATGAACGCCCCGACGGTGGAGACGATGTTCAACGGCTGGAACCCGTCGGTGGACAGGTAATCGGCGTAACGGCGCGGCATCCCCATGTTGCCCAGCCAGTGCTGCACCAGGAACGCGGTGTGGAAGCCGATGAACGTCAGCCAGAAGTGCAGTCTGCCCAGCCGCTCATCGAGCAGTCGGCCGGTCATCTTCGGGAACCAGAAGTAGATCCCGGCGAAAGTCGAGAACACGATGGTGCCGAACAGCACGTAGTGAAAGTGCGCCACCACGAAATAGGTGTCGTGGACGTGGAAGTCCAGCGGCGGACTGGCCAGCATCACGCCGGTCAGCCCGCCGGCCAGGAACGTCACCGCGAACCCGAGCGAGAACAGCATCGGCGTCTCGAACGTCAGCTGGCCGCGCCACATCGTGCCGATCCAGTTGAAGAACTTGATGCCCGTCGGCACCGCGATCATGAAGCTCATGAACGCGAAGAACGGCAACAGGACTGCGCCGGTGGCGAACATGTGGTGCGCCCACACCGCCGTCGACAGGCCGGCGATGCTCATGGTCGCGTACACCATCTGGCTGTAGCCGAACACCGGCTTGCGGGCGAACACCGGGAAGATCTCGGTGACGATGCCGAAGAACGGCAACGCGACGATGTACACCTCGGGGTGGCCGAAGTACCAGAACAGGTGCTGCCACAGCAACGCTCCGCCGTTCGCCGGCTCGAAGATGTGCCCGCCCAGGTGCCGGTCGACGGCCAGGCCGAGCAGCGCCGCGGTCAGCAGCGGGAAGACGATCAGCACCATGATCGAGGTGATCAGCACATTCCAGGTGAAGATCGGCATCCGGAACATCGTCATCCCGGGGGCGCGCATGCAGACCACGGTGGTGATCATGTTCACCGCGCCCAGGATGGTGCCCAATCCGGAGACCGCCAGCCCCATGATCCACAGGTCGGCCCCGGCGCCGGGGGCATGGACGACGCCGCTCAGCGGTGCGTAAGCGGTCCAGCCGAAATCCGCGGCACCGCCCGGCGTCAGGAACCCGGCGACCACGATCAGCGCGCCGAACAGATACAGCCAGTAGCTGAGGGCGTTGAGCCGTGGGAAGGCCACGTCCGGCGCCCCGATCTGCAACGGCAGCACCAGATTGGCGAAGCCGAACACGATCGGGGTGGCATACAGCAGCAACATGATGGTGCCGTGCATGGTGAACAGCTGGTTGTACTGCTCGTTGGACAGAAACTGCAGGCCCGGCGCGGCCAGCTCGGTGCGCATCAGCAGGGCCATCAGACCGGCGATCAGAAAGAAGCTGAACGTGGTCACCATGTACAAGATGCCGATCAGCTTGTGGTCGGTGGTGGCGATCACCCGGTAGACCAGCGCCCCGCGCGGGCCGACCCTGGGCGGATACGGGCGCAGCGGTAACAGCTGCTTGCCGGGAATGCTCGTCAGGCTCATGCGGCACCCCGACTGACCACATCTGCCATCGGCACGCCTCCCGCCGAAGTCGTAGCCCCGTCGACAGTGCGTGCCGGCCAGACCAGCGGATATAACGACCTATGGTACGGGAAATCAGCGCGACGCGTCGGCCGCTCACCCGGTCGCATAGGCGACCGCGACCTCCCCGGCCAGCCGGGCATTGGCCAGCACCAGCGCGACATTGGTCGCGACCGACGCGCCGCGGGTGCCGCGGTGGAAGTGATCGAGCAGGAAGGGGGTGACGTCTTTGCCGCGTACCCCGGCCGCCTCGGCGGCGGTCAACCCGTCGGCGAGCACCCGGTCGTGCAGCGCGCGATCCAGTTCGGCATCGGCTTCGACCGGATTGGCCAGAATCAGCCCGTAGCCCTCGGTGCGCAACCCGGCGCGGGCACGCAACACCGCGGCGGCCTGCGCCGGGGTGTGCACCTGCCAGTCGATCGGGAACCCGGAGTCGGCGAGATAGAAGGCGGGGAACCGGTCGGTGCGGTACCCGATCACGCCCACCCCGAGGGTCTCCAGGCGCTCCAGCGTCGCACCGATGTCCAGGATCGATTTGACGCCCGAACACACCACCAGCACCGGTGTGCGCGACAGCGTCGTCAGATCCGCGGACTCGTCGAAGTTCGCGCGCGCCCCGCGGTGTACCCCGCCCAGTCCGCCGGTGGCGAACACCACGATGCCCGCCGCCGCGGCCAGATGCGCGGTCGAGGCGACCGTGGTCGCGCCGTCGCCACCGGCGGCGGCCAGCATCGCTAAGTCGCGGACGCTGACCTTGACCGCCCTACCGGCGGTGGCGAGGTGGTACAGCGCTTCGCCGTCGAGCCCGATCTGCGCTCGGCCACCGAGGACGGCGATGGTGGCCGGTACCGCTCCTGTCGAGCGCACCGCCTGCTCGATCTCACGGGCGACGCGCAGGTTGTCCGGGCGGGGCAGGCCATGCGTGATGATCGTGCTCTCCAGCGCCACCACGGCGCGACCAGCGGCCAGCGCATCGGCGACTTCGGGATGGATGCGCACCGTCTCACCTTATGGCGACCGGCTACCGCTTCGCGCCCGACGATCCTGTCGGAGCAGGCTGCTAACGTCCGCGCCAGCACATCAAGACTCCGGAGGTGCCGTGGTCGACCAGCGACGCAGGTGGCCGGGCTACGCCGTGGTCGCGGCGGCCCTGCTGATCGGCACGTCGGGCGCCCCCGCGCCGGCCGACCCGGTGGTGGCCGGCGGGTCGGCCGCACTGGCCAAGCTCGACGCGCTGCCGATCAAGGGCCGTGCCGCCAAGACCGGCTATGACCGCGCGCTGTTCGGACAAGCCTGGAGCGATGACGTCACGGTGCCGGGCGGACACAACGGTTGCGACACCCGCAACGACATCCTGCGCCGCGATCTGGTCGACATCGAGATCAAGCCGGGCACCAACGATTGCGTGGTGCTCTCCGGGGTTCTCCACGATCCCTACACCGGTACCGCGATCGCCTTTCAGCGCGGCCCGGGCACCTCCCGGGCGGTGCAGATCGACCACGTCGTGGCGTTGTCGGACGCCTGGCAGAAGGGCGCCCAACAGTGGGACGAACCGACTCGCCGCAACTTCGCCAACGACCCGCTGAACCTGCAGGCCACCAGCGGCCCGATCAACTATCAGAAAGGTGACGGTGACGCCGCAACCTGGTTGCCGCCCAACAAGTCCTACCGCTGCGAGTATGTCTCGCGCATCGTGGAGGTGAAGTCCGGCTACGGGCTGTGGGTCACCCGGGCAGAACATGATGCGATCGCGCGCATCCTGACCGGCGACTGCGGCGCGCCCGCCGACCAGCAAGCCCCGCCGGAGGGTGAACCCACAACCGAGCAGCCTCCGGCCGAACCGGTGCCGTTCGTCGGCTCGACCGACGGCCTGCCGGTGTATTTCCCGAACTGCGCCGCCGCCCGGGCCGCCGGTGTCGCGCCGATCCTGGCCGGCCAGCCCGGCTATCGGCCCGGACTGGACGGCGACGGCGACGGCATCGCCTGCGAGTAGCCTGCGGCATCAGTCACCCGGCGGAGAACGGGCGCGCCATCACCTTGGGCGCAAATCCATACCGGGGACCGACTCCCCTGCCGCCGGCCCCGGCACCGGCCAGCGGCATCCCGCCCAGCAGATTTCCCGAACCCTCCACATCCGGGCTGATGGCGGAGACGGTGCTGATCGGAATCGGCGGGACCGCGCCTGCTGGCGGGCCGACCCCGGCCCAGCCGGCCGGCACCGACAGGCGCCCGGCCGCCGCGGCATTGCCCAACGCGGCTGCCACCGGCGCTCCGCCACCGATCGGGGCCGCCAAGCCGGCGGCAGGCAGCGCCGCGGGCAACGCTCCCGCGGCCGCCTTGGCGCCGTCACCGGCAGCCTTCGCCGCCGAGGCAGCCGGCGCCAGTGCCTTGGACAACGAGACCCCGCTGTTGACCGCACCCGTGGAGAAGTGCGCTATCGCGATGCTGCTTTGCGCCGGGGCGACATAGGACGTCCACGGCGCGAGCAGGTTGGCTATCGGACTTTCGGGGGTGTACTTCAGGCCCACCATGGCGTAGAGATCGCCCAGCATGTCATCTAACGGTGACGTCGACGCATCCGCTGCACCGGCCGCCGACGAGGCCGGTGAGGTCAAGCTCGCCAATGCCGACTGGACCGCGGAAACCAGTTGCGAGGACGGTGAATTGCCGGTGGTGGTCGGGTCCGGACCGCTGAACGGCGCCACCTGCGACGCCGATGCCGACTCACCGGCGTACTGGTACATGGCGGCGGCATCACGCGCCCACATCTCGCCGTAGTCGGCCTCGGTCACAGCGATCGCCGGGGTGTTCTGTCCCAGAACGTTTGTCGACAACAGCGACGACAGCTGGATGCGGTTGGCGTCGACATCGGCAGGATGCACCGTGGCCGCCACGGCAGAGTCGTAGGCCGCGCCGGCCTCCCGGGCCCGCGTTGCGGCCAGCTCGGCCCGCGCCGCGGTGGCATTCATCCAGTCCACGTATGGCGCGACCGCTTGCGCCATCGAGGCCGATGACGGCCCAAGCCAATCCTCGCCGGCCAGGCGCGTCACGATCGCCTCGTAACCGGCGGCAGCCGAGGTCAGTTCGGCGGCCAGCCTGCTCCAGGCCGACGCGGCAGCGATCAGCGGCGACGAGCCTGCCCCGGAATAGATTCGCGCCGAGTTGACCTCCGGCGGCAGCGCCCCGAAATCCATTGTCGTGAGCTAACTTGCCGCAGCGGCGTTGACCGCCTCGGTTGCCGCATACGACTCGGAGCTGAGCGCCAATGTCCGCACGAATGCCTCGTGGATAGCGGCGGCTTGAGCACTGACCTCTTGGTATGCCTGTGCGTGAGCGGAGAACAGCGCCGCTGTCAACGCCGACACCTCGTCGGCCGCCGCCGGCGGCAACACCGTGGTCGGTCCGGCGGCTGCCATGTTCTGTGCCGTTACCACCGATCCGATGCCCCGCAGTTCACTGGCAGCGCTGGTCAATGCTTCCGGCTGGGTGTTGACGAACGACATCTGTCACCTCCTGATCATTGTCTGCGCCATGGCACTTCACGAATCTCGCTGATTGTGAGACTAGGAGATTTTTCGAGCGTGCTGTTACCGGCGCTGGGCCGCGCAACCACCGCACCGCGGCGTCGTTCGCACGCACCCGGGCATTCACCTCTGGCCCGCGGGTGTCAGTCAAGCGCCCTGACCACCGCAAACGCCGCCCGAAGACCGAAACGCATCGGCCGTTGATCACCGCTCGGTTTGCGGTGTGAGAAAAAGAATCCCGCCGCGGTTAAACTCTCGCATCGGCCGACGTCGGATTCGGCTACAGCGCAACGCAAGTGGGCCAGGCGGCGACGCAGGAAGAGACCGGCCGGTCAGCCACCGGCCGGATGGCGCGTCAATACGCTGTACCGGAAGCCGTATCGGTTGACGTAGCCGTCGCTGCGGCGAGCGGCACCCCCGCCGCTGATCGGTATCCCCCGCAATATCCCCCGAGGCTGGCTCTCGACGGACGAGGCGGCGGCAGCGGGCGGCGGCAGGGGCTGCGGAGTAGTCTCGGTGACGGCGCCGGACCAACTGGGGGGCACCGACAACCGGCCGACGGTGCCTGCTCGTCCGAAACTCGCTGCGGGCACTCCGCCGGCGCCGGCCGTCACCGGCGGGATCGGCCCACTGGGCGCCGGCGGCGCAGCGGTGGCGCTGGAGGCGGGCGGCAAGATCCCCTTGGCGATGTTCATGATGTTCGTCGGGGTCGAGGCCAGTCGCTGGACGATCTGCACGGTGCTGGTGGAGCTTTTCAGTATCTGCGGCAGGTTCGCTTTGAGGTCCTCCCCTACCGCATACTGCGACGGCGATGTGGCGAGGTGCTGCAGCCATTGCCGGATGGTCTCTACCAGATCGTTCGAGACGTGCTGTTGGGCAGCCGATCCCACGGCTCGTGTCACCGCGTCCCGCTGGCGTTCCTCGCCGCCCGCGGCAGTGGTCTCCGGTGGCGTCTGGAAGGGTGTCACCATTGCGGCGACCCGCGACGCCGCCGCGTAGCCGTACATCGCCACGGCGTCCTGTGCCCACATCTCGGCGTAGCGCGCCTCAGTGGCCGCGATCGCGGGGCTGTGCTGCCCCAGCAGATTCGTCGCCACGAGCAGGGCCAGCAGGCTGCGATTGGCCGCGACCTCGCTCGGGGGGATCGTTGCCGCGTAGGCGATCTCATACGCGCCCGCAGCGGCACGGGTGTAGTCGGCGGCCCGCTCGGCTTCGGTGGCGGTCGCGGCCATCCACGACACGTAGGGGCCTACCGCTGTCAGCATCGCCGTCGCGGACGGCCCCCACCACGAGGCCTCGACGATCCGGGAGATCAGTGATCGGTAGAGCTCGGCCGCCGAATTCAGTTCGTTCCCGACAGCGCTCCACGCGGTCGCCGCCGCCAGCAACGGCGCCGATCCGGCTCCGGAATACATTCGCGCGGAATTGATTTCCGGCGGAAATGCTCCGAAGTCCATCACCACAACCCTTCGCGCATATCGGCGGACCGATCCCCGTCATCCGTCGGCTTTTCATGGGCAACGGAGCTCATCTTTGGCAGAGCCCTGCGTCGCCGTCCACGGCCCGGCGGTTTGAGGCGAGGCTAGACGACGACCGCGCACCTCCCGCCGGCCGGCGACGGCGTTCGCCCGGCGACACCCCGGCGGATGCCCGTTCGCGACCGAGGTCTGCATCGGCCACGCGGCGAGCCTGTTGTACGGCTTCCAGCTGCGGCAATGCTCGTTGTGGCGGCAGCTCGCGGGCCAGGCTCGTCCGCGGCGACATGCCGGCCCCGAGCGGCTGGACGCAGATAGAATCTCGCAGCCGCTAAACCCGGGTGACCGGAGCGACGCGCTGGTCGGTAGTGCGGCCTAGCGGTCCGGATCGAGCCGGTCGACCGCCGCGGCGATCCGATCGTCGGGGGCGGTCAGCGCCACCCGGACGTGCTCGGCGCCGGACGGACCGTAGAACTCGCCGGGCGCGACGAGGATGCCGCGCTCGGCCAGCCATCCGAGGGTCTGTCGGCAGGCTTCGCCGCGGGTGGCCCACAGGTACAGCCCGCCCTGCGAGTGGTCGACGGTGAATCCGGCCGCACGCAGCCCCGGCAGCAACAGCTCACGGCGGCGCGCATACCGGTCGCGCTGCTGGTGTTCGTGCTCGTCGTCGTCGAGGGCGGCGGCCATCGCCGCCTGCACCGGGGTCGGGACCATCATCCCGGCGTGTTTGCGCACCGCGAGCAGTTCGGCCACCACCGCAGCGTCGCCCGCGACGAATCCGGCCCGGTAGCCGGCCAGCGACGACGTTTTCGACAACGAGTGCACCGCCAGCAGGCCGGTGTGGTCGCCGTCGCACACCTGCGGGTGCAGCACCGACCGCGGTGCCGGGTCGTCCCAGCCCAGCCCCAGATAGCACTCGTCGGAGACCAGCAGCACCCCGTTCTGCCGGGCCCAGCCGACCAGGTCGCGCAGCTCACCGGCGGTCAGGATGGCTCCGGTCGGGTTGCTCGGCGAGTTCAGGTACACCAGGGCCGGGGGCGCGCCGTCGAGGTGCTGCGGCGCGTCACTGCGCACCCACGATGCTCCGGCGAGCCGGGCCCCCACCTCGTAGGTGGGATACGCCAACTCGGGTACCACCACCACGTCGTCGCCGCCGAGCGCGAGCAGGGTCGGCAGCCAGGCGATGAGCTCCTTGGTGCCGATCACCGGCAGTACCGCCGACTCCGCGACGCCGGTGATGCCGTAGCGGCGGGCCAGCGCCGCGACCGCCGAGGCCCGCAGAGCCGGTGTGCCGGCGGTGGTCGGATATCCCGGCGCCGAGGAGGCCGCCGCCAACGCGTCGCGAATGACCGGGGCGACCGGGTCGACGGGGGTGCCGACCGACAAGTCGACGATGCCGTCAGGGTGGGCCTTGGCCAGCGCCGTCACATCGGCGAGCGTGTCCCAGGGGAAAGTCGGCAGCGCGGCCGATCTGCCGCCATACACGGGACTCACGGGGCTGCGGCGGGGCGGCGGGGCGGCGGCGGATTCATCGGTTCCTGATAGTAGCCGCGGCGTGACGGCGCGCCGCCGACCAGCACAACCGTAGCTATGCACGCAGTTGCACTGCAACTAGTTGCATAGCTGGCGCCGGCTGCCTATGCTCGCCGTCGTGGCCCTTCCCCACGCGATCCTGGTGTCGCTATCCGAGCAGGCCGGCTCCGGCTACGAACTCGCCAACCGATTCGATCGTTCGATCGGCTACTTCTGGAGCGCCACCCACCAGCAGATCTATCGCACGCTGCGCAGCATGGAAGCCGACGGCTGGGTGGCCGCCACCGAGGTCGCCCAACGCGGCCGCCCGGACAAGAAGGTCTACACCGTCGCCGAGGCCGGCCGTCACGAGTTGGCACGTTGGCTCGCCGCGCCGCTCGCCGGTCGCGGCAGCTCGATCGTGGACAACCGGCTGCGTGAGCTGGCGGTCAAGATCCGCGGCGCCGGCTATGGCGACGCCGCCGCGGTGCGCGAGCAGGCCGTCACGTTGCGCGCCGAGCGTTCCGCGCGCCTCGAGGTCTACCGCGCCCTGGAGAAGAAGCAGTTCCCGGACCCCGGCTCGCTGTCGGGGGCCGCGCTGCACCAGTACCTGGTGTTGCGCGGCGGCATCCGGGCCGAGGAAAGCGCCATCGACTGGCTCGACGAGGTGAAGGCGGCACTGTGACGACGCGATCCAGCAATCCCTACCCGATGCTGTTGTCCCCGTTGGATCTCGGGTTCACCACCCTGGACAACCGGGTGGTGATGGGTTCGATGCACACCGGCCTGGAGGACCGGGCCGCCGACATCGGCAAGCTGGCCGAGTACTTCGCCGAACGCGCCCGCGGCGGCGTGGGATTGATCATCACCGGCGGCTACGCCCCGAACCGGACCGGCTGGCTGCTGCCGTTCGCCTCGGCGATGGTTAGCTCCGCCGATGCCCGCCGACACCGCCGCGTCACCGACGCCGTCCACGACGCGGGCGGCAAGATCCTGCTCCAGGTGCTGCACGCGGGACGCTATGCCTACCATCCGTTTTCGGTCAGCGCCTCGGCGATCAAGGCACCGATCAACCCGTTCCGGCCGCGCGCACTCTCGTCGCGGGGAGTCGACTCGACCATCGACGACTTCGCCCGCGCGGCCGAGCTGGCCCGCGAGGCCGGCTATGACGGTGTCGAGATCATGGGCAGCGAAGGGTATCTGCTGAACCAATTCCTGGCGCCGCGCACCAACAACCGCACCGATGACTACGGCGGGACCGCGGCCAACCGGCGCCGCTTCCCGGTGCAGGTGGTCGCGCGCAGTCGTGCGGCGGTGGGTTCCGACTTCATCATCTGCTACCGGATGTCGCTGGCCGACTACGTCGAAGAGGGGCAGAGCTGGGACGAGGTCCTCGCGCTGGCGACCGAGGTCGAGGACGCCGGGGCCACCATGATCAACTCCGGCTTCGGCTGGCACGAGGCCCGGGTGCCGACCATCGTCACGTCGGTCCCCAACAGCGCGTTCGTCGACATCTCCCACGCGGTGGCCGATCACGTCACGATCCCGGTGGTGGCGTCCAACCGGATCAACATGCCGCAGGCGGGCGAACAGATCCTCGCCGAGACCTCGGTCCAGCTGATATCGATGGCCCGTCCGATGCTGGCCGACCCCGACTGGGTGCGCAAGGCCGCAGCCGGCCGGGCCGACGAGATCAACACCTGCATCGCCTGCAACCAGGCCTGCCTGGACCATGCCTTCGTGCACAAGAAGGTCTCGTGCCTGGTCAATCCCCGGGCCGGCCATGAGACCACGCTGGTCCTGCGCCCGGCACGGCGCCGCCGGCGCATCGCGGTCGTCGGCGCCGGGCCGGCCGGGCTGTCGGCGGCGGTGACGGCTGCCGAACGCGGCCACGAAGTGACGCTGTTCGAGGCCAACGAGTTCATCGGCGGCCAATTCGACCTGGCCAAGCGGATTCCCGGCAAAGAGGAGTTCGCCGGGACGATCCGCTACTACACCACGATGCTCGACAGGTATGCGGTGGCCGTGCGATTGGGCAGTCGCGCGAGTGTCGAGGAATTGACCGATTTCGACGAGGTGATCCTGGCCACCGGCGTGAAGCCGCGGATCCCGCAGATTCCCGGTATCAAGCATCCGATGGTGCTGTCGTATGCCGACGCGATCAACGGCCGGCCGGTGGGCGAGGCGGTGGCGGTGATCGGCGCCGGCGGAATCGGGTTCGACGTCAGCGAATTTCTGGTCGTGCCGAACCCGGAATCCTCGCCGACACTGAACCTCAAAGAGTGGCGGGCCGAATGGGGCGCCGCCGACCCGTGGGACGCCCGGGGGGCGGTGATGCCACCGGATCCGGCACCGCCGGCCCGGCAGGTGTACCTGCTGGCACGGACGGCGGGGGCACAAGGCCGCAACCTCGGCAAGACCAGCGGATGGGTACACCGGGCGTCGTTGAAAGCCAAAGGCGTCCAACAGCTTTCCGGGGTGAACTATGAGCGCATCGACGACGACGGCTTGCACATCAGCTACGGCCGGAAAAGGTCGCGCCCGCGGCTACTGGCGGTGGACAACGTGGTGATCTGCGCCGGGCAGGAATCGGTGCGCGACCTCGAGGCCGGCTTGCGGCAACACGGGTTGCGCCCGCACGTCATCGGCGGGGCCGCGCTGGCGGCCGAGCTGGACGCCAAGCGGGCGATCAAACAGGGCACCGAGCTGGCCGCGCGGCTGTAGTCCACCCGCCCGCGACCGTGCGCAAATCCGGTTGTCAGCCCGGCGTGTCGGCCGGGGACGCGCACGCTCGCGGGTGGGTGGTGCCCCCAGCTCGCGGGTGGGTGGTGCCCCCAGCTCGCGGGTGGGTGGTGTCCCCAGCTCGCGGCCGGAGGGGCGCGTAGTCGGTGGTGCGCTGGCGAGCCGGGCGGCCGATGCCCTCGGCGATGCCCACCAGTTCGGCGATGGTCTTGGCCGAGCCGTGCTCGGAGCCCGCCATCCGGGAAATGGTCTCCTCCATCAGGGTGCCGCCCAGATCGTTGGCGCCGCCGTTGAGCATCACCTGGGTGCGCTCCACCCCCAGCTTGACCCAGCTGGTCTGGATGTTGGGGATGCGCCCGTGCAGCATGATCCGGGCCAACGCGTGCACCGCACGGTTGTCGCGGTGACTCGGGCCGGGCCGCGCGCCGCCGGCCAGGTACAGCGGCGAGCTCTGATGCACGAACGGCAGCGGCACGAACTCGGTGAATCCTCCGGTGCGGTCCTGAATGTCGCGCAGCACCCGCAAGTGCCCGATCCAATGGCGCGGCGAATCGATGTGGCCGTACATCATCGTCGAACTCGACCGCAACCCGACCTCGTGCGCGGTGGTGACGACCTCGACCCACATCGAGGTCGGCAACTTGCCCTTGGTCAGCACCCAGCGGATCTCGTCGTCGAGAATCTCCGCGGCGGTGCCCGGGATGCTGCCCAAGCCGGCCTCGCGCAGGCTGATCAGCCACTCCCGAATACTCAAGCCGCTCTTGGACACCCCGTTGGTGATCTCCATCGGCGAGAAGGCGTGCACGTGCATCGACGGCACCCGCTCCTTGACCGCCCGCACCAGATCGGCATAACCGGTGACGGGCAGCTCCGGGTCGATCCCGCCCTGCATGCAGACCTCGGTGGCGCCGGCCAGGTGCGCCTCGTAGGCGCGTTGGCCGACCTCGGCATTCGACAGCGAGAAGGCGTCGGCATCGCCCTTGCGCTGGGCGAACGCGCAGAACCGGCAGCCGACATAACAGATGTTGGTGAAGTTGATATTGCGGTTGACCACATAGGTGACGTCGTC
Organism: Mycolicibacter senuensis; assembly: GCF_003284925.1. Classification (GTDB taxonomy): domain Bacteria; phylum Actinomycetota; class Actinomycetes; order Mycobacteriales; family Mycobacteriaceae; genus Mycobacterium; species Mycobacterium algericum_A. The sequence goes on from NZ_QMEX01000025.1 coordinate 21,833, forward strand.
GCCGACAGCCTCGCGCCGCAATGAATCAGCCAGGGCGGCAACGGCTTCCAGTGCCGGACCGTCCGCGGTGGCCAGCGCCAGATACTCGGCGTCGGTGCAGCCGGCCGGGTCACGTTCGGCTGAGCGCAACGCGGCCAGCACATCGGTGTCGACGCGTTCGGGGGCGCGGGCGGCCAGTTGGTGGATCTGTTCGCGGATCGACTCCCAGTCCCCGAAGGCGCTACCCAGATCACTGCGTGTCTCGGTGGCGCGGCCGTCGACGTCGATGGCGGTGTGCAGGTCCACCCGGCCGGCGGAGACCACCTCGTCGGGTTCCTGCCAGGCCAGCCCGACCGGGTTGACGTCGCGCGCCCACCCGGTGTCCGGGTCAGCCAGCGCCGCGACGTGCGGGCGCACCCTCGGGTCGATCCACGCCGCACCGGCCTGCACGTAATCGGGCTGCGCGGTGAGCCGCTGTACCAGGTCGTAGCCGGCCTGCTCGGTGACGGCGGCCAGCTCGTCCAGCGCCGGCCAGGGCCGCTCTGGGTTGACATGATCGGGGGTCAGCGGCGACACCCCGCCCCAATCGTCGACCCCGGCGCCGATCAGCGCCAGACACTCCTGGGTCGAGACCAGGTTGGGCGGCGCCTGCACCCGCATCTTCGGGCCCAGCACCAGTCTTGCCGCCGCCACGGTGGCCAGGAATTCCTCGAAGCCGGCGTCCGGCGTCGACGCCATCGCGGTGTGCTCTTTGGCCCGGAAGTTCTGCACGATCACTTCTTGGATGTGGCCGAACTCTTTGTGCACCTTGCGGATCGCGTGCACGGTGTCGGCGCGTTCGGCCAGCGTCTCGCCGATGCCGACCAGCAGGCCGGTGGTGAACGGGATCGAGAGGCGGCCCGCATCGGCCAGGGTGCGCAGCCGTACCGCCGGATCCTTGTCGGGGCTGCCGTAGTGTGCCTGACCCTTGGTCTCGAACAGCCGCCGCGAGGTGCTCTCCAGCATCATGCCCATGGACGGTGCCACCGGCTTGAGCCGCGACATCTCCGACCAGCTCATCACCCCGGGATTCAGGTGCGGCAGCAGGCCGGTCTCCTCCAGCACCCGGATCGCCATGGCTCGCACGTAGGCCAGCGTGCTGTCATAGCCCCGCTCGTCGAGCCACTGCCGCGCTTCGGGCCAGCGCTCCTCGGGCCGGTCCCCGAGGGTGAACAGCGCTTCCTTGCACCCCATTTGGGAGCCTCGGCGGGCGATCTCGAGAATCTCGTCGGGCCCCAGATACATCTGCTTGCCCTGCGCCCGCAGCACGCCGGGGACGGTGACGAAAGTGCAGTAATGGCAGGTGTCCCGGCACAGGTGCGTGACCGGGATGAACACCTTGCGCGAGTAGCTGACCGGCAGCCTGCCACCCGGCCCGCGCCGGCCGCCCGAGACCAGGCCGGCGTCGCGGACCCGGGCCGCACTGGCGCACAGGTCAGCCAGATCGGGACCGCGGGCACTCATCGCGATAGCGGTTTCCTCGACGTTGAGGAGCACACCGTCGCGGGCCCGCCGCAGGACTCGCCGCAGCGCCGACGGGTTCGTCATCCGCGCCGCACCCGCACCCGGAATCTCGCGCATGCCATATGCGCCACAGTAGTCGCCGCCCCAACCGGCCCGACGAGCGCAGGGCGCGCCCGCCCGGTCCTCAGGGTTCGCCGGCCGGCCGGCCAGCCGACAGCTGCAGGCGACGCCGCCACAACAGCCACCCCGGCGGGGCGCTGCCCAGCACGATCATCAACAGCACGCCGTAGGCCATCACGCCGCGGTCGGCGAAGATCAGGTCATCGCCCGGCCCGCCGAGGGTCATCAGCGCGATCGTCAGCAACCAGGTCCACAGCGGCAGCGCGGCCAGCCGCAGCGAGGACGTGCAGCGCAGGGCGACCCACAGCAGACCCGCATTGACGAAGCCGCCCACCAGTGCGCTGAGCGGAAACGGAACCGCGCCGATGTGCGCGGGCAGCAGCAGGGCGGTGGAAACGGCGCAGAGCACGCCGTCGACGGCCAGCAGGGCCAGCACCGAGTAGTCGACGGCCCGACGACCCGGCGGATCGGTGTTCATCGCGGGCTCGGTGAGCGTCGCGATCGGGCTCAAGTCGGGATGCTGTCCAGCTGGCTGACCAACGAACCGACCATCCACTGATAGCTGTCCAGCCACCACTGCCAGTGCTCCAAGTTCGGGTCCAGATCGGGATCCATGCCTACGCCCTAACGTGTCGGGTACTTGCTCAGCAGGAGCTTACCGCCTGCCCGGTGCCGGCGAGCCCGAGTCCGGCCAGCAGATCGGTCTCCCATCCCCGGCCATCGCGCGGGCCGGCGCTGCCGGCGGCCAGCACGTAGTGCTCACTGTCCAAGATGGGCTGAGCCACGTTGTTGGACAACGCGAACGCCCGGCCGGTGGGGCCGACGGCCACCTGGGTGGCGTGCGCCGCCATGGCCGCCAGCTTGGCGGCGCGCGATCCGGGGGCCTCGATGACGGCGTCGATCCGGTCGTCGGGGAACTCCCCGACCATGCCTTGCGTGTCGCCTTCATCCGGCAACGTCCAGTGCGGCAGCCGGTCGGGGTCCCGCAGGGCCCGCCGGGCGTCGCGCCAGGCGCTGGCGGCGGTCACCGTCCAGTAGAACTTCGGCGTGGCCCAGGCCCGGCCCGGGCCGGCGTCATCGGCGGCCGCGGCCGCCACCGCCGCGGTGGTGACACGGTGGGCGTGTACATGGTCGGGATGGCCGTAACCGCCGTACGGGTCGTAGCCGACCACGACATGCGGCCGCACCCGCTGGATGACAGCCACCAGCGCCGGCACGGTCTCCGCATCGGCGGCGTCGATGAATCGCTGCTGTCGCCGGGGCGGAGTGCCGGCCATCCCCGAGTCGCGCCAGCGCCCCGCACCGCCGAGAAACTGCGGATCTCCGATCCCGAGTTCCCGTAATGCGGTGGCGAGCTCGCCGATCCGGTAGCCGCCCAGCTGGTCGGCGTGATCCACCCCCAGGTGTGCCCAGCGGTCGCCGATGACCTCACCTTCTTCGCCGAGCGTGCAGGTCACCACATGCACATCGGCGCCGCGCGCGGCGTAGTGGGCGATGGTCGCGCCGGTGGTGAGTGTCTCGTCGTCGGGATGGGCATGCACGAACAGCAACCGTGGGGTCTGATCCGACACAGCCCGAACTCTACCGATCGGTCGAAGGACGCCCGGCTATCAGAAGAGGCTGAGCAGGAAGCTCGCCAGGTAACTCGGAATGTCGAGGTCGGCCAGCAGCAACGCGAGGTTGTCGTGCAGCACCGCCGAGACCACGTCCGGGCTGAAGGAGGCCAGCAGCGCATCCCAGTCGGCTCCGAACGCTGCGCTGCCGGCGTCGAAATCGCCGAACAGGCTGTTGTGCAGGGCGTCCCCGCTGAGATCGATGCCGAGCAGACTGTTCAGCGCGTGCTCGTTCTGGGCGATGATCGAGTTGTTGGCCAAGAAGATGAAGTGGGCGATCTCGCTGGCCGCGCTGCCGTCGTCCAATTGCCCGACCACACCCAACTGTGCCTCCACCAGGGCGTTGTTGAACGCCAATTCGGCGCTCGCAATGCCGGTGAGCAGCGACTGGTAGGCGGCCGGAAGGCCGTTGAGCGCCAGGGCGATGCCGGCGAAGGCGCTGGCGGCCGCGCTGCTGGCGGCTGTCTCGGTTCCGGTGAACGCGCTGACCGACGGGACGCCGAGGACACCGAGGTCGGGGCCGAACGGCACGGTGCCCATCACACTCTGCGCGTCGAATCCCCCGCTTTCGCCGAGCACGGCGTCCAGGGCGCTTTGGTCCAGGTCGCCGGCATTGAACGGCGAGCCGTCCCCGAGTTCACCGTCGCCGTTACCGGTGAGCAGGTCGCCGAGGTTGATCTGCTGTATCTCGTCGGTGCCGCCGCTGCCGGCCGTGTCCGGGCGGACGTGGTTCTCGATGGTTTCGATGATCGAGTTCGTGTCGACGTTCGCCGCGGCCATGTCGATGTCATGAATCTGCACGTCGGGCAGGGAGGGCGTCGTCGACGTCAGTGCTGTGACGAGCCCGCCTACCGCGATGGCTGCAGTCGCTACTGTGGCGCACCGGCGAGCGAGGTGTTCCATATGACCATCCCCTCCACGTGTCGGCGTGCAAGCTGCTTAATAATAACCAAGGATTATCTGTGCGCAAGCCCTCAGTTCGCTCGACTTCGACGGCCGACGCAGCCCCTTCCCACCCCGCTGGCCGCCTGCTTGCAAAGACCCTAACTCCGGACGGCTGATTTCGAACCCCCCGCGGAACCCACTCTCAGCAAACCGCAAGTATCTGCTTCAGCCTGATCTTCAGGCCGGCACCGCCGCGCTCGATGCCGCCAACGCGTCAGGGCCGCTTCACCCAGGTTCCGGCGTCACCGACGATCCCGACCGGCACCGCCCCCGTCAGGCTGACGTTCGCCACGCTCGGACCCACGGCCACGATCGTGGTGTCCTGCAAGATCGGCAGCACCGTCGCCATGCTCCACAGCCGGGGTTCGACGGCCGAGATCACCTCACTGATGGTCTTGCCGCCGTCGAGCGCCGCGTCGATCTCGGTCTGGATGCCGTGGTCGCAGACGCCGGTGATGTTCGACGGGGCCTGCACCAACGCGCCCGATCCGGCGGGGCGCGGCGGGGCCTGCGACGTCGGCGTCGGCGATCCCGTGACCGGTGGCGACGATGGCGCGGGAACCGGAGCGGGGGCCGGGCCGCTGGACGTCGGTACGGTGGTGGACTCCAGCGCGATGCAGCCGTATCGGGATGCCAGCAGCGTCGCCAGATCGCCCCCGGCCTGCTGCCAGCCGACGATGGCATCGACCTGATGGGTCACCAGCGCCTCCCGGTAGAGCTTCACCGGGTCCAGCGGCAATACGGTCGCGGCGATGCCGACGTTGCGCAGTTGGTCCGCGGCGGTGTTGGCGACCGCCACCGAGGTCGGATCGTTGGCCGCCACGCCGATGACCAGTGACAGTTGTTCGCCGTCCTTGCTGATCCGCCCGCGGGTGACCTCGGGCGGATGCGGCGGGGCGGGCTCTGCGCCCGCCGGGGGGACCAGCGCGGACGGCGGCGCATCCTTCTCGACGCGGTAACCAGCCGTCTGCAGCATCGCGAGCGCCGCCGAATCGGACATGGCCGGTGGCGCGGTCGGCACATAGCCAGGGTCGCTCGGAGCGCGGATCTGGGCCTGCGCCAGGGTGACGGTGTTGTCGCTGCCGGCACCCACGGTGGCCAGCAACCCAACATCGAGCAGTCCCAGGAGCGCCCGGCGGACCCGAACATCGGCCAGCTTGGGTTGTCCGGCCCGCAACGCCAACTGCATTACCCGCGGTGTGACCACCCGCGAGGTCTGCACGCCCGGGATCACCGACAGTTGGGCGAAGGCTGCCGAACCGCCGTGCACCTGGGCCACCTGGGTGTCGCCGTTGCGGATGGAGTCCGCCAGCGCGGCCGGCGACCCGGCCCGGCGGAACAGCACCAGGTCCGGCTTGGCCGGCGGGCCCCAGTAGCGGTCGTTTCGGGCGAGCAGGATCGCGTCGCGCTGCGGATCGATGTTCTCCACCCGGAATTGGCCGCCGGTGACCGGCAGCGCCCGGGCCAGCCCGGCCGGGAAGCCGCCGGGCACGTCCTTGACGATGTGCGCGGGCAGGATGTTGCTGAACAGTTCCCGCCACGCCGGGTACGGCTTGGCGAAGGTGACCACCACCTGTTTGCCACCCTCGACGGAGTGCACCCCGGTGATCAGGTCATAACCGGCCGGGTCGACGACGCCCGGCTGGCTCACCATCTGCTGCCACAGGTACCAGAAGTCGTCGGCGGCGATGGGTGCGTTGTCGGTCCACGACGCCTCGGGCCGAATCCGGTAGGTCACCGTGAACGGCGCCTCGGCGGTCACCGCGGCCGACACCAGCAGGGTCGGATCCATCTCCCAGCGTGAACCGGTCGGCGTGCCGGCGTCCGGGATCGGCCGGAAGGCGCTGGGTAACACCAGCGCGCTGATGGCCGCGGTGACCGCTGACAGGTCGGAGCGAAGATGCGGGTTGAAGCCAGCGCCGATCGAGTCGATGCCCATGATGATCTGGCTGATCCGTTTCGGCGGAGGCGCCGTGCTCTTCGGCGTCTCGGTGCTCTGCGGCGCCGGCGGCGGGTTGACCGTGCATGCCGCCGCGAGCTGCGTCAACACCAGTAGCATCACCGAAGCCAGTGCTCCCGCCATCACACGGGGACAGCGGAGCGGCTTCGGCACGGCCACCAGGGTATCCGGGCGGCCCAAATCTATAGGTTCTTGGCCCGGGCGCGGCTGCGTGCCCGCAACGTCGAATCCAGTTCGACCTTGCGCACCCGCACCACCTCGGGAGTGACCTCGACACACTCGTCGACCGCGCAGAACTCCATCGCCTGCTCCAGGTCCAGCTCGATCGGTCGGGCCAACGTCTCCATCACGTCCGCGGTCGACGACCGCATGTTGGTCAGCTTTTTCTCTTTGGTGACGTTGATGTCCAGATCCTCGGCCCGAGGATTGATCCCGACCACCATGCCCTGGTAGGTCTCCTGGCCCGGCTCCACGAAGAACTGGCCGCGGTCGGCCAGCTGAATCAGCGCGAACGGCGTGATCGAGCCGGAACGGTCGCTCACCAGTGAGCCGGTGTGGCGGGCCCGGATCTCGCCGGCCCACGGCTGGTAGCCGTCGAAGACCGCGTTGGCGATACCGGTGCCGCGGGTCTCGGTGAGAAAATCGGTGCGCCAGCCGATCAGGCCGCGGCTGGGGATGATGAACTCCATCCGCACCCAACCGGTGGTGTGGTTGGCCATCTCGGTCATCCGGCCCTTGCGTGCGGCCGCCAGCTGGGTGATGGCGCCGACATACTCCTCGGGGCAGTCGACGGTCAGGTGCTCGAACGGTTCGTGCACCTTGCCGTCGATCTTCTTGGTCACCACCTGCGGCTTGCCGACGGTCAGCTCGAAGCCCTCCCGGCGCATCTGCTCGACCAGGATCGCCAGCGCCAGCTCGCCGCGGCCCTGCACCTCCCAGGCGTCGGGGCGCCCGATGTCCACCACCCGCACCGAGACGTTGCCGATCAGCTCGGTGTCCAGCCGGGTCTTGACCATGCGCGCGGTCAGCTTGTGCCCGGAGACCTTGCCCGCCAGCGGGGAGGTGTTGGTGCCGATCGTCACCGAGATCGCCGGCTCGTCGACGGTGATGCGCGGCAAGGCGACCGGGTCGGCTGGGTCCGCCAGGGTGTCGCCGATCATGATCTCGCCGATCCCGGCGACCGCGACGATGTCCCCGGCGCAGGCCTCCTCGGTCGGGGTGCGCTCCACCCCCTCGGTGACCAGCAACTCGGTGATCTTGGCGGTGGTGGTCACCGGCTCACCGTCGACCTCGCGCAGCCAGGCGACCTGCTGGCCCTTGCGGATCCGGCCGTTGGCGACGCGGATCAGCGCGAGCCGTCCCAGGAAGGCCGAGGCGTCGAGGTTGGTGACCAGTGCCTGCAACGGCGCGTCCGGGTCGCCCGACGGCGGCGGCACGTGCTCGAGCAGCACGTCGAACAGTGGGTCGAGGTTCTCCCCGTCGGGGACAGCGCCGTCGGCGGGTGCGGTGGTGCTGGCCACCCCGGCACGCCCCGAGGCGTACAGCGTCGGCAATCCCAGCGCATGTTCGGCGGCGGCCTGCGCCTCGTCGTCGAGATCACTGGCCACATCGAGCAACAGGTCGTGGCTGGCCTCGACAACCTCGGCGATTCGGGCGTCGGGACGGTCGGTCTTGTTGACCACCAGGATCACCGGCAGATGCGCGGTCAGCGCCTTGCGCAGCACAAACCTGGTCTGCGGCAGCGGCCCCTCGGAGGCGTCGACCAGCAGGACCACCCCGTCGACCATGGACAGCCCGCGCTCCACCTCGCCACCGAAGTCGGCGTGGCCCGGCGTGTCGATCACGTTGATTACGGTGACGGTCCCGTCGGCGTGGTGGCGGTGCACGGCCGTGTTCTTGGCCAGGATGGTGATGCCTTTTTCGCGCTCCAGGTCTCCGGAGTCCATCACCCGCTCTTTGGCGTCATCGCCACGTTCGGCCAGGGCGCCGGACTGGCGCAGCATCGCGTCGACCAGCGTGGTCTTGCCGTGGTCTACGTGCGCGACGATGGCGACGTTACGAAAGTTCACCGGGCGATTCTGCCAGCGCAACCTGCCGATCGCGAAAACGTGAAAGCTATCTCACAATGGCTGTCACAGCCCCAGCGGAGACTCGGCGCTGAACCGCTCCAGCTCTTCGAGGTGCAGTTCGGTCAGCGCTTGCAGGCACTGCGCCGCCGCCTCGGTGAGCTGCAGCCGGATCACCCGCTGGTCCTCGTTGTCGCGGACCCGGACGACCAATCCGGCCGCCTCGGCGCGCTGGATCAGCTCCCCGGCGCTGTGGTGGCGCAGCAGCAGGTACTCCGCGATGTCGCCGACCGTCGGCCCGCGCGAGTCGGCGTGCCCCCGGATCGCCAGCAGCAATTGGTGCTGTGCCGGGGTGAGTCCGGCGGCTTGAGCTTGGTCGGCGCTCCACCGCTCGAAGCGCCGCAGTCGGGTCCGGAACGTGAGCAGCCGGGTGTAGACGTCGTCAGGCAGGGCCACGCCGGTAACTTTATGCTGATCGGCCGGCTCGCGCGGGAATCAGCGCAGCCGTGCGGTGATCCGTACCTCGAGCGCGGCCCCCGGGGCTGCCAGTTCGGAAATCCCGACCGCGGTCCACGCCGGGTACGGCTCGCACAGGAAGGCATCCTTGACCGCGCAGAACTCGTCGAAGTGCGCGGCGAGGCCGACGTGGTAGGTGGTCATCTCCGTCACGTCGGCGAAGGTGAGCCCCACCTCGGCCAGCAGACCGCGCAGATTCTCAAAAGCCAGGGTGAACTGCTCGGTCAGATTTTCGGGCACGGTCAGGTCGGGTCGAAAACCGATCATGCCCGAGCAGCGCAGGTACTCGCCGTCGATGACCGCAGGCGCGAAGTGATAGGCCTCGTACATCGGTTGCATCCACGCCGGAATCACGGTGCGGCCCATGGATCTCCTCGCGCCGTCCTGCCATGCCCCTAGGGGGCGGCCGGAACCGGGTTCTGAACCAGCTGGTCCGGGCAGTAGGAGTGTGCCGCGATCCCGACGAACATGCTCCCGTGCTCGGTCGTCAGTCCGGGATTGCGCTCCTTGAGACCGTCGAGCACCTCCGGGCTCGGTTTGCCCTGCGCGATGAACTTGCACACCATTTTCGCGGTGACGATGGCCTGGTCAGGGCGGTTGTAGGTGATGCCGGCCGCCTGCAGGGCCGCCAGGAAGTCGGTGTCGACATCGGCCGGATCGGCCTTCGCGGGCCCGGCCGCCACCAGCATCAGCAGCGCGCCCAGCGGCGCGGCGAGGGCTTTCACCAGCCCCGCCTCGGCGCCCGGGAGCCCATCGGCTGATTCTTCTTCGCATAATCGCGGCTGCGGTAGACGATGTAAGGCCGGAACAGATAGCCGATCGGCGCGCTGAACGCGTGCACCAGGCGGGTGAACGGCCACAGCGCGAACAGGGTAAACGCGATCAGCACGTGCACCTGGAAGTAGATCGGGGCCTGCAACATCAGGTCTCCTCGCGGGTCAAGGGTGAAGATCGACCGAAACCAGACCGACACCGTCTGCCGGTAGTCGTGCTCCTCACCGTAGGCGGTGGTGCCTAACAGCGTGCAACACATGCCGACCACCAGCGCACACACCAGCACCGCATACATCAGCTTGTCGTTGACACTGGTCGCCTTGAACACCGACCGTTCGGTGCGGCGGCGATAGATCAACAACCCGACGCCGACCAGGGTGGCGACACCGGCCGGCAGGCCGAGGATCAACGCCTGCAGGTGATAGAACCGGTCGCTCATTCCCAGCGCACGAGTCCAGGACTCCGGAACGAACAGTCCCACGATGTGGCCCATGATCACCACGAAGCTGCCGAAATGGAACATCGGGCTGCCGATGCGCAGCAGCTTGGACTCATACAGCTGCGACGAGCGGGTGGTCCAGCCGAACTTGTCGTATTTGTACCGCCACCAGGTGGCCACGCCCGCGATGGCCAGCACGAAGTAGGGCATGATGTCCCACCACAGCTCCGCGGTGCTGACGATCGCTATATGCGTCATCGGGTCGGCACCTTCGGCATCCCCAGCGAAACGGCCGCCGTGTACGGCTGCAGCCCAACTGCTTCGGCCGGCGGGCCGGACGTCATCAGCTCGCTCACATTCCGTACCTCCTGATCGGTTGCCGCCGGCAGCGTGTGGCAGACCGCGGCGATGGTGTGGGCATACGGTGACCCGGCGTCGGTCAGCGACTTGTGCAGCACGTCGATCGGCACCCGGTGCGCCAGCAGCAGGCGGCGTCCGCCCTGCGGATCGACCTGCGCGGCGAACTCCAGCACCACCGGCAGGTGATCGGGCGCCTCGCCCGCGGGCGGCTCGGCACCGGCCTCGCGGTAGGCGGTGGCGAACGCCAGCATCTGCATGCCCCGGTTGCGGGTGTCCCCACCGGTCCAGTAGGTCAGCAACAACGTCGAACGCCGCCGCATGTCGAAGGTTTCGACGTAGTCGACGGCGGCGGCCATCGGGTCGGACGCCCGCAGCGCGGCCACGGTGCGCGCCAACAGTCCCGCCGGTGCCGCATCGGCGTGGGCAAGCAGTGCTTCGACGGTGTCGAGCCGCTGCTGCAGCTGTTCGTCGGGGTAGGTCAGCAGCAACGACGCCGCCTGCCACACCGCCCGGTCGGCCGGCCCGCCGGGTTGGCGCCGCAGCGACCGGATGAACCCCTTCACTGGTGCTCCGGGAACATCTCGGGCACCGCCCGGTCGCCACCGCCCCAGTTGAGCAGGTTGGTCCGGCCCCGCGGCCGCTGGGCGTGGCCGCCGTTTTCGACCATGTGAAACGACGACCCCGACTCGCCGTCGGCGCTCACGAACGGGTCATCCTCGTACCCGTTGGGGCCGCCGGTGATGGAGCATCCCATGTGCTCGAGCTCGTGGGCCTTCTGGCTGTAAGCGGTCGGAATCACGTACCGCTCTTCATATTTGGCGATCGCGAGCAGTCGGTACATGTTGTACATCTCCTCTTCGGTCATGCCGACCGAGGCGGGGATGTGAGGCTGGGTGTCACGACCCAGGCTGATGTCGCGCATGTAGGAGCGCATCGCCGCCAGCCGTCGCAGCACGTCTTCGATGACGGCGGTGTCACCGGCGGTGAACAGTTCGGCGAGGTAGGCCATCGGGATGCGCAGCGCCTCCAGCGCCCCGAACAGGTTGCCCAGGTCTTCGCCGTCGTGCCCGTCGCGGCTGACGGCGTCGACGACCGGCGACAGCGGCGGGACGTACCAGACCATCGGCATGGTCCGGTATTCCGGGTGCAGCGGCAGCGCCACCTTGTAGGTGTTGATCAGCGCATAGATCGGCGACCGTTGGGCGGCCTCGATCCAGGTGTCGGAGATCCCCTCGGCGCGTGCGCCGGCGATCACCTCGGGGTCGGTCGGGTCCAGAAATACGCCGCACTGGGCTTCATAGAGGTCGGTGTCTTTCTCCACCGACGCCGCTTCAAGCACCTTGTCGGCGTCGTAGAGCACCAGCCCGATGTAGCGCAGCCGCCCGACGCAGGTCTCCGAGCAGATTGTCGGCAGCCCGACCTCGATGCGGGGATAGCAGAAGTGACACTTCTCTGCCTTGCCGGTCTTGTGGTTGAAGTACACCTTTTTGTACGGACAGCCCGACACGCACAGCCGCCAGCCGCGGCAGCGGTCCTGGTCGACCAGCACGATGCCGTCTTCTTCGCGCTTGTAGATCGCCCCGGTCGGGCACGACGCCACACACGACGGATTCAGGCAGTGCTCGCAGATCCGGGGCAGGTAGAACATGAAGGTTTCTTCGAGCTCGCTTTTGACCTGGTCGCTGACCTTGGCCAGGATCGGGTCGTTGACCAGGTGCTCCGGCGAACCGGCGAGGTTGTCATCCCAGTTAGGTCCCCACTCGATGTTCATCGGGTCGCCGGTGATCGAGCTCCGGGGCGCGGCCACCGGGATGGTGTCGCCCAGCGGCGCCGTGGTGAGGTTCTCGTAGTCGTAGGTCCACGGCTCGTAGTAGTCCTTCAAGCCGGGCAGGTTGGGGTTGGCGAAGATGTTCAGCAGTTTGTGGACGCGCCCGCCCGCCAGCAGCCGCAGCCGGCCCTTCTTGTCCAGCGTCCAACCGCCCTTCCAGCGGTTCTGATCTTCGTAGGTGCGCGGATACCCACCGCCGGGGCGGGTTTCGACGTTGTTGAACCACACGTACTCGGTGCCCTCGCGGTTGGTCCAGGCCTGTTTGCAGGTCACCGAGCAGGTGTGGCACCCGATACATTTGTCCAAGTTCATCACCATGGCCATCTGCGCCATTACTTTCATGCTCAGTACCTCACGTCCTGGTTGCGGCGACGCCTCACCACGGTCACCTCGTCGCGCTGGTTGCCGGTCGGGCCCAGGTAGTTGTTCGCGAATGCGTGCTGGCCGTAGCCGCCGGCGAGGTGACTGGGCTTGACCCGGATCCGGGTCAGCGAGTTGTGGGTGCCGCCGCGCTTGTTGTTGGTCTCCGCACGCGGGGTGTCGACGGTGCGTTCCTGCACGTGGTAGACGAACACCACCCCGTCCGGCATCCGCTGGCTCACGATCGCCCGGCCGACGAAGATGCCGTTGACGTTGACCGCCTCGATCCAATCGTTGTCTTTCACACCGATTTTCGCGGCATCCCCCGGGCTCATCCACATGGTCGGCCCGCCGCGCGACAGCGACAGCATGTAGAGGTTGTCCTGGTAGGTGGAGTGGAACGACCACTTCGAGTGCGGGGTCAGATACCGCACGGTGATGCCGATGCCGTCGCCGACCTCACCGAGTTCGGGGGCGTCGAACAGCCGCGCCATGTCCAATGGCGGGCGATACACCGGCAGGTGCTCGCCGAGCTCTTCGATCCAGTCGTGAGCCAGGTAAAAGTGCATCCGTCCGGTCAGGGTGTGGAACGGCTTGAGGCACTCGACGTTGATCGTGAAGGGCGCGTAGCGCCGGCCACCGGTCTCGCTGCCGGACCATTCCGGGCTGGTGATCACCGGCACCGGACGGGCCTGGGTGTCGGCGTAGGTGATCCGCTTCTCCTCGCTGCCCTCGGACAGGTGCGCCAGCCGCTGACCGGTGCGCTTCTCCAGCTCACGGAAGCCCTCCGTGGCGATTCGGCCGTTGGTGGTGCCCGACAACGCCAGCACGGTGTCAGCCATCCGCGTCGCGGTGGTCAGCGCCGGCCGCCCTTCTCCGGCACCGGATTTCATCACCCCGAACCGACTGGCCAGGTCTTCGACCTCTTCGTGCGGGAACACGGTGTAGCCCTTGGTGGTCAGACCCAAGGTCTCGACCAGCGGGCCCAACGTCTGCCACTTGTCGTGGATCGCGGCGTAATCCCGTTCCACCACGGTGATTTTGGGCATCGTCTTGCCCGGAACGGGCGTTTCGCCGGTGCGCAGCCAATCGCGTTCGGTCCCGTCGGGATAGGCCATCGCGTCGGCGGTGTCGTGCAGCATCGCGGTCAGCACCACGTCGTTGCGGACACCCAGGTGCTTTTTGGCCAGCCCGCTGAAGGTCCGGGCGATCGCGCCGAATGCGTCGTAGTCGCTGCGGGTCTCCCACGGCGGGTCGATCGCCGCGGCGAACGAGTGCACGTAGGGGTGCATGTCGGTGGACGACAAGTCGGCCTTCTCATACCAGGTCGCGGCCGGCAGCACGACATCGGACATCAGCGTGGTCGAGGTCATCCGGAAGTCGATCGACATCAGCAGGTCGAGCTTGCCTTCGGGAATATCGTTGTCCCAGCGGACGTCCTGCGGTTTCACACCGTCGGCCGGCGGCTCACCGAGCACGCTGGCGTCGGTGCCCAACAGGTGCTTGAGGAAGTACTCCCCGCCCTTGCCGGACGCGCCGATCAGGTTGGCCCGCCACACCGTCAGCACCCGGGGCCAGTTCACCGGGTTGTCGGGGTCGGTCACCGACAGCTTCAGCTCACCGGCGGCGAGCTGCTCGGCGACGTATTCTCCGGCGTCGCGGCCGGCGGCCTCGGCCTCGTCGGCGACCTGCAGGCTGGACTTGTCGAACTGCGGGTAGAACGGGCTCCAGCCCATCGCAGTGGCCGAGGCCAGGATGTCCATGGTGTGTTTGCCGTCGAAGCGGCCGCGGCCCACCGGGGTGGTCAGCTTGTCCGCCCCGTAGCCGTCGTAGCGCCACTGGTCGGTGTGGGCATACCAGTAGGAGGTGCCGGGTACCTGGCGCGGCGGCCGCGACCAGTCGTTGCCCGCGGCCATGGTCTGCCAGCCGGTGAGTGGCCGCACCTTCTCCTGACCGACATAGTGCGCCCAGCCGCCGCCGTTGCGGCCCATCGATCCGGTGAGCATCAGCAGCGCCAGCACCGCCCGATACGTGGCGTCGCCGTGGAACCACTGGCAGATCCCGCTGCCCATGATGATCATCGACCGCCCGCCGGATTCCTCTGCATTGCGGGCGAATTCGCGCGCGATCCGAATCGCCTGGGAGGCCGAGACCCCGGTGATCGGCTCCTGCCAGGCCGGGGTGTTGACCTGCGTGCCATCGTCGTATCCGGTAGGCCATTCGCCGGGCAGCCCGGGCCGGCCCACCGAGTAGTTGGCCAGCATCAGATCGAAGACGGTGCAGACCAGGTGCTCGCCGAACTGACGGACCGGCACCCCCCGCTCCACGACGGTGCCGTGGCCGTCCACCGCGTCGAAGCCGGGCAGCGACACCAACGCGGCCCGCCGGTGGCCGTTGCCGTTGCGCTCCGTGGTGTCCAGCACGGTCAGGGCCGGCCGCACCTCACCGAGATCCAGGTTCCACTTACCGATCCCCTCGTCGCCCCAGCGGAAGCCCAAGGAGCCGTTCGGCACCACAACGCTGTCGGTGCTTTCATCCAGCACGGCCGGCTTGAACGCGGCATTCTCCGATGCTGCCGCCGCCCCATCCAGATCGGCGGCGGTCAGGTTCTTGCCCGGCACCAGCCGGCCGTCGCGCTCCTCCAGCTTGATCAGGAACGGCAGGTCGGTGTAGCGGCGCACGTAGTCGGTGAAGAACGGCACCTCTTGCTTGACGTAGCACTCGGAGAGGATGACGTGGCCCATCGACATGGCCAGCGCGCCATCGGTGCCGGCAGCGCATGGCATCCACTCGTCGGCGAACTTGGTGTTGTCGGCGTAGTCGGGGCTGACGCTGACCACCTTGGTGCCGCGGTAGCGCACCTCGGCCATCCAGTGCGCGTCGGGGGTGCGGGTGATCGGGACGTTGGAGCCCCACATCATCAGGTAGGCCGCATCCCACCAGTCGCCGGATTCCGGCACGTCGGTCTGGTCGCCGAACACCTGGGGGGAGGCGACCGGCAAGTCGGCGTACCAGTCGTAGAACGACGTCATCACCCCGCCGAGCAGCTGGATGAACCGCGAGCCGGCGGCGAACGACACCATCGACATCGCCGGAATCGGCGAGAACCCGGCGATCCGGTCCGGGCCGTAGCTCTTGATGGTGTGCACGTGGGCGGCCGCGATCATCTCGGTGGCTTCGGCCCAGCTGACCCGGACCAGCCCGCCCATGCCGCGGGCCTGTTGGTAGCGACGGCGCCGCTCCGGGTCGGCCTGAATGTCGGCCCAGGCCAGCACCGGGTCACCGAGGCGGGCCTTGGCCTCCCGGAACATCTGCACCAGCGGGCCGCGGGCATACGGGTAGCGGATCCGGGTCGGCGAGTAGGAGTACCAGGAGAAGGAGGCGCCGCGCGGGCAGCCGCGGGGCTCGTATTCGGGTCGATCCGGGCCCACCGAGGGATAGTCCGTCGCCTGATTCTCCCAGGTGATGATCCCGTCCTTGACGAAGATCTTCCAGGAGCACGATCCGGTGCAGTTGACCCCGTGGGTGGAGCGGACCACCTTGTCGTGGCTCCAGCGGTCCCGGTAGAAGATGTCGGCCTCGCGGCCGCCCCGGCGGGTGACCGTGCGCAGGTCGGCGGAGACCTCCCCCGGCGTGAAGAATCGGCCGCTGCGTTCCAGCAGTTCTTCAAGCGGGCCGCCGATGCGGGGAGTGGGCGGCTTTGCGAGTGTCATCGGATACTCCTTTAACGGGTCGCCGCACTCGAGCGGTTCAGGTGGCAGGACGGGCTGCGACAGCACACCGTCTCAGGCCGAAACCCCAGCGTAGTGGGATATATCGCCTAACGACCGAATTCATCGACAGAATTAACAGAGCTGTTTCACCTACAGTGCCCGAGCCAGGTCGGCGAGCCAAGCTCTGTCGGCGGGTACCCAGTCAACATCAGGCAACTCCACAGCGGTCACCCAGCGAAGCGCCTGGTGGTCGTCGGGCCGGGGCTCGCCGCGCGCCAGGCTGACCCGGTAGGCACGCAACGTCAGGCCGTTGTCCAGCACGACATCGGCGCCGACGCGTTCGCCCACCGTCAGCGCCGAGGCCTCCAGACCGAGCTCTTCGGCGAGCTCACGGGCCAGCGCGGCCGGCTCGCTCTCGCCGGGCATGACCTTGCCGCCGGGCAGTTCCCAGAGACCGGCCAGCTCCGGCGGGCGACGTCGCTGCGCGATCAACACCGCAGACCCGACGATCACGGCTCCGGCGACGACGATCTGGGTAGGCATGGCGTGTGAGGCTATACCGTCCTACCGTCGGGTATGGCCGTGTTAACAGATGACCAGGTGGATGCCGCGCTAGCCGACCTCGACGGCTGGGAGCGGGCCGACGGTGCGCTGCGCCGCTCGATCAAGTTCGACTCGTTTTTGGCCGGCATCGAAGCGGTACGGCGGGTCGCCGAACGCGCCGAGGCGGCCGATCACCACCCCGATATCGACATCCGCTGGCGGACGGTGACGTTCGCACTGGTGACGCACTCCGAGGGCGGCATCACCGACAAGGACGTGGCGATGGCGGGCGAAATCAGCCGGATTCTGGCGAGCTGACGCGGGTGGTGGCCATCCAGGCGAGGGTGGCCAGCACGCCGACGATGTAGACCAGGCCGGCCCACGCCAGATACCACGGCCGGCCGTCCTGCCAGATGCTCGGCTGCGCGAAACTGAGCAGCCACGGCACCCCGATCAGGATCGCCGCCAGCCAGCCCCAGCCCAGCACCCGCGCGCCCCGGCGATCCGAGTACGGGCCGTGCAGCAGCCAGATCGTCAGCGGCAGCAGCCACACCCAGTGGTGAGTCCAGGAGATCGGCGATGCCAACAGCCCGAAGAGCGCGACCACCAGCAACAGGCCGAGCGGGTCGGGCCGGACGGGGTTGCTGTCCAGCGCCCGCCATGCCAGCACCGCCAGCACGGCCGTGACGGCGATCGCGACCAGCACCGCCGGGCCGTAGCCCGCGTCGTGGCCGAGGATCCGGGAGATCCCGCCGCGCCAGGACTGGTTGAACGACGTTCCGATCGGCCCCACCCGGTGCGCGTCCCCGAGCAACTCGGTGAAGTAGCGGCGGGCCTGGTCACCGGTGGCCCAGACCGAGAGCGCGACCGTGCCGGCGAAGACCACCGCCGAGAACACCGCGGCGGCCCAGCGCCGCGACCCGGCCAGGTAGACGCCGGCGATCGCCGGGGTCAGCTTGACCCCGGCGGCCAGTCCGACGCACAGCCCCGACACCCACCACCGGCTGCTGTAGACCGCGTAGAGCACCGCCAGCACCAGGATCACATTGATCTGGCCGTAGTCGAATGTGCTGCGCAACGGTTCGGTCCAGATCCCGACCGCGGTCCACAGCATTGCAACCCGGCGGCCCGTGGTGGCCGATTCCCCGAGTAGTCGCTGGCACAGTCGCACCACGCCGTACACCGCAGCCATGGTCCCGATCTGCCACAGGAAGGCGACCAATCCGAACGGCAGAAAATGCAGCGGGTAGAACACCACCGCGGCGAACGGCGGATAAGTGAACGGCAGCGGGAAGTCGGGCGTCTGGTCGGCGTAGACGTAGTCATACAGTTCGCCGGGCCGGCCCAGTGCCGCCGCGCCGCTGATGTAGACGTGCAGGTCGACGAAGTTGGCGCCGCGCGGGGTGAGGTAGGTCCACGCGATTCGCGCCACGATACTGCCCGCCAGCAGCAGCGGGGCCGCGGCGGTCAATCGGTTCGCCCAGGAACGCGCGGCGGGGGGATCGAGGGTGGTGTCTACCGCCACGACTTTATCGAACAGCGGTCCGATCACCGTCGCGGCTCGGGTCCGTAACGGTCCCATAAATGACACTCGTGTCACTTGAGCCTCATCGGCAACACGCTAGCGTCAAATTTCGTAGAGGCCACCGCCGAGGAATTGGGGAACCCATGCCGCGCTTCCGGACACTTTTCGACACGACCGCCACGGCGACCGTCGCGGTCGGCTCGTCAGCCG